>CAZSVE010000100.1:0-10955 GCA_964610175.1 uncultured Thiotrichales bacterium
GCCACGGGTTTATCCATCCCACTATAAGGAACCTTGACAGGTCAAAACATATCAGCCCTTTTCCTGCTTCATCCCATGATGCATTTCCGCTCCGATGGCGCCGGTAAGGCTATCGACGTCACTCGGTTCGACATCGACGCCATCACTTCGGATGTAGCTATCCGTCTCGATATGCGTCCAGGTCAAACTGGCCTTCGGGGTCACGAAGACGCCATCCCCCATATGGAGGGGAACACCGCCGCCAACGCTGGCCATATATTGATCGGCGCCGTAGTCGGCCTTTCGCAGGGTAGTGCCATCGAGATCCGAGGTCTCGTTATTGCCACGCCCGTAACCCAGCATGCCCTCCAGATAGAATCTCCCACCCGTATAGTCACCATAGACGAAGACATGGTGCTGATCCACATCGGCCCTGGCCGCCCCACTGCCATCCACATCGGCATTGGAATAACCGAAGGCGACACCGGCACGGATATCTCTGGTTAGCTCGGCATCCATCCCGACCACGACACCATAGATGTCCGCATCGTAGCCGCTGATGCCACCCTTGTCGTCCTGCTCGATCCAATTCCCCAAGGTCTTGACCCAGACGCCTCGCTCCATGCCCGCGTTATCGCCGGGAGAGATGCCCTTGTCGTAACCCATGGACCCGGACCCATTGCCTCGAAAACCTTCGAAACGCGTGAAATTCATGCGAGACGATATGGTGCTCCCGATACTCTGAACGATGTGCTGGGAGACATCGGTAACGGCGGTATCGAGATTTTCCTGGTTGTTGGACGACTTATCCGTTGCTACGAGAACAATCATAGAGTCATCAGTATTGGTATTGTCCACGGAGAAGACCTGTCCTGTGTCGTTTCCGTCGAATTCGAGGGCCGCTGCATTAAAGCCGGTACCATCAGTAGCAGTGGCAATAGTTGCGCTGCTCTTGACGAGAACAATCTTGTCACCAGTCACTACATTCGTCGAGTCTACATAAACGGTAACGCTCTCCGCGGTAGCCGGGGTCTTGACGGTTATGGCACCCGCAGCAGCACTATTTCCAAAAACCGCCTTGGTGGCATCGGCGGTAGTGCTCTTAGCCGCCTCCGGAATGATAATCTTGGATCCTGTGGAAAGATCGAGGGTAGAAGGAGTTGTGCCCCCAAGGTTCTTCGTGGCCTTGAAAGTACCCGTTCCCCCAATCGTCAGGCTATTGGCATGAATGGCTGCATCGAATATCGTCTTGGAATTGGCATCAAGCGTAATCGCCTTCAATCGAACAGCAGCGATACCGATTGCATCGGCAAATTTAACGGTTCCCGCCGTATTCTTTACCGCAATACTACCCTGGCCATCTGTAGCAGCGGCGATAATCCCCGTGATGGTTTGGGAATAAGTGTTTCCAACATCAAGGGCCGTTCCGGAAAATTCTACGCTTGCTCCTCCCGTCCCATCGGTCAATACCAAGTCCGCGGCATTGACATTACCCATCATGATCGCGGTGGCAGCCGCGTCAGCGGCGCTACCACCCTTGATGTCCAGACGAGTGCTCGCCGTTACATTCTTGTTGAATGTGGCAGCGGCCTTTTCAGCAGCATTATCACCTGCCTGCAAGGTAATATTGCCTGCAGCAACGGTCTCTTCGAATATGGCAGCACCGCCCAGAACGGTGGTACCAATATCGATTTTCTTGAGCGAATTAGTGCTACCCACTTTACCTTTGAAAGTGGCAGTCTTTAGTGTGTTAGCACTCTTGGTGTGAATCGTCAATATACCGTTCTCGGCCACAGCTTTGCCATCCAGGGTGCCGGTAATCGTTTGATCGTTATCGCTGACTATTTCCAGCGTGGTTGTTCCCCCAAGGCTAGTAGTGGCCGTTGTGCCAACATCGAAGCTAAGTGCAGTAAACGACAGATCCCCTTCGACAGTCAGCTTTACTGCCCCCCCTGCACCACCAGCCACATGAGCATCACCTCCTTTCAGCTCGATATTGTTGGCGATGACCGCATCTCCAAGAATGGTTGTCGTCGCGGCACCACCAGCCCCTCCTGCAGTAGTGGATGCATCACCACCGGTGATTTTCAGATTGTCTGCCTTGAAGTCGCCGGTAGCATTGGTATCAACAAACTTGAAGGTGGCCATCACGTGCCCACCAGGTTTAGCAACATTACCACCTGCACCAATAATCTCGACTTGGGTCATGTTGACCTTACCCGTGACTTCTGCCACCCCAACGTACACCGCATTCCCAGTAGACGCGCCAGAAAGTTTGATGTTGCCACCTTTCGTCGTATCGGCAGCGCCCGCTATATATCCTTTGACATCGAGTATGATATTGGAATAGTTGATCGTTGCTCCATCAGTCGCAAAATTTAGCGTGAGGGTTTTTCCATCCGAAATATCAATATTATTGGTAACTGTCAGCCTCTCACCAGTCACGCTCGTGGTGGTGGAATCGTAAAGATTTAGAGTTGCGTCATGGGCGATGTTGTTGATATCAGCAACCGTTTTACCACCATTGAGATCCAACTTACCTATATCTGCTGTGAAATCAGCCGTACCAGTGCCACCAGCGGAAGGGTTGTCGACCTTGCTGACAATGGTATCGGTAGCACCCGAGATGGTAAGTGCATTACCCGTTGCACCACCTATTTCTGCCTCAGCCATCGCCTGGCCACTCATCCCCAACATCGCCGCCGTCGCGGCAATGGAGACGCCCCCTACCAGGGCCTGTTTGATCCGCCGCGAGGGCTTTACGCCATTCTTGAATACCTTTCTTTCCAGGGTCGAAGTCGTTTTTCGGTTCATTTTTCGTATTCTCTCTAGGTTTTGGGTTGTGGTTTACATGCCGATAGCGAATCAATCGGCACAATAAATCGACCCAATAAATTAGCAGACAGAACGACGAAAAAGACGGTCAAAGAGACCCCAGAAAACTACTCTTACCTAGCCGAGGGCGCCCTCCTCACACCCGCAGCGTCTGGAGATCGCCATCGACACCGATCACCTGACCGGAAACCATGGCGCCCCCAGGCGAGCACAGAAACAATATCGTCTCCGCGATATGCATCGGCGTAATAAACCTGTGCATGGAATTGAGGCCAAGGTAGGTGTCGCGCAGGGCGTCGACCGAGATCCCCTGGATCCCCGCCTTGGTGGCGATCACCCTGTCGAGCCGCTCACCGGCCACGAAACCGGGACAGATGGCGTTGACATTGATGGAAAACGGACCAAGCTCCATGGCCAGGGTTTTGGTCAGGCCAATGACCCCCCACTTCGACGCCGCGTAGGGGGTACGCATGGGATAACCGAAGACCCCTCCGGCGGACGACACATTGACAATCGACCCTCCCCCCGCCGCCTTCAACAAGGGGACCGCGTGGTGCGCGCAAAGGAACTGCCCCGTCAAGTTCACTGCCACGGTATGCGCCCAATCTCGTGGCGCAACCTCCTCCACGGGGGCAGTCGGCCCGGCGATACCGGCATTATTGATGAGGATATCCAACCCTCCGAGCCATGCCGCGGCGTCATGGAAAAAACGCGCCACCTGCGCCGGTTGCGATACATCGCAAACCCCGGTTCCCAACCCGGGCAAGGCCTCGCGCGCCGCCTCCAGCGCCTTTACATCGACATCGCAGAGATACACCCTGGCCCCGGCGGCAAGAAACCGCTCCACGGTGATCCTGCCGATGCCGGTGGCCGCGCCGGTGACGACGACCCCGCGGCCCTCCAACGTCCCGTGATCATAAGGCGCCTCGATGTCCCGAAGCGATCTTGTCATGGCATTTCCTCCTCTCCGGTTCTCCCGCCGATTATTTGTTTATTTCCCGCTCAGCTTCACAATTGGATCAAGCCTTACAAAGCGCTAATTTCACTTTATCAATACCGGGTCATGCCTTGTCGAATCGAGCACAAGCTTCGCTCGTTTGTTTATTTCCCACTTGGCTTCGCTGATGTCTTCCGTTCATATCGGCCTTGTAGGATGGCAAAGGCGCGCTAGTCCTCGAGTATGCGGGCATACTCTTCGTGAGTACCGATCCAAACCCATATGAATCCATCCCCGTCTTTAACGGCAAGCACTCTATGCAATTCCTTCTCGACAATCGACATGACCGCGCGAATGTTCGTGGTTGGTCGAAGGATTTTAGCGATTGTGATTCGACAAAAATTCACGGGTAGTTTTTGCCATCCCTGGCACTGGGTCCCGCCAATCCATGGCGGGATGACGGGAGTTCTGAATTTCTACGCAATCGCCTGAAACAACCTCCCTCGTCATCCCGGAAGGGAATGCCGGAACCCAGTGCCAGGGACGGCAACAGGATTCGGTTGCGGCCTTGGTCGCGCTATGACCTCTGCCGACGCGGACAGACCACAGCTTGCAGACCTTTTCGAAATGCAATGACGGATGCCTTGGGTTTTCCTCGAGCAAATCGTAATTTCTACGGGCTATCTCTTGAACGTTCGACGGTAATGCATCGAAGCCGCACCGGAATCGTGCCGTTGTTTTATGCATTTACAGATTCCGCAGCTTCCCCGCGTTTTTTTCTTCAAGGGCTTCTTCGACAAGAAAATCATACCTTCCCGATTCGGCATCATGTCCAATTCGACGATCCCAGGTTTCTTGGTCCCGTTCATAAAACCAATGGACAAGCTCGATGTATTCTTTGTGTGGAAGCGCTTCGATCTCGGATTGAATCTGTTCGGCTGTTTGCATGGGAGTGTTCCTTGGTCTTTTCCCGTTCCCCGGCGAAAGGCGTGGGGAAACGAGGCATACCGAGCGTTGGCGAGAAGGCCTTGCTGGTTTGTTTGTTTCCCGCTCAGCTTCACAAATGAGTCACCATTTACAAAACAGTAATTTCGATGTACCAATCGGGTCATGCCTTGTCGAATCGAGCACAAGCTTCGCTCGTTCTTCATAGGTAATGGCGCTCATGGGTATCGATCCCCGAACGTAATTTCCAGACATTATCCGGGAAATCTCGAACAAAACGAACAAAGATTTTCCGTTCGTTTTGTTCGAGATTTCCCGGATATAATGAACTAACCGGGTTACTTTTCGATATCGACCCACCTATTGCACTCGTGACTCGAATCTCCAAGGAAAAATCCAATGAAAAAAACAAATATCCAGGCGAAGAGAATCAGCTCACCTGCCTTCCTCATGCTTGCCATGCTATTCCTCATGGCCAGACCAGCCTTCGCGGGCCTGGAGCGTCTCGCCTTCGTCGCCAGTGAAGGGGGAAATTCGGTAACCATCATCGACTTGATCACCGAAAAAAGCCTGAAGGTGTTGCCGACCGGAAAGACCCCCCATGCAATGGCGGCGGCACCGGAGGGTAAGATCTTCGTCAATAATCGGGGTAGCCGCGATCTGACGGTGATCGACGCCAATCGGCTGGAGGTCATCGCAACCATTCCCCTGCCGGCGATTTCATTCCAGCTCGCCATGTCCCCCGATGGCAAGACCCTCGCCGTCGTCTACAAGGATGGGCTCGAGCTATCCCTGGTGGATGTGGCCTCCAACGCGATCACCGAGACACTGGAGGTGGGCGAGGCAGACAAGGGCTTCGAAAAACCCATGATGAAGCACCCCCTCTGGACACCCGATGGACGGTTCGTCTACGTATCGGATTCGGTCCACGACACCCTGGTCAAGATCGATGTATCCGAGGGCGTCATTACCAAAAAGATTCCCCTCCCCGGCATCAATCATTACCTTCACCTGTCACCGGACGGCGGCACGATCTACGCCGTCAACGAAACCACCAGGGACGGAACCAGCGTCACCCTCATCGACAGGGCCACCGACACCGTGATTGCCGACCTGCCCATTCCCCTTGCCCCCGGAGAAAAGGGCAAGGGCCACCACGGCAACTTCAGCCCCGATCATCGCTATTTCTTCTTCTCCAACCTGGGATCGTCGGGTCTTCACGTGCTCGATGTGCAAAGCCGCAAATGGATCGAGACCATCCAGACCGGGAAAGGTCCCGGACATCCGGCCATATCCCGGGACGGGAAATACATCTTCGTGGTCCACCACAAGGACGGCGTAATCAGCATTATCGACCTCGACAAGCAGAAATTCATCAAGAACATCGAGATCGGAAAAGGGAAAAAGGAGGCCCACGCCTTTTATTTCACGCCCGACGGGAAATACTTCCACGCCATATCCGCTCAGGACAATCTCATGGTCAAGATCGATGTCGAAAGACTGGAGGTAGCATCCACCATGCCGGTGGCCAAGGCCTCCATGTTCTTCGCCATCAAGGAAGGCGACACCTATCCGCCCACGGAATAAGAGACGTCTCTTCCTTGCCACTTCCCGAAATCTTTTCCAACGGCATCCAGGGCCTCGATATCCAACCAAGGCCCGGCAGGCGGACATAGCTGGTTGCGAAAATAGCTGGTTTCCATGAAACCATTACCGACCGAGACAACCACCATCGTAGCCCCGGCAACCCCACCGGGGCGCGGTGGCATCGGTGTCATCCGCATCTCGGGACCCAAAACGAAACACATCGCCCAGGCCATCCTCGGCGCCGTACCCTCCCCCCGGCATGCCGTGTATCGGGGCTTCCGGGATGCCACCGGGACCCCCATCGACGCCGGGATCGCGCTCTTCTTCCCCTCTCCCCATTCCTTCACCGGAGAAGACGTCCTGGAACTCCATGGCCACGGTGGTCCATTGCTCATGGACCTTCTGGTGCAACGCGCCATCGGGCTCGGCGCGGAACCCGCCAGGCCGGGAGAGTTCTCGCAACGCGCCTTCCTGAACGGAAAGATCGATCTCGTTCAGGCCGAGGCCATCGCCGACCTCATCGACAGCACCTCCGAGCAGGCCCTCCGATGCGCTCAGCGGTCCCTGCAAGGCGAATTCTCCCGCACAATCCACGCATTATGGGAACGCCTGGCGGCACTCCGGGCCTACATCGAGGCCGCCATCGATTTTCCCGACGACGACATCGACTTTCTATCCAGTGATGATACCGGTGAGCGCCTAACGGCAATCATCGACGATCTCGACACCATTCTCGGCGCGGCGCGACAGGGAAGCCTGCTCCGCGAAGGTGCCCGGGTCGCAATCGCCGGTCGGCCCAACGTCGGAAAATCCACCCTGCTCAACGCCCTCGCCGGACAGGACACCGCCATCGTCACCGATATTCCCGGAACCACGCGGGACGTACTCCGAGAACACATTCACATAGACGGTCATCCCCTCCATGTATTCGATACCGCGGGCCTTCGCCAGACATCCGATCAGGTAGAGCGCCATGGTATCCAGCGTGCCATGGATGCCATACAAAATGCCGATATTCTCCTGCTGATCACCGACGAACCCAGTGGCCTGCACGACGAAGACCGGAAAATCCTGGCAAGATTTCCCGATCCCACCACCATCATCGTCAGAAACAAGATCGATCTCGCCAATATGTCTCCCGAGGCGCTCACCATCGAATCCCCCCTGGAAGTACGCCTACTGGAAGTGCGCCTATCCGCCAAGACCGGTGCCGGCATCGACCTGTTGCGAACGCACCTCAAGGCCGAAGCCGGATTCCAGCAAAGCACCGAAGGCGCCTTTTTGGCCCGCCGCCGACATCTAACGTCGTTGGAACAGGCCCGCCAGGCACTCCAATCCGCCATGCATCAGCTGGTTACCGTTCAGGCAGGTGAACTCGTCGCCGAAGACCTGCGCCAAGCCCAGCAGGCACTCGCCGAAATCACCGGGGAATATTCGACGGAAGACCTGCTGGATCGGATCTTTTCCAGTTTTTGTATTGGGAAGTGATCAGCCTTCCGATACATCGGGTCGATCGTCTTTTGGCGTAAGGGCACCTCATTCCCTCTCGCCGTAAATCGTATCCCGACCCCCACCTCTTCGATCCCTGGGCAATACGATTTTTTACCTTCCAGGGTCCGAACCATCTCTTCCAACCCCTCTCTCGCCGGTCTTACCTTGAATGCGGTCGATTTCCCTGCCACTTTTCGTTGGCAGGCTCGAGGCTGTCCCGATTCTCGACATATCGAAAAAACGAAGATCCCGAGGGAGCCGGAACGCTACTCGGATCCATCCCCTTTCGTCTTGGCGCGAAGCGCTAACATGTTCGAATTCCCGGTAATACCAACGCACCCACCCTGTCGCTTCCCGCGTGGCAGGTTTCCCCCTGGGTCAACAACAACACCGACAACACAGGGCCACACCCAATGAAAATCAGCGATGCCTGCCAGGACTACCTCGACTTCTGCCGCCACCACAAGCAGCTTTCCGACCATTCCTTACGGGCCTATTTCATCGACCTCGACGAGTTTCAGCGCTTCGCCGATTCGTCCCTCTCCATTGCCGAGTGCGACAAGCACCTGCTGCGCGGCTACACGCGCCATCTCTTCGGCAAACGAAGCCTCAAGGAGGCCAGCGTCAAACGTCGCATCGCCTGCCTGAAAGCGCTGTTTCGATGGTTGGAGACAGAGGAGCTACTGGAAATCAATCCTTTTCACAAGGCCACCATCAGGATCAAACTACCCTCTCGTCTACCCCGCGGCCTCGGTAAAGAGGAAATCCGCAAACTACTGCACGCTCCATTGCCGGGGCTGGGATTCGGTAAACGGGAAGACTGCCACGGGGAGGCGCTGCTGGCCGCGGCTAGAGGCCACGCAGGTCACCTTCGATTCACCGCCCTGGCAAGCGTGGAGCTGCTTGTCGCCACCGGCGTGCGTGTCGGAGAACTCGTCAAGATCCAATTGGAAGACCTGAACCTGGAAGAAGGCAGCATCTACATCCATGGCAAAGGCAATCGCGAACGCGTCGTTTTCCTCCCCGACCGACTCCTCGTCCGCCTGCTACGCGACTACCTCGGCCACCGCACAAGCCTCTCTCCCGATCACCCCCACGTCCTCGTCAATACCCGCGGGGCTCCCGCAACCCCCCAATTCATTCGCCAACTGGTCACCCGGACCGGTGAAAACGCCAAACTCGCTCGCCGCGTTACGCCCCACATGCTCCGCCACACCTGCGCCACCCACCTTCTCGATGCCGGCGTGGATATGCGCTACGTGCAGAAACTGCTTGGCCATCAATCGATTACCACCACGGAGATCTACACGCACGTCGACAAAAGCAGATTGAAGGAATTGATCAGGAGTAATTTCGTGCGGGGTTAGGAGTGATAACGGTTCGGTTCTTGGGCAAGGTGTGGCTGTCTGTCGACTGGCCCCGGTTGCCGGATCAGGAATGTAGCGCTTCCATGAATTCATCCGCTGAAATGCCTGCCTGTTTGAGCAGGCCTGACAGTGTGCCTGTTTTCAGTTCACTGTGGTTTGGTACGACACAACCGGAAACGCCACGCCGCAATACAATGTGGCTACCTCGTTGACGCGCAACAGCAAACCCCAAACGTTCCAACGCGCGCACAGCCTCCACGCCGGATACAACGGGCAGTTTAGGCATGTACGGGGACCTCGAAAGTAGTCAAAAGAGGGCGTGATGCTGCATGCAGAGGAAATTCCTCGAGATATAGCCCAGTGGCTTCGCGTAGGTTTGCCAACGCCTCCTCGACTGTCTCGCCTTGCGTTGTCGTGCCCGTCTCAGGATTGAATGCAACATAACCACCTTCGGGAGCGGATGTTAATACAGCGGAAAGTTCCATAAGGCCTCCTGATTGCGCTAAAAATTCGGCTCTTCAAAAATTCTTCGGGCTGATTACCGGCTTGTCTCAATTATCGCTATTAACGGGAGGATAGTAAAAAAGTCCGTCCCGAACCTTTATTGCCGGTCCCCAAGCTAATGGGGCGTGGGAACGGTGCGCCCGCGAGGGAGATATATCAGCAGGATGAAAGTCCCTGACCGGAGTAGCCATGACTCCTCGCTCAATGTTAACTGCGTCACCGCGAGGTGGGGTGGAGAGCAACCAGAAGCAAACTGGCGGGCCAAAGATGACGAACCCGATTCGGTGGGATGACATGGCGATCCTTCCGTTCTGTGGCAAAGCCTGGAACTCACCTTCTGTGTTGGAAATAGCTGATAAAACGACGAAAGGGCGGCATTTTATGTTTGGGGACGGAATGCCAGGAAAATGAATCGAACCAAGGTGTATCGAAGTAAGCGGGGAGACCTGCCCGGCAAGGAGATCTCGGGCTGGTCAGAGCCCTCATAGTGCGGATGGAGAGCGCTAGTGAACAATACTCAAAGGGACCGATAATGTGGGTTCAAAGGGAAACCAGGCGGAAAACGGAGAAGACAAACAGGTGCCTACCGTTCACATAGAGAGGACCGTTGAGACGCCTGGGAAGCAAAACCAGGAACAGGGAAGGGGGATGGGAAGACAGATACGTAAAGTACGACAACGATGCAGCGAACAAAAGCAACCTTGGTACAGTGCTGGAAATAGCTAAACGGAAGGTAGGAGCCAACATCTCGAAGTTGGAGAAGCGTCAAGGGGTACGAAGCGTATGCCGGTAGCCCTGGCAACGGGGTGAAAGAAGGCATGTAGCAATGCCTGCTTCGCGAAAGTTGGGCTTTTCACCATGCGTGAAGCCTGGGTATCAGCGTGCCGGTCTTGATGAATAAACTGTCGACTGGAGAACCGCACGCACGGTTCGGAGGGAAGGGTGGGTGAGAGCCCGTCCCTCCCCTATAGCGCAACTCCTCGTCCGTCTGCTACGCGACTACCTCGGCCATCGCACAAGCCTCTCTCCAATACCCGCGGGGCTCCCGCAACCCCCCAATTCATTCGCCAGCTGGTTATCCGGATCGGTGAAGATGCCAAGCTGACTCGCCGCATTACACCCCACATGCTCCGCCACACCTGCGCCACCCATCTCCTCGATGCCGGCGTGGATATGCGCTACGTGCAGAAACTGCTTGGCCATCAATCGATTACCACCACGGAGATCTACACGCACGTCGACAAAAGCAGATTGAAGGAATTGATCAGGAGTAATTTCGTGCGGGGGTAGGGATGATAACTGAGAATTAT
>CAZSVE010000101.1:0-10903 GCA_964610175.1 uncultured Thiotrichales bacterium
CTATCTCTACATGGTCGAGGATATTTATAGTCGCAAGCCCGTCGGCTGGGAGGTGAATGAACGAGAGAACGCTGAATATGCCGATGAACCGATTCGTAAGGGATGTTTGGCGGAGGGAATCCATCGAGAGGGGTTGGTTTTGCACTCCGACAATGGTAGTCCCATGGAGAGTGCCACTATGCTGGCCACTTTGCAGCGATTGGATGTTGTTCCCTCATTCAGTCTGCCCTCTGTCAGTGACGATAACCTCTACTCGGAAAGTCTGTTCCGCACCCTGAAATACTACTCGGCCTATCCGGGAGGCCCCTTCGAGAGTGTTGAACAGGCTCGCAAATGGGTGCATGAATTCGTGTGGTGATACAACGAAAAGCATTACCACAGTGCTATTCGATATGTCACACCAGAACAACGCCAAATGCCATAGAGGCGAAGACGCAGCCTTGTTAGACAAAAGGCAAAGACTATACGAGGCCACCAAGGCAAGGAATCCTCGGCGCTGATCAAGTGAGACTAGAAACCGGAGCTCGGTCAATGAGGTTTGGCTTAATTCCCCCAAGGAGATTCGCGCCAGAGAGTAAAACGTTTGTAAATCATCACGAACATTACCGGACAACTTTGTTGACAAACACCGTTCCTTCCGAATCACCAAGCGGCAGTTCAGCTTCACCACTCCCCGATATCGGGGAGATGAAGAAAAACAATAATCACCTGCACACCACATGTTTACCTTGGCGAACCTGTACCTGTGCAGACGCAGATTGCCTGCCTGAGGGAGTAGAGCGTTTTAAATTACCGGGGATGCACAAAAAATAATAATGAATCACCGAAAATTGCTATCCAAAGCAGCCTCAAATCAGGATATCCAAATGGAAATCCTGAAAATCAGGGGGGTCAGAGCTTTTTTAATCCTTTCCGGTGTGGCTTTCCAATATGAACAACACCCTCTTCCTCTATGAACACTGATCTTGCGAAGTCATATATCTCTATAATTTGGACTTAGTTGTCCGAAGGGTTGGGTTCTGGATTTTCAGTCAACTGTTCTTCGGCTTCCGAAGCTCCTTTTTCCTCTATGGAATCACGCGGTGCAGATACAGTGGCAACGGCTTGGTCCAAGTCGTGGGACAAAGCTGTCAACGTAACATTTTCCGGTACTGTTAGATCAGATAGATGCAGAGTTTCTCCAAGTTGGATCTTTGACATATCAACAGAAATAGCTTCTGGTAGATTTCTTGGCAAACAAGTTATCTCCACATCGGGTAGCAAGTGACTGATCACGCCTCCTTCTTTCTTACCTATACACTTGTCTTCGTTGACAAAGTGAAGCGGTACACGTAACTGAAATTGTCTAGTCTCGCTGACACGTTGGAAGTCAACATGAAGAACTCGAGAACTAGCAGGGTGGCGCTGGATTGCTTTTAATACGACCGATTCTTTGGCATTTTCCACATTCAACGTGATAACGCGAGAACCAAACGATTCGTTTTCTAACTGTTTCCCGAGTTCATTTGTGTCCAGGAAAAGTGGAATAGCATCTTTTTTCGCGCCATAAAGTATGGCAGGAATTCGGTTGCCGCGACGCATGCGACGACTCGCACCTGTACCCATTTCGTGACGGATATTGGCGGTTAGTTCAAATTCTTTCATCTGAAACCTTTCTCCCAGTATGATTATCGAATGACTACTGACTTGATAGTACTGCTTCAGTTGTATTGACAGGATCAATCCATGATTAAAGGACCCATTGACTCTTCTGCGTTGATACGGCGAATACTCTCGGCCAAAAGTTCGGCAATACTTAGTTGGCGTATTTTTTTGCACTCCCTTGCTTGATCGGAAAGTGGAATGGTGTCGGTTACGACGATCTCATCCAAGAAGGAGTTTTCGATATTTTCGACTGCATTACCGCTTAGAATCGGATGCGTGCAGTAAGCCAATACATGTTTTGCGCCGGCGTGCTTGAGTGCATAAGCCGCCTCGCAGAGTGTGCCTGCCGTATCTATCATGTCATCAATGATAAAGCAGGTCCGTCCCGATACATCTCCAATGATATTCATTACCTGGGCTTCATTGGGCTGTGGACGGCGCTTGTCGATAATAGCCAATTTCGCCTCGTCCAATCGCTTGGCGATTCCTCTAGCCCGTACTACTCCACCCACATCCGGTGATACAACCATGGGATTATCATATTTATGCCGCCAAATATCACCCAAAAGTATCGGGGATGCATATACATTGTCTACAGGGATATTGAAAAAACCTTGAATCTGATCGGAATGCAAATCCATAGTAACTAGCCGATTAACGCCAGCAGCCACGAGGATATTTGCAACCAACTTAGCCGTAATGGCGACGCGTGCCGCTCGCGGTCTGCGATCCTGTCGAGCATAACCGAAGTATGGGATAACCGCTGTCACCCGTGCGGCTGAAGCTCGGCGCACAGCATCCACCAGAACCAGCAACTCCATTAAATTCTCATTGGCAGGCTGTGAGGTTGGTTGCACAAGAAAGACATCTTTTCCACGAACCGAATCTATGATTTCAACCATTACTTCACCGTCGCTAAAACGGTCGACGATTGCTTTACCGAGCGGAAGGTGTAAATGGCTGACAATGGTCTCCGCAAGACCCGTGTGCGAGTTTCCGGAAAACACCATCATGGCATTTTGATTAGACACGTAATATTTCTCCTTCCGTCGATGTTATCGTGGCGGTATTTCTGAATTATCCTGTTTCTGTCTGACACAGAAAATAAGCGGATTAGGAATTTTTATGTTTGGGGTCTAATTTGCGCCAGATCATAATCATGATTACCACAAAAATTTCGGATAGCCCTTGGAGATTGAAGAAACGCAGGATACTCAAAGCATACTTGCAAACCAACTCTCTGGGAGTTGAGGGATATAGATAGAGATCAGATCGAGAACGATAAATGCAGGGCTCAGTCGGTATCAGGTTGAAGCGAGTGAAGCCTTCACCATCTTTCTACTATTCCCTTGATGAAAGTATGTCGTCATAATTGGGATTATCTATCGTTTCCGTGGTAAAAAAGCATTCATAGGGCCGGATTATCTGCGTCATGGCTTTGTGGATCCTCGGATTACCCACGATGATGTTCTTGGACCTAAGGTAATCGTTTGTCCCACGCAGGTCACTCACGATACCACCTGCTTCCCGAATCAGTAGTACGCCTGCGGCCATGTCCCAAGTTTTCAAACCAAACTCCCAGAATCCATCAAATCTGCCTGCGGCTACCGAGGCAAGATCTAGTGCTACAGAACCCGTCTGGCGAATACCCGCAGATGTTGTAAGAAAGGTCTTGTAAATCGACAAGTAATTGTCGATTCGTTCAAAACCTTGATATGAAAACTCAGTTCCCAATAGAGAGTTTCCGAGGTCATTGCATCGGCTAACCCGAATACGCCGATCGTTAAGCTTAGCGCCCTCTCCCCGTGTGGCGGTGAATAATTCTTCACGCAGCGGGGCGTAAACCACCGCTTGATCTAATCGACCTTTGTAGGCCAGCGCAATAGAGATGGAAAACTGGGGAAATCCATGAATATAGTTGGTAGTGCCATCCAGAGGATCGATAATCCAAACGTAGTCGTTACCTTTTCGATACCCACTTTCCTCTCCAAGTATACCATGTCCGGGATATGCCTTTAGCAAGATATCGATAATGGTTTGCTCGGCTTGCTTGTCAAGCTGGGTAACGAATTCGTTGAACCCCTTTTTTGCGACAGTAAGCCTATCCACTCGGTCTGAGTAACGCATAATGATATTCGCCGCCGCGCGGGCAGCACGGACCGCTATATTGAGCATGGCATGCATGTGATTTTTATCCCTTCCGGAAGAGAAATATTTTGCCCTATTCTGACTAGCAAAGACTGTCAAGGACTGCTATCGAATATCCTCTCCATTTTTAAAGAACCGAACCAAAGAAAAAAGAAGATGATGGCGGCCCATCAACACAAAGGTTACCAGACATTGCGGTTTTATACATGAGCTATGGAATTGAACAGCACCAAAAAATGGAAACTAGAGGTCAGCAATTATGGCAGGGACAGAATTGTAATAACTATTGCCGGTAATTGGAGAGCCTTGTTGAAGAGAATCAAGCTTATCAAAAAATTACGCTTAGGAAGCTTTAAAAATTTCCTGATTTCCAAGATTGTCACCTAGACATCCTGGTTTGAGGCTGCTTTGGGTAGCAATTTTCGGTGATTCATTATTTTTTTGTGCATCCCCGGTAATTTTGGGACGCACTACTCCCTCAGGCAAGCAGTCTACGTCTATACAGGTACAGGTACAGGTTCGCAAAGACAAACATGGTGTATATGTGATTGTCATTTTTCTCCATTCCCGCCGAAAATCCAACGTTTCCCGGACGTTGTCACTGTTGATGAAGCCAAACGCCTGTTCATGGCGACCCGCCATTCTCAGTTACCGGGTGTTTTATTTCACCGTCTATAGTCTTGGTCTGCGACTCGGTGAAAGCTTGCGTCTTCGGGTAAGCGATATTGATGCCGGATATTGGCGTGTCTACATCCGCAACGCCAAAGGAAACAAAAATCGTTTGGTTCCTTTGCCGAATGTAACCTTGAATCTGCTGCACCGCTTCTGGAGAGCACATTGCAATCCTGCGTTACTGTCTCCCAATTGCCAGGGTGATTTGAAGGTGACCCACTCCGACGCCACGCCACTGGATCGTGCTGGTATCTGGACTGCCTTGCACAAGGTGTATACATTCCTGTGGAATTAAAAAAAACTGGAACAGTGCGTTTTCTCCCGCGCACGCAAACCACTCCAACAATTGGTGGAACCGGACTATGCTGCCATCCACCAGGAGTTTGAAACGCAAGGGTGTAGCGCTCCAGTTGTTGTGGTCGGAATACGCCAGCATCCATGGGGATAAGGCCTACCATTACAGCCGCTATTGTGCGATCTTTATCGGGAGACTGGTCGGGCAGGCAAAAGCGCAGTATGCGCCAGCGCCACCGGGCTGGAGAGCAGCTTTTCATAGACTACTGTGGCCCAACGGTAGATATCATCGATCCCTCCACCGGGGAGATCTTGAAAGCCCAGGTCTTTGTGTCTGTATTAGGCGCTTCCAACTACACCTATGCCGAGGCGACTTGGAGCCAGGGGCTTCCCGATTGGATTGCCTCGCACCAAAGGGCCTTTCGTTTTTTCGGCGGGGTACCTACCCGAAAACTATTGGTACCGGACAACCTACGTAGCGCCATCAAAAGGGCCTGCCGCTACGCACCGGAATCCAACGGACACCTACCAGGAATTAGCTCGCCATTACGGGACTGCCATTGTCCCAGCCCGCCCCTATAAACCAAAAGATAAAACCAAAGTGGAAGCTACCGTTTTATTGGTAGAACGCTGGATCCTGGCGCGCTTGCGTCACTGCACTTTCTTCTCCCTCCTGGAGCTGAACGAAGCAATTCGGGAACTGCTCGAAGAACTAAATATACGCCCTTTCCAAAAACTCCCCGGCTGTCGTAAAACCACTTTTGAAGACTTGGAACACCCGGTGCTCAGACCACTTCCCTCAGCGCCCTACGATTACGCCGAATGGAAACAAGCAAAAGCAGCTATCGATTACCACATCGAAGTGAATAAGCATTTCTACAGCGTTCCTCACACACTAGTAGGCGAGCGACTGGATGTGCGTATTGGCGGAGCCGTAATCGAAGTTTTCCACAAGGGGAAACGGGTGGCGGCACATCCCCGCACCTACACAGGTGATTTTTCCACCCTTTCCGAACACATGCCGAAATCCCACCGAAAACACCTTCAATGGTCGCCGGGGCGTTTTCTCAATTGGGCCAAGGATATCGGCCCCTACACCTTGGAAATCGTAAAACGACAACTGCGTGACCGTCCCCATCCGGAACACGGTTACCGTGCTTGTTTGGAATTACTCGACCAAGCTCATCGCTATAGCCAGCCGCGCTTGGAGGCCGCCTGCAAACGAGCGCTTGCTATCGGTTCACCTACCTATCACAGCGTTGCTTCGATCCTGAAAAAAGGTCTTGACCGACAGTCCTTCGATGAAAACCAACCCACCCAAGGTAAGTTGCCCTTACATAGCAATGTCCGCAGCCCCCACTACTATCACTGACCGTCTGGAGAACATAAATGTTACAACAGCAGACCTTGGATAAATTGCGTTCTCTTCGGCTTGTCGGTATAGCTCAAGCCTTTGAACAACAGCTAACGCAACCCGCTACACAAGAACTGGCTTTTGAAGACCGCTTTGGTCTATTGGTCGAGCAAGAAATCTTACACCAGGATAACCGACGCATGGCTTCTCTGCTCAAGGCCGCTAAATTACGGATCAGCGCTTGTGTGGAGGATATCGATTATCGTCATCCCAGAGGCATCGAGCGCTCCGCCATGAGTGCGTTGACGAGCTCTCAGTGGATTATCCGACATCGAAATCTGGGGATTACCGGCCCAACCGGTTCCGGGAAGACCTGGTTGGCCTGTGCCCTCGGAAATCAGGCCTGCCGACAAGGTCTATCGGTCCGCTACTTCCGGGTACCCCGCCTCTTCGAATCATTGCGAATCGCTCACGCCGACGGCACCTATCCCCGGTTTATGAATCAACTGGCCAAGGCCGAATTACTCATCCTCGATGATTGGGGGAATTCAAAAAATGACTGTCCCACAGCGCAACGATCTCATGGAGGTGATCGAAGACCGCCACGGCCTCAAATCGACCCTTATCGCCTCTCAGCTACCTATTGAAAATTGGCATGAATATATCGGTGAAGCGACCCCCGCCGATGCGATCCTCGACCGCCTATTGCATAACGCACACAGGCTTCTGTTAAAAGGGGAATCTATGAGAAAAATACACCAAAAATCGACTCAAAATGACTTGGCTTAAGATGCAAAATTCTCCAGTGTCATTTTGCGATGTGAATACCGCCCACTTTCGTCGGAATAGGCACTCATGATTGCCGGGACACACACCGGACCAAGAGGCAAGTCGCCAATCTCCACGAGCAGCATAGCCGCTCCCATTTTGTCGATGCCGGGGATCGTTTGCAGCGCTTGAAGCATCGCTTTGCACGGATCGAGCCGGCTCAGCAACTGCCTGGCAAAAATTGCGATACGTCTTTCCAGATCCTCGATATGGTCCAGCATCTCGGAGAGCACAAAGATATGATCGTCCGTCGACTCGCCGGCCAAGACATCGAGAAGCGCATCGATGGTTGCTTCGAGTCGACCGCTGGCATATTGCAGCACCTGTTCGGGTGTTTCTCCCCTCGACAATCCCTCGATCATCTCTCGCGCCGATTTTCCGTGAATATCGCTGACCACCACCGCCAATCGGATTCCGCCGTCGGTGAGCACCTTGTGCGCGCAGTTCTTCTCGCCGGATAGGATACTCGTCAGTTTCTGCATCTGGTGGGATATCAAGCGCAGAGTGCGTAGGTCCTGCGGAGGAACGAATCCACCCCGAAGCAATCCGCTACGGGCCAAAATGGCCAACCACTGTGCGTCGGCAAGATCGGACTTGCGACCGGGAACCTGCTTGACGTGACGGGCGTTCACGACCAAGGCGTAAATTCCTTGTTTCTCCAGCGCGGCATAAGGGCCCTTCCAGTAGATACCGGTACTCTCCATTGCCACTTGTCGTGGCCGAAACGATGCGACCCACTCCGCCATCGCTTTGCGGTCCCTTTTGAAACCGCCAAACTCTCGTAACTCCATTTGGGTTTCCCCGGCTTCGTTCTCGTACAGAACACATACGGTGAGTTTGCCCTGGTGCACATCTAGCGAAGCTTCGCTTCAAACCGACGAGGCGTGATTGGGTAAGTAGGAGCCCCGGTTGATCGTACGAAAGGAGTTACTTTCGTTATGGCCAATTGAGACAGAACTAAAGTGCCCATTGTGTATCAACCGAGGCTGGAAAGATGATAAAGCGAACCATGGGCGAACTGTTAGAAGAGAAAGTCGTTTTGGAGATATCGAAGGGATAGACAGGATGTATCTGAATCTGTATCAGCGAATGCTTCAAACGGGAGGCGAAGCTGCGACATTTTCAGGGAGGAACATAGGGGGGAGCGAAAGTGGCATCGACCGCTTTGATGAATCCGATGACCAAAAGCTCTGTTCAAAGGATTCATAACTTTAGGCGCATTGTTTCAACAAGCAAAGTTGTTGGCTTCTTGTGAAACTTGATCCATTTGTAAAGATAATTCTGACTCAAAGCTTCTTTTAGAGGGTTTGTAGAAAATCAATGATGCAACAATCGTCGAGGCGCAAACCTCAATACCCATCCATTGTCCATTTAACGATCTGGGATCAAGTAACTTGTTCAAATTTTTTCATCAGGCATCCAGGTTGGCAACTGATAAAGCGTTCATCTCGATAAATTCCTTACGAGGCTCCACTTGATCTCCCATGAGTGTAGTAAACAACTGATCTGCAGAGACAGCATCTTCAATTCGAACTCGTAATAACCTACGAGATTCTGGATTCATAGTCGTTTCCCAGAGCTGATCTGGATTCATTTCCCCCAGTCCTTTGTATCGTTGCGTATGAATTCCACGTTTCACCTCGGATAACAACCAATCCAATGCTTGCTTATAATTTGTTGCGAGCTTAGATTTTTCTCCGCGTATAACGATTAAATCACCTTGTGGATAACTTAATTGTTGACCAAGAAGAACGACATTTTTGTACTCGGTAGAACGAAAAAATTCGTTTCCTAATGTTTTTTTTACCTCCACTCCATGAATAGTTGTTTGAATTTGTAACGAGAAATCAGAGCCTTGATCGATTATTCTTACGTTGAATCTATTTGCTAAAGAACGATCTTGATTAATCTGTTGTTCAAGTCTTGTAACCCAATCATCAATCTGTGCGTTTTTGGTAAATTGTTCACTTTCCAACAATGGCATAGTAATCATTACATCTAATATCTCTGGAAATATACGACGTGACAACCTGCTAATGATATATAAGACTTTGCTGTAATCGGTTGTAAGTTTTTTTAAAACTGTTTCCGGAAGCGGAGATTGATCATGGCTTTTCAGGATTTTCGTCGATTCCAATGCCATTTCCATGAGTAGAAAGCCGAGATCCGCATCATCCTTTACATAACGCTCTTGTTTTCCCTTTTTTAATTTATATAACGGTGGCTGAGCAATATAGATATGCTGACGCTCAATCAGTTCTGGGAGCTGCCGATAGAAAAACGTTAATAATAGCGTACGAATATGAGAGCCATCTACATCAGCATCTGTCATGATGATAATTCGATGGTAACGTAGCTTATTGAAATTATATTCATCTCGCCCAATACCACATCCAAGTGCCGTAATTAAATGACCGACTTCAATGGAGGATAGCATTCGATCGAATCTGGCTTTTTCTACATTTAGGATCTTCCCTTTCAGAGGAAGAATAGCTTGAAAGCGCCGATCGCGTCCCTGTTTCGCTGAACCACCAGCAGAATCACCCTCTACTAGGAATAACTCGGAATCTTTAGGATCTTTTTCCTGGCAATCCGCTAATTTTCCAGGTAATCCTGCTACATCTAAAACCGTTTTACGTCGAGTCATCTCACGAGCTCGGCGAGCTGCTTCGCGCGCTCTTGCGGCCTCGGTAATTTTTATAGTAATTGTTTTCGCTTCGGATGGATGTTCCAATAGGAATTCTAATAATTTTGCTGCTACTGTGGACTCGACAATCCCTCTTACGTGGGAAGACACCAATTTATCTTTTGTTTGAGAGGAAAACTTTGGGTCGGAAACTTTAACGGAAAGAACAGCGGTAAGTCCTTCACGAACGTCATCGCCATTTAATTCCACTTTAGCTTTCTGGGTAATTCCAGTGCTTTCCATGTATTGATTTATAGTGCGCGTAAGCGCGGCTCGAAAACCTGCGAGGTGTGTTCCGCCATCCCTTTGATGGATATTGTTGGTAAAACAAAAGATATTTTCTTGATAGGAATCATTCCATTGCATAGCAAGTTCAACAATTACTTTTGCTTTTTTTATCTGGAAATAGAAAATAGTTTCATGTAGAGGTGTCTTCTTCTCATTCAAATGATGAACAAAGGCTTTAATACCCCCCTTGTATTGAAAAACATCCTGTTTTTCTGTGCGCTCGTCTAATAATTTTATTAGCACACCGGGATTGAGAAAAGAAAGCTCGCGTAATCGCTTGGTTAAAATATCATAGTGAAAACTGATATTACTGAATATGGATGAGCTCGGTTTGAATTGGATTCTCGTCCCGATCCGATCGACTTTACCTATAATACTAAGTGGTGCTAAAGGAATACCCTCTTTATATTCTTGATAATATTCTTTTCCAGCACGCCAAATAGTAAGTTGTAGATACTCAGATAGGGCATTAACTACGGAGACACCTACTCCGTGTAAGCCGCCGGAAACTTTATATGAGTTATTATCAAATTTCCCGCCAGCGTGTAAAGTAGTCATAATAACTTCTGCTGCAGACATCCCTTCTTCTTTATGAAGATCTACGGGAATACCACGACCATCATCGACAATCGTAACGGATTCATCAGCATGGACGATTATCTCAATTTTAGTGCAAAAGCCTGCCAACGCCTCATCAACAGAGTTGTCCACGATCTCAAACACCATATGATGTAAACCGGTTCCATCATCGGTATCCCCTATATACATTCCTGGGCGTTTTCGAACCGCATCAAGTCCTTTTAATACTTTAATAGCGGATGAATCATAGATAGAGCTTTTCACGGTAGTTTTCTTTCAGATGGTTTCTCATGATTCTGTGTTTCACGTGGAACATTTCGTTTACACACCATATCATGTTATTAAGAGAGTTTTGACTCTCAGCCTTATCCAAAGACACATGAGCCTGAAGGTTGGACGTGAATCCAACG
>CAZSVE010000102.1:0-10519 GCA_964610175.1 uncultured Thiotrichales bacterium
CAAGTTGAAAATCAAGGGCCTCCATGAAACAAAGTACGCTTTAGTCGGATGAACCATAATAATCCCCGGCTCGTTTCTTGCTATCAATATATTCATGTTTGTGATAGTAATGTTACATGGAGGTAGAAGGAGTAGAAAAAATATTCGATTATTTGATGGAAAAGGATGCTGGTATTGGCATAGCGCCATTTTTCATATTTTTTGTTGCATCTTACGTACTTGGTTTCGGGCTGAGATCTTTCCATCCAGATATGAGTGAAGGAATTTATCGGTTTTTTCACTTGGAAAAATATAAAGTTTGGAAATATCTTGTCAACATAAGACTTTGCAAAAGAGGGAGGCTTCGTATAGAGAATAAGTTTTCACGTATTTTTAAAAAGACAAGTTTCTCATCAAAGATAAGTATCCGTATGGTAGATGGTTTCGCAAGCATTACCTACCTAATCAAGCGGAATCTTACCGTAGCTTCTACAGGAGTATTCTCACTAGTGAATTTAGGGGCGTCATAAAGCCATTTAAAGGCGATTATTTTATAAACTTATGTAAGGCTATCTCGTACGGAAAGTGTGATTCGCTTCGGGATGAGATTATATTTTGCGAAGGACTGGTTCGTTTCTACTCGGGAATATTTTTTCGCTACTATTATCGTCCGTTATTGCCATAATAATATTTGTTTTAAGCCTATTTCTTTCTTGGTCGCACCATTTTCTCCTTTCTATATTCATATTTTTGGTGATTGCGGTTTATATTTTCTTGGCTGCAACATTTGGAAAAAAACTGAAATCCATAAGAATTAGAGAAGTTCAGACGATATTTAACGCCTTTTATTTTATAAAAAATTTCCCATGACACGTGCGCCATTTCTCACCTCGCAAGGCGGGGCCATATAATTTTGCGGAGCAAAATTATTCATGTCAGAACAATTAGTCAACATCGAGATTGACGGCATTTCTTTGCGGGCCAAGCCTGGGGAGTTTCTCATTGATGTCGCCGATGCAGCAGGGATCGCAATTCCCCGGTTTTGTTACCATAAAAAGCTCTCCATCGCGGCGAATTGTCGCATGTGTCTTGTGGAAGTGGAGAGGATTCCGAAGCCGCTACCGGCATGTGCGACGCCTGTAACCGATGGAATGCGGGTACATACGCGCTCTCCCATGGTGCTGGCCGCGCAAAAGGCGGTCATGGAGTTTCTACTTATCAATCATCCCTTGGATTGTCCTATCTGTGATCAGGGGGGGGAGTGCGAACTGCAAGATGTATCGATAGGGTTTGGCGGGGATACCTCTCGGTTTCAGGAGCTGAAGCGAGTGGTGCCAAATAAGGATTTTGGCCCGCTGATTGCTACCGACATGTCTCGTTGTATCCATTGCACACGCTGTGTGCGTTTTGGAGAAGAGATTGCAGGGCAACGAGAATTGGGTGCGATTGGACGAGGGGAAAATGTCGAGATCGGTACGTTTGTCGAGAAAACCCTGGAATCGGAACTATCGGCAAACATTATCGATCTGTGTCCTGTGGGTGCATTGACATCGAAGCCGTTTCGCTATCGGGCTCGCGCTTGGGAGATGCAACAATTGCCGGGGGTTGCCCATCACGATGCTGTTGGTTCCAATCTTTATTTCCATGTCAAAGACGATCGGGTAATGCGGGTGGTTCCTCGTGAGAACGAGGATATCAATGAAGTATGGATATCGGATCGCGATAGGTTTGGTTACGAGGGATTGTATAGCGAGGATCGCTTGCAAACGCCCATGGTGAAACGAGATGGGCAATGGCAGCCGGTAGACTGGAAAACCGCTCTTTCTGTCGTGGTAGAGAGGTTGAAGCGCATCGTGGGAGGCGAGAGTCCGGGGGCCATCGGTGGGTTGGCGTCGCCTGGAGCTACACTGGAGGAGTTGTATCTTTTTCAGAAGGTGTTGCGTGGTCTCGGTTGTCATAATATCGATCACCGCCTGCATGCACAGGATTTTCGTAATCAGGGAGAGGCGCCTCTTTTTCCGTGGTTGGGGCAATCCCTGAAAGAGTTGGGAAATGCAGATGTTGTATTGTTGATAGGTTCCAATTGTCGCAAGGAACAGCCTCTTATCAATCATCGCATTCGTCGCGCCGCGATACGGGGCGCTCGGGTTTTCGTGTTGAATCCTATTGATTATTCCTTTAACTATCCGCTAGCGGATCGACTGATCGCTTCTCCCAAAGGGATGGTTGCTCATTTAGCGGGTATTGCGGCCTCTACGGAAAAAAACAAAGATTTCGGCACGGCCGTAGAGTTTGAAAAACTGCTTGGCAAGATAAATCCGGGAGTGGCGGAACGTGAAATAGCCGAGGCATTGAAAGTGGGGATGCGGACCACGGTGCTAGTGGGTAATCTAGCTGAAGCTCATCCGCAAGCCGCAACCCTTCAAGTGTTGGCCGCCTATATTGCCAGTCGTACCGGATCAACGTTTGGAGTACTGACGATTGGGGCCAATAGTGCGGGTGCATGGATTGCAGGAGTATTGCCCCATCGGGGACCGGCTGGTCAAACTCTGGGAGAGGAGGGACTTGATGCTGGTGCTATGATTACTCGGGGGTGCAAGGGTTATGTACTGTTGGGTGTGGAACCAGAGCTTGATTGCGCTAATAGTCATGCAGCTCTTGATGCTATGGCTAAAGCCGAGTTTGTGGTCTCGCTGACGGCGTACCGGACAAATTCCATGGAGGGTTACGCCGATGTTTTACTGCCGATGGCGTTGTTTGCTGAAAATACAGGTGCACTTGTGAATGCAGCTGGCATTTGGCAGGATTTTGCTTCTGCGGTAACACCGCCGGGGGAAGCGCGCTCGGCGTGGGAGATCTTGTGCATGGTGGGTAATCTCTTGGATGTGGGCGGCTTTGATTATTCTAATGTGGTCGAGGTTCGGAATGAGCTGCAGGCCTTGGTGCAAGGTGCCAGTTTCCCGGGGGAAAGGAGTACGTGGAGTGCTTACGATCTCAATGGGGAAATAAGCCAAAATGTGGATGGCCAGCAGCTTACTAGAATTGGCGACGTGCCGGTATATGCCGTTGATCCACTGGTCCGACGTGCTACCAGTCTACAAGGGACCACCGATGCATTGGAATGCGCAGTCCGTATTAACAGTAAACTTGCCGGGTTATTGGGTGTAGGGAAAGGGGGATTTGTTTCGGCGATTCAAGGTGATTGTCGGAAGATCTTACCGGCGGTTGTTGATAACCGTGTTCCTGACCAATGTGTGTGGTTGCCTATGGCCGTATTCGAAAGTATAGGGTTGGGATCGAATTTTGGATCTATCTCATTGGAAGCTAGAGGATAGCTATGAGGTCGCTGTCGGTGTTTTCATGCACTGAATGTATGGAAGTTCTTCTCTATATGATAAAAACGCGCCGCTACTCTGTTCGATGATTAACCTCGACGGGGGGATAAGCGCGGATATGGAAAGATGAAGAATCATGTTATCTGAAACCCTGTTGACATTCTGGGGCGGTTTACCTGAATCGGTGCAGGTTCTTTTGGTTATCCTGGCTAAGATCGCGCTGATTGTGATGCCATTGCTGCTGATTGTTGCCTATTTTACGTTGGCAGAGCGCAAGATAATCGGTTGGATGCAGGTGCGGATAGGACCGAATCGGGTTGGTTTTTTTGGCTTGGCCAGAGGATGGGCGCAACCTATTGCGGACCTCATCAAGATGATGATGAAGGAATTTATCGTTCCGACCAATGCCAACCGTTTTTTATTTGTTTTGGCACCTATCATCTCTTTGGCCGCAGCGTTGAGTGCCTGGGCTGTGATACCGTTCGATGATGGTCTGATTCTGGCGGACATAAATGCGGGTCTTCTTTACATTCTTGCGATCGCTTCTTTGGGGGTATATGGAGTTATCATTGCCGGTTGGGCCTCGAATTCGAAATACGCATTGCTTGGGGCCATGCGTTCCGCAGCTCAAATTATTGCCTATGAGATAGCGATGGGCTTTGCTTTGGTAGGGGTTTTGTTGGCTGCCGGAAGTTTGAATTTGCGTGAGATTGTGTTGGCGCAACAAGGTGGTGTTGCCCATTGGTTCTGGTTGCCATTATTTCCATTACTTATTGTGTATTTTATTTCCGGTGTTGCCGAAACTAATAGGGCCCCTTTCGATGTGGCGGAGGGAGAATCGGAAATTGTTGCTGGTTTTCATGTGGAATATTCCGGTGCGGGTTTTGCTGTCTTTTTCCTGGCGGAATACGCTAGCATGATCCTGATTGCCGTGTTGACGGTTCTCATGTTCTTGGGTGGTTGGCATTCACCACTATCTGGGATAGCCGTCGGTGTTCCGGTACTTGATACATTATTTGATTCGGGTATTCATTGGTTGGTCTTAAAAGTCGTATTTTTCCTGTTTCTCTATCTGTGGTTTCGCGCCACATTTCCACGTTATCGATATGATCAGATCATGCGGCTTGGTTGGAAGGTGTTTATCCCAGTGACCATCGTATGGCTGTTGGTGGTGGGAGTTGCTGTTGTGGAGGAGATGCCACCTTGGTTCGATAAAGCGTACTGAAGGTTCTTGATCGAATTGGCTGGTTGATCTTTAGTATAGAGAAAAGTAATTATTTATAGAGAAATTTGTAGCGTGAAAGTCTATGTACTTATAAATCAATGGACTGATATGTTTTAGCTCATTTAGGATATGCGCCAAGTTAAAACATGATATTTAAATGATTACATGAATCACATACGCCATTCCATCAAAAGCTTTTTATTGTGGGAACTGCTCAAAGGATTGGGAGTAACAGGTCGTTATCTGTTTGCGAAAAAATTTACGATTCGCTATCCCGAGGAAAGGGCTCCTCAATCGCCGCGATTTCGTGGCCTGCATGCGCTACGGCGATATCCGAACGGTGAGGAACGTTGTATCGCTTGTAAGCTGTGCGAAGCTGTATGTCCCGCGCTGGCAATTACTATCCAATCGGGCCTTCGCGATGATGGTTCGCGCCGTGCGACGCGTTATGATATCGATCTGGAAAAATGTATCTTCTGCGGATTTTGTCAGGAGGTGTGTCCGGTAGATGCTATTGTCGAATCTCCTATTTATGAATTTCATGGAAAGCAAAGCGGAGATTTATTGATGACGAAGGATTTATTGCTTGCAATAGGAGATAGGTGGAAAAAGGGAGTTGATCGAAATCTTGCCAAAGATGCGAAGTATAGATGACTTGTTGCGATTGTGACGGCAGTGAATTTGAATATCGGAAAAATAAAAATCTCTGAGAGCACCGGTGCGTGTGTCAAGACCCACCCCGCTTCAGCCTTTGCAAAGCGCTAACATGTTCTGTTAACTTTTGGAAAAAACTATTATTTTTCAGAAATTCTTATCCTCGATAAGGATTTTCGGCAATTAAGATGAGTGGCAATTGATGATTGAACAATTGGTTTTCTATTTTTTTTCAGGTGTTTTTATCATTGCCGGCTCTATGGTGGTTATCGTTCGTAGCCCGGTTCGTGCAGCGCTATTTCTTGTGTTGGCATTTTGTACAAGTGCAGGTTTGTGGCTGCTCTTGGAAGCGGAGTTTTTGGCTATAACGCTTGTACTCGTCTATGTGGGTGCCGTTATGGTGTTATTCTTGTTCGTAGTTATGATGTTGGATGTCAAAACTCCTCCCTTGCATGAGAGTTTTATTCGATATTTCCCGGTAGGTATGTTGGTTGCCTTGTTAATTGCTGCCGAACTTTCCATGGTGGTGGGGACTCGCCATTTCGGGTTGGAATTGTTTGCAGCTCCAGCGCGCCATGCTGCCGAATATAGTAATACTGAGGCATTGGGGCTTATTCTCTATACTGACTATGTGTATCCATTCGAGATTGCGGCGGTAATTCTGTTGGTTGCTATGATTGCTGCGATTGCGCTGACTATGCGAAGGCGACATGGTGTGAAGTATCAAGAGCCAGGGAATCAAGTTACTGTACAACGTGAAGATCGTGTTCGTTTAGTAAAGATGTGATTCCTATTTAGTAGAGGAACTCTATATTCTGCTGGAAAGGTGTATTTACAGAAGATGAATTTTGATGATTGATTGTGGTGGCATAAAAGCATGATCGCATTATCTGATTTTCTGGTTCTTGGTGCCGTAATGTTTTGCATTAGTATGGCGGGTATCTTTATCAATCGAAAGAATATTTTGATTTTATTGATGTGTATTGAGCTTATGCTACTTTCAGTGAACCTGAATTTTGTGGCTTTCTCTCATTATCTCCAAGAGATTAGTGGTCAGGTGTTTGTGTTTTTTATTTTGACCGTTGCCGCAGCGGAGGCGGCCATTGGCCTTGCTATCCTAGTGGTGTTGTTTCGTAATCGAAGGACCATTGATGTGAAGGTTTTGGATGCCATGAAAGGTTGATTTGAATTTCGAATCTTTATATGAGTGGCCTAATTAGTAGTTTCCCTTTTTTATGGCCTGATATTGATTAAGTATTTTTATTTTTTACTGATATGCAAAATGTCACTATGCAAGATCTAGCTATCGGTATTGCCTTGTCTCCATTGGTAGCGGCGATCATTGCCGGATTATTCGGTCGGATTATCGGGCGGGCTGGTGCTCATTGGATTACTATCACTGGGATTGCTATTTCCACCTTCCTTTCTGCATTGGTGTTTCATAAGGTAATCATTACGGGTACTCCCATGTACGATGCAGCTCTTTATACATGGGGTATCGTAGATGGAGTTCGATTTGAAATTGGCTTTCGGATCGATGAACTGAGTACTACCATGATGTTGGTAGTCTCTTTCGTTTCTCTTATGGTTCATGTTTATACTGTTGGCTATATGCATGGCGATCCGGGTTATCAACGGTTTTTTAGTTATATCTCTCTATTTACGTTCGGCATGTTGATGCTGGTTATGTCGAACAATTTCTTGCAGCTCTTTTTTGGTTGGGAAATGGTGGGATTGGTATCTTATCTGTTGATCGGTTTTTGGTTTCAGCGGGAATCAGCGATTCAAGCAAATCTTAAAGCGTTTTTGGTTAACCGGATAGGAGATTTTGGTTTCTTGTTGGGTATTGCGGCTATCTTGGTACATTTCGATAGCTTGCACTATGCAACGGTGTTTGCGGACGCTCCTGGTAAAGCGGATACCGTTATACAACTGTGGCCCGGTGTTGATTGGTCATTGATGTCGGTAATCTGTATTCTATTATTTATTGGTGCCATGGGAAAATCCGCACAGGTGCCCCTGCACGCATGGTTACCGGACTCCATGGAAGGCCCGACACCGATCTCAGCCTTGATACATGCCGCAACCATGGTAACTGCTGGGATCTTCATGGTGGCAAGAATGTCGCCGCTCTATGAACTTTCTGAAACCGCTCTTAGTGTGGTGGTTGTCATTGGCGCCATGACAGCATTCTTTATGGGGTTACTCGGCATTGTCCAAAATGACATCAAGCGAGTTATTGCCTATTCAACCTTATCTCAGCTTGGTTATATGACTGTTGCCCTTGGGGTTTCGGCGTATGCTGCCGCTATGTTTCATTTGGTAACTCACGCTTTCTTTAAGGCTCTTCTTTTCCTTGCCGCTGGATCCGTGATTATCGCCGTGCACCATGAACAGGATATCCGTAACATGGGAGGATTGCGAAAATATCTACCGATTACGTGGATAACTTTTCTCGTTGGCTCTTTAGCTTTGATTGGTTTTCCTGGTTTTTCCGGCTTTTTTTCCAAAGATGCTATTATTGAGGCGGTACACCACTCTGATATTTTCGGGGCGGGATTCGCGTATGTTTGCGTCCTGGCTGGTGTTTTTGTAACGGCATTCTATTCGTTCCGTATGTATTTCTTGGTTTTCCATGGCAAGGAGCGAATGAGTGCACATACTCGCGGACATATTCACGAAACTTCAGTGGTGATAACCATTCCGCTGTTGTTGCTCGCAATTCCCTCTGTGATCATCGGTTTTCCTTATGTGGAATCTGTGTTATTTGGTAGTTATTTTGGAGAAGCGATTACTGTTCTACCCGTACATAATGTGTTAGCCACGATGGGAAAGGACTTTTATGGTGTTTCTGGGTTTGTAATGCATGGTTTGGTAGCGACGCCGTTTTTGCTCGCTATGAGCGGTGTTGTGGTTGCGTGGTATCTTTACTTAAAGCGCCCGGAGCTACCCGAGATCATTGCGCAAAAATTCCGTGTTCTGCATAGATTGTTTCTTGCTAATTATGGGTTCGATGATTTGTATCAACGTTTTTTTGCAGACGGGATACGCAGTATGGGAGCAGTATTATGGCGTATAGGCGATATGGGTTTTATTGATGGTTTATTAGTAAATGGCTCAGCGCAAATGGTTGCACGATTCTCTGGAATTGTGCGCCATGTACAAACCGGGTTTTTATATCATTATGCCTTTGTCATGATTTTGGCTGTGTTGTTGCTGTTGTTTTTCTTTGGAACCGAATTGCGTAATTTTTTGCTGATTACCGCAGATGGGTACTGAGAAATCTGTCCGGTGAGAAGAGAGAAATTTTATATAAATAGAAGAATGTTGGGTTTGATCGGGATTTATTTGGAATTTATTTCTACATAAATAGAATAGCAATGGAATTACCCTGGCTTAGTATTGTTATTTGGATGCCCATATTGGGTGGGTTATGGGTATTGGTAGCTGGTAGCCGAAATGCGCCTGCAGCGCGATCTATTGCGCTGGCTATCGCACTACTTACTTTTCTTTTTTCAATCCCGCTCTATACTGGATTCGATAATACTACCCCTAACATGCAATTCATGGAGTTGGTGCCTTGGATTCCCTCTTTTGATGTCAACTATCGCCTTGGGATTGATGGATTCTCCATGCCGTTGATATTGCTTACCACCTTTACGACTGTATTGGTGATATTAGCGGGGTGGCAGGTTATTAAGGAGAAGACTGCGCAATATATGGCGGCGTTCCTAATCCAGGAAGGTTTCGTGATTGGCGCCTTTGCGGCCTTGGATGCGGTGCTGTTTTACGTCTTTTGGGAAGCTCTTTTGATACCGATGTTTCTGATCATTGGTATTTGGGGTGGTGAAAGGCGCATCTATGCTTCCATTAAGTTTTTTCTATTTACCTTCGTAGGCTCGATATTCATGCTAGTGGCGTTGTTATATCTATATTCGGAGGCTAAATCATTCGCAATTCTGGATTTGCATCAGCTGAGAATCGGTTTTCCTGCGCAAATCCTGGTCTTCCTCGGTTTTTTGGTTGCTTTTGCCGTCAAAGTGCCTATGTGGCCAGTACACACTTGGTTGCCGGATGCGCACGTTGAAGCTCCTACCGGTGGTTCGGTAATTTTGGCCGCAATTATGTTGAAGTTGGGCGGATATGGTTTTATACGCTTTAGCCTACCCATAACCCCGGATGCGAGTCATGCATTGGATTGGTTGATGATTGGTTTGTCTTTGATCGCTATTGTCTATATCGGCTTTGTAGCCCTAGTGCAACCGGATATGAAGAAGCTGATTGCTTATTCATCGATTTCACATATGGGCTTTGTGACGCTGGGTTTTTTTCTTGTTTATCAAATCTTCGAAAGTACCGGTAGTGTGCATGGGGCTAGTCTGGGAATTCAGGGTGGTATGATGCAGATGATCTCGCATGGGTTTATTTCAGGTGCGCTATTCTTGTGTGTGGGGGTGCTCTATGACCGCCTTCACAGTCGTGAAATCAATAGCTACGGTGGTGTGGCGAATAACATGCCTATGCTTGCCGCATTTATGATGTTGTTTGCCATGGCTAATTCCGGTTTGCCCGGTACATCAGGGTTCGTGGGTGAATTCATGGTCATCCTGGCAAGTTTTAGGGCGCATGCTTGGATTGCGTTTCTTGCTGCGATGATATTGATACTCGGTGCCGCCTATACGCTTTGGATGTATAAACGTGTTGTTTATGGGCCAGTAGCGAATGAAGGCGTTGCTACATTGACTGATATCAACGCGAGAGAGTTTTTTATCTTGGCAATGTTAGCTATTGCCATTTTGCTTTTCGGAATATGGCCCGCACCTCTGTTGGATGTCATGGGGCCATCGGTAGAACATTTAGTCGAGCATATTTCGGTCAGTAAGATACCTCTATGAATCCTCATAGCGTATTTATTAGAAGGAAATACTGGCTCATCCGGGTATAAGCGTACTTAGTTCTATCTCTGGTTGGTTAGATGAGGCATAGTATCGTTCTTAATCTGGAGGACTATCTATGTCTACAAGCCTGCTCTATCACACTTGGGGCATCCGCGGATGCACTTACGTCCATACTCGCTACGAACGGGGTAACACGATCTTCAGGGTGAGGCAGAATAATTCAAGCCTGCGTAGTTCATGCTGTGGTAGCCGGGAAGTAATTAAACGCGGAGTGATTGAACGCACTTTCAGGGCAGTTCCGGTTGGCTCTCGCTCTATATTCATCCAAATAGCAGTGCACAGAGTCGAATGTCTGAAATGTGGTTGTGTCCGGCAAGTCAAAATTCCATTTGCCTCACCAAGGAGAAGCTATACGAAGAGTTTCGAGC
>CAZSVE010000103.1:0-10423 GCA_964610175.1 uncultured Thiotrichales bacterium
TCGCGGCAACGGGGAGGGAGTGGCGCAAGCCTCTCCCTTACCCAATACATGTTCCGAAACGCTAATTTTCCCTACTACCACCAAATCACGCTTTATCGATTCGAGGCGAAGCTTCACCAGATAGATTTTGAACGGATCAAAAATAAGTTGTACAATTGTTGTTATGAATCTGGTCGTAGACACCAACATCCTCCTGGCGGTGGCGCTGGACGAACCGGAGAGGGTCAACATCATCGACTTGGGTCTCGGTTTCAGCGCGATTTCGCCTGGAATATTGCCCTATGAGATCGGTAATGCGCTAACGGCAATGGTGAAACGCGGCCGGTTATCCGAAAGCGAAGCTATCGCCGCGTTCGATATTACGCGGACCATTCCGGTCAGGCTTATCGAATGCAACATTCGAAAGGCGCTCGATATCGCAATGGAGTTCGATATTTATGCCTACGATGCCTATTTTCTCCAGTGCGCCCAATCGACAAGGAGCCCGTTGATCACGCTGGATGGAAGAATGAAAACCGTCGCAAAGAATTTGAATATCACAGTATTGGATCCATCATGAAAATGTATACCTATTCCCAGGCGAGACAACATCTGTCGGAAGTGCTGAATACAGCGGAATACGAAGAAGTGATTATCCGCCGTAGAAACGGCAGCGCCTTTTCTGTCGCACCCAAAAGCATGAAGCCATCGCCATTCGATGTCCCCGGAATAAAAACCAAGGCAACAACCGAAGAGATCCTCGATGCGATATCGGAATCAAGGGCGAGTCGGTAAGTGATAATGTTTACGTATCGGAAAAACAAAAATCACGGGAAACCCGGTGCCGGAATCCGATCTCATCCCGTTTCGGTTCTGGCGCGAAGCGCTGACAAATGACAAATCCGAACGCATAGTGTTCGGATTTATGTCCTGCCTCCAACGACTACCCTTACCCAGGAAGCAGAACATGTTAGCGCTTCGCGCCAAGACCGAAAGGGGATGAGGCTCGGTTCACGCACCGATCCCATCAGGATCTTTATTTTTCCGATACCTTGAAAAGGTTCCCGGATTCTCCGTACAAAACCACGATGCCAATAAATAAACTCAAAGACCGAATCATACAATACGCGCTGTTGATGCGCCTTCACCGCCCCATTGGAATCATGCTGCTATCGTGGCCGACCCTTTGGTCGCTGTGGATCGCCTCCGAAGGCAATCCGCAACCCCTCGTGGCCATCATATTCGTATCGGGGATTATCGTCATGCGATCCGCCGGCTGCATCATCAACGATTTCGCCGACCGCAAATTCGACGCTCACGTGGAACGCACCCGGAATCGCCCCATGGCCACGGGGAAGGTCACCCCTTCCGAAGCATTATTTCTATTCGTTGCCCTTTGCGCGATTGCATTCGGGCTCGTTCTTATGCTGAATACACTGACCATCCTATTATCTTTCGTCGCCATATCACTGGCAGCAAGCTATCCCTTCATGAAGCGCTTTACCCATCTTCCGCAAGTGCATCTGGGGCTGGCCTTCGGGTGTGCCGCGCCTATGGCGTTCGCGGCACAAACCAACACCATTCCCCCCCTGGCATGGTTACTGACAACCGCAATCGTTTTATGGGTAGTTGCCCACGACACCATCTATGCCATGGTCGATCGACCGGACGATATTCGTATTGGCGTCAAATCCACCGCCATATTATTCGGCGCCGGAGACCAAATGATAATCGCGAGTATTCAGGCTGCCGTGATCGTGGTATTTCTCGTCATCGGTGAAAAAGCAGGACTTGGCATATACTATTATTCAGGCTTGGCCACGGCCGCGGCACTGGGACTATATCAACAACGCCTCATTCGAACCCGACAATCACACCAGTATTTTCGCGCATTCCTGAACAACAACTGGTTCGGGGCCGCCATATTCGCCGGAATCTATTTTCACTACTGCTGTGGTTCCAACTAAACCTCTCGTGAGAATCGGCATTCTTATATGACAGCGTCGTGTAACCAAAAGATTGGCTAGCGAAGCTTCGCCTCGAACCGACAAGGCATGGTAAAAACTTGACTCTTTGTGAAGCCGAGCGGGAAATAAACAAAATATTCCTCAGTCCGGAAAATGACGACGGAAATCTTGTGTCTCATACGCTACTTCCAACGAAACGAGGAACCTTCCGGTTGAAATTCGAAACGAAACACAAGTCTTCCCCCTCCAGTGACATGACCTTTCGGCACACGGGGCAGCGGTGTCCGAACATTCGACGCCACCTCTCCCCGATGAGAGCCGCACAATACGTCAGGCCTTTCCATCCGTAACCCATGGAACACCGGGTCCGTAAATTCGTCATCGCGATCCCCGTCGTGATTCGTCGCATTGGATAAACCATGACCAATGCAAACCCATCGGCCCAAGGCAAGGCACCACACAACCATCCACCACCCATTTCCAACCAAAACCAAGGACGAACCTGACTCATGACCACGCATAACGTGGACATTCAGCGCCCACTCGGAATTCGCATCCTTTTGGGTCTCTTGATTTTCTCGAGCATCCTTGCCAACGACACGATCAGTAACGCGGCACTAGCCGCCACGACTACAGTCTCGGAATTCGGTTTTCCCCTAGCAACGCCACAAATCAACGACATCCCCACTGCCGCGCAGATGTGCCACCGCATCGGCAAGAAATTAGGCACCGTCAGTGTCGAGGGGTGTCTTGCGCGTCGACTCTCCGCCACCGACGGATTGTCCGTCCAGCGACAACCCATCCTGGCAAAAGAATATTTCCCAACGCTACAGCCACGACCTCGTATCCTGCTATTCGGCGGAATCCACGGAGACGAATTCTCCTCCGTCAGCATCGTCTTCAAATGGATAAAAATGCTGGACAACCAGAATTTCAACTTATTCCACTGGTACGTCGTGCCGCTACTCAACCCAGATGGGCTACTTCGAAAAAAATCCCAGCGCATGAACGCAAACGACATCGACTTGAATCGGAATTTCCCCCCCTGGGGCGGACAACAAAAGGCAAGCCTGGAATACTGGATCCGACATGCAAAGCGCAACCCGAGACGCTACCCAGGGCCCGAACCGCTCAGTGAGCCGGAAACCCGTTGGCTGGTAAAAAAAATCGATGGCTTCCGACCCGACGTTATCATTGCCGTCCATGCCCCCTATGGCGTCGTCGACTTCGACGGTCCCCCGAAGGCGCCGCAACAACTCGGACGCCTGCGCCTCAACCTCCTCGGCACCTATCCCGGATCCCTGGGAAACTACGCCGCGCTACAGCGGAACATCCCGGTCGTAACCCTGGAGCTTCGCTATGCCGGTATCTTGCCGGACAACAAGGAAATACAAAGGATATGGTCCGACCTGATCCAGTGGCTCCAAAAACGATTCCCGGATGCCTAACCCGGCATCGCCGAAATCCGGGGAAAGTAATCGATGAAGACAGTCCGTAAAAGACGCCCCAAACAGCCAAAATTCCCCAATGTGCATTCAGGATACAGCGCATGGGAAAGTTACCTGAAACTCATCAATACGCCTTAGGCACCCCCTGCTCGTTTCACGCGACATCCATCTGTCTGGCGACGAAATAGCGACAACCCCGAATATCGGACTCCAGCCCCGGAAAATCACCCGGGATCTCCTCCTGAGCAACCCCTTCGACCAACATTTCCACGATGTCCGCAGCCCCGATGCGTATCCCTTGGATACATGGCCTTCCATCTCGGGATGCATTTACTCACTACTGTAACGACACTTCCTTACGATGTAAGCTTTCGACGAACCGATGATGCCTGGAATCTCGGCTATAATCCTGTCTCATCATATCTTGACCAATGTAAATGCAAGTACGCATACCGAAACCTCTTTTCCCATGAATCTCTCCCAGGCCTATTACGAACTGAAATTCGAAATTGCATTCCGCGATACAAAGGGATCTGCATTTCAGGATTTTTTCAACCGGCTCATGGGCTTGGCTTACAAGGCGGATTTCATGGCCTGCCGTCCGTGGGGCAACGAAGGTGATCGAAAGAATGATGGTTTTCTGAAGTCCGAACGGAGGTTGTTCCAGGTCTATGCACCGAACGAAATGAAGAAATCCAAGGCCATCGCAAAAATCACGGAAGACTTCGAAGGCGCAAAGGGACATTGGGGGGAACACTTCGATACATGGGTGTTTGTCCACAACGCGCCCAATGGGTTGCCGCCCCATGTGCAGAAGCTTTTATTGGACTTCGAGAAAGAAAACATCGGTATTGTGCTCGAACCTTGGGGATTGGAAGAGCTTCGTTTGGCCTTCCGGCGTCTCTCGTCGGAAGACCTGGAGTCGTGGTTCGGACCCGCGCCGACAAAAGAAACCAAGCTTGGATTCGAGGATTTACGGATAGTTCTCGAACGGATCTCGGCCCAAAATGCCCCGCTCGATCAAGCAGTCAAGGATGTTCCCATGGGCAAGATCGAGGCAAATGCATTGTCGGAAAGTGTTGCCATCTTGCTCAAGGACGGAATGACAAAAGCGCCATTGGTGGAGACGTTTTTTGCCAAATGGCATGATCCTGACTTTGGCGAGCGAATCGCCGAATCATTTCGGACGCAATACAAATCATTGCGTGATAAGTTTACCCCGAATGAAGTCTTTTCCGAATTACAAGGCTGGGCCGGGGGTTCGGATCGGGGAACCCCAGAACACGAATTGTCAGTTCTGACGGTGTTGGCCTACTACTTCGAGCGTTGCGATATCTTCGAGGAACCGCGAGAATCCGAGTGAACTCTGGGAGATAGCCAATGATCCTTCCCTCGAAACACCTTTCCCAGGATCGAGCCCTGCTTACCATTGGCGCCAGAATCCTGCGAAGACTGGAACGGCCCGAGACGGTTTCCGCCGTGTGGGAAGAGTTTGCCCCGCAAGCCGCGGGAACATCGTCCAGCATTCCATCCATTGGCTATGATTATTTCGTGCTGGCCTTGGATCTCCTTTTCCTCATGGGCGCCATCGGACTCCGAGATGGACTGCTGTATAGGAAAACCCCATGATTTATCGCATCGACAGCACCCTGCCCACCTTCAAGACACTCGAGTTCAAGCCGGGCCTCAATGTATTGCTGGCCCGTAAGGAAACGGAGGCAAGCGATAAACAGACCCGCAACCGGGCGGGCAAGACGAGCGTAATCGAGATCGCGCACTTTCTCACGGGCGCGGATGCAGGGAAGGGTTCCCTTTTTCGGGAAAAAGAGTTGCAGGACGTTTCTTTTGGCATGGAATTCGATTTGAAGGGCAAAAGAATTTGGGTCAGGCGCAGCTGTCAGGATAAGGAAAGATCACGGATTTTCGTATCAGGAACCGATGATTTTAGAGGAAAAGACTCGATCCCCAATACCGAATGGAAGGAGAAGCTCGGTGAATATATGTTCGGCTTGAATGCCGTACAAGGCGTTGCAAAATATACGCCCACCTTTCGATCACTCTTTGCCTATCTCGTTCGACGACAGCTTTCCGATGCTTTTATAAAGCCGGAAAATCAAGCCAAAATGCAAAACACATGGGATTGGCAGATAGCCCTCCTGTACTTGCTGGACCTCGACTGGAAGATAGCCGGCGATTGGCAATTGGTTCGAGATCGCGAGAAAAACTTGAGGGAACTAAAGAAAGCAGCAGAGAATGGGGCATTCGGAAGCATTATCGGCAAAGCGGCCGATCTACGGACGAAACTCACTATAGCCGAGGATGATCTGAAAAGACTCGAATCGCAACTGGCATCCTTTCGCGTGTTGCCGCAATACCGGGAACTGGAATCGGAAGCAGACCAAATTACCAGGGAGATGAAAACACTGACCAATGACGACACAATCGACAACGCTACAATCAGCGACCTTGAGAAGGCTTTGCACTCGGAAGCCCCACCACCGCTATCCGATCTAGAATCGGTCTATGCCGAGGCTGGCGTGGTTTTGCCGGGCGTCGCCATCGCGCGTTACGACGAAGTCCGTAGTTTCCACCAATCGGTGATCCGCAACCGCCGGGATTATCTTACCGACGAACTTACCTCCACCAGGCAGCGCATGGAATCCCGAAAGCATAGACAAGCGACACTCGACCGACGCAAATCGGAGATCATGCGTATCCTTGAAAGCCACGGCGCGCTGGATCAGTTTTCCAAGCTGCAAGGCGAAGCCGGCAAATTGAAGGTGGAGGTGGAAACCCTACGCCAACGGTTCGAAGCAGCCGAACAACTGGAAGGGACCAAGACTGAATTGAAGAGCGAGCGGAATCGATTGGAAGCACGGCTGCGCCGGGATTTTTTAGAGCAAAAACCGCGCTTGGATGAGGCAATCCTCGCCTTCGAGAAAATCTCCCGTCGGCTTTATGAATCGGCGGGCAGCATGACGGTGAAGGAAACGAACAATGGGCCGAAATTCGAATTTCCCATGCAGGGTTCGCGCAGCAAGGGCATCAAGAACATGCAGATCTTCTGTTTCGATCTCATGCTCATGCGCCTTTGCGCCAAACGCGGCATCGGACCCGGATTCCTGATTCACGATAGCCATCTCTTCGATGGCGTGGATGGACGTCAGCTCATCAGCGCCTTGAAAGTCGGGGCCGAGACTGCGGAAGAACAGGGTTTTCAGTACATCGTTACCCTGAACGAGGATGACGCCTTCAAGGAAACTATCGAGGGATTCGATCTCCAAAGGCACATACTGCCCGTATCGCTTACCGACGCCACCGAAGACGGCGGATTGTTCGGTATGCGATTCGGATGATGAGGAATGGTTACTGGATAACGTTCTTATTTTCCGGTGATTTCATCACCAGAAATTTCCACGATTGCCTCGCCCTTTTCGAGCATCATCAAGGCCTGTGGAAATAAGGCATTGAATACCGCCTGTAAACGCCGGTTCGTTACGTTGCCACAGGTAACCCATAAAATCCGAGGTGGAGCACCCAACCTCAAAACCAATTCGACGAAGTCACTATCCTTACTGATAAATCACCACATCATCTTTAGCATGTCGCGCGGCTTCGAAAATTTCCCTGTCATCCGCATCCCGCAAGCCGAGAAACTGCAATGAATTGGCTTGTATGGGGAAAGTTTCCGTCAACCAGGGAGCAAACCCTGGCGGCAATTGTGCATCCACCCAAAAAATCACGCGGCCAATCTCACGATATCCATCCGCTTGGCGGCAAAGTGTAGGCTGGCCTGAATGTCCGCGATTTCCAGATCCGGGAAATCATCCAGGATTTCTTCCTGAGAAACCCCTTCCGCCAACATCTCTAAAATATCAGCGGCCCGGATGCGCATTCCCCGAATACAGGGCCTTCCGCCACATTGTTTGGGATTGCAGGTAATTCTTTGTTCGAGTTTGGCATTCATTTTGTGGTGTATTTTATTTGCGGCGAGGGTGATGTTTACGACTAGCGACGAACTGAGGGTAACTCACTAATTTTTTGATTGCCAATACCATGGTTTTCTATGTATATGCGAAATTTCCTAAATAACGACTCCTTTCTTTTTCATTGTGAAGAGACCTTATAAGGATATTAGACTTTATCGGAAATTCTTAGACATATTTTAGATCAGTCGGATACGAACCACGCTGTATTTCCGATAATGACTATCATCAACCCTCGAAATCTACCAGCCTGGCCCTCATTGACCGCTTCGAACCGTGTTTTGACTTCTTCAATCCATGATTGACGAATTTCATGTTCTTCATAATCGATGCTGGCAAGAATCAACTCTGCAAATTCGACCCGTTCACTAGGTGGCATTTCGAGTGCTGTTTCTAATAGGTTTGTTTTCATGGCAGTGGTTATTTCTGTTGTATGGCTATCGGCTAATAAGCTCGTGTAGAAGATTGGGGTGAGCGCTCTGGAGCAAGCCCCAACAAAGGCCGATGCCGAAATTTTATGTTGGGAATTGTCCTTTGCTCTAACCTACACGGGCTAACTCCATGGCTGCATTCGAAATCCGCTTTTCTTTCACACTTTTCTCGTAAACGAATTTTGGATCGAGATCGATCCCATTTCCCCATTCCACGGTATCGAATGCAACCCGCACCTGCCGAAATAAATCCGGATCCCTGATTCTGCCGAATACGCCAAAATTCAAATAGGGCGCCATATCCAACATGCCGCACTCGTCATTATCGAATTCGATAAATATTTGATAGCCATCAAGGGCAAATACTTTTTTGACGGAAGGAACCATTTTCTGTTGCTCACTGAAGGGGTTGTATTCTGAAGGGCTCTTCACCCTTAATGACAAGATTCCAATTAGCCATGAGCTCCTTCTGATGTAGTTCAGCCCATGCCAAAACCAACTTCGTTTGTTTTCCGGGTAGATTCCCTTCGATTATCTCACATGTTCGGATATCAACCGTGGCTTTATATTCGACGTAATACACATGAAAATGTGGCGGTGGATGTTCGCCGGGTGAGAAATACATCCGAATAATAATCCCATGGAACATCGATATTGTTGGCATCAATCAACCTCGCCCGGCTCATATGGAAATACAGAATATAACTCATTGAGGTTGTATAGCTTCGTATCATCCAGATTGGAAAAATCAAGATGAACCAATTTGATGGGCGATGCCATTTCCTGAATGCCATCAAACGCGCATCAAGGGACAAAGTATATCGGTTTTGCCGACTTCAATTCGCTGTATTTCCTCTTTCTGCTGAGACTATCATTCGCCAAACTCCCTATTTTGTTACAATTTCTATTAGAAAAAGGGTAGCTACGCACAGTTTTCCACCCTGCTTTTCGTATTTACCCATCTTGATCTTCCGCCGCTCCAAGTATTACTTTCCCATTTTCTTCACCAGGTATTTAGGCCCTGGATTCAACACGACACGCCTGGATTTGCGTTCACGTTCGCGCAATGCAGCCACGATTTTTCGGAGATCGTGTCCGTAGGATGCAGCATGTTCTTCTCGGTGTTTGCGTACTTCAGAAACAATGGGGTCTTCAATCATCGATGTTTCCTCCGAGTTCTTCGGGTGAGCAAAGTAGCGGACATACGTAGCCACATGAATTTACAACGTTAGCGATGAGCTGTTTTGTTTCTGCATTGTTGATGTGTTTGAAGTTCCAGATAAGAAGGAAGTCTGCTCCCTGCGTTACAGAAACAGCAATATGAAGCGCGTCGTCTTCGCTCCCTTTAGGAATCGCTCGTTGTCTACTAGCGTCTGCGCTAGGACAAATGCTAATTCAGTGGGAGCCAATCAAAGCTTAGCAAGCTGTCCAGTTTTTGGGGACCACTTTACCCTCAAGCTTTTGTTTCCTGAAGGAGCATTACAGAAGATACCTTTACTATGAAACAACAGCCCCGATTCGGGGCCGTAGGGTGGATAAGCGAAGCGTATCCACCATCTCCTCCTCCCGGTGGATGCGCTGCGCTTATCCACCCTACGCGGGCACGTTTTTCATCTGCTGGGGTGATGAAATCCTCAACATGATCGTTAAGTTGGAAGCTAAAGCTTCCGGGAAAGAGGTTCCCAAGCAGGAGCTTGGGAACCAGCGAACTCCCGTCGGCGACGCCCTCCCTGGCGACATCGAGCGGGTCGATGAGCACGAAGTCTTTCCCAAGGATTTCGGTATTCCGGGTCCCGCGCGTCATGTTGCCGCGGTTGTGGCAGGCCAGCTCGCGGTTGGTGGCGAGGATGCAGGGGTAGTCTTGCCTTGTTTTTTACCCAATACATGGAAGGCGCGGAGTCGATTTCCCCGTCCCCGAATCCGGGACGCTACTCAGCTACCATATCCAAGCTCTTTCAATTCAGCGGCAGCGAGTACATCGAACGCTTCATCCTTTTGATCCGCATGGGCACTCCTCGTATAAACCGTAACACCGACACGTTCGATATGCTCGGCAAGCGGTGCGTAGGTTTCCCTGGTAAGAGAGGTGAGCTCGAATCGATAGGGTGTCGGCAACGATTCCAATGCCTCCGCAATAATCTCTGCCGTTACGCTATGGTCGATACCGACCGACCAAGGCAAGATCGACATCCGATTCCGGACGATGGGTCAGTTTGGCGCGAGAGCCGAAAAGTATCGCCTCCCGAACCTTTGGAACGCGACGAAAAACGGCGCGGATCATTCTGATTTCCCGATCGGTCAATCCGACTTTCTCCATTCCTCGACACTCCGATTGAGGAAAAAATCATGTAATCGATCAAAAGCGGCAAAGTACCGTTCCGAAAGTTTATGCAATACTTCGTTGAAAATCCTGCTATTGTACCTATGAGAAAGACGGTTACGGTCCAGCATCATATCGATCCATACTTGGCCGTCATCGATCAGCCCGGTTTTGAAGGCCTCCTTGATCACATTGCGTGGGAAGACCGGGGTTACGACCATGCCATTTTCTTCCATATAGACATAATGTTTTGACCTGCCCAAACTCAAGGTGCGAGGGTTATGTTAAGAGC
>CAZSVE010000104.1:0-9863 GCA_964610175.1 uncultured Thiotrichales bacterium
TGGCAATTTGCCTGTCCCAAAATCTACCCACGAGTTCTTTTGAGGAGGCAAAAAAAGATTGTCGGGGAGATGTTGGTTCATACGAACCCCAAGGTCCAAAGAAATCGGACTCCACTTGGCAAACGAATATATACGTCGAGGACTTATTTTTCTTCTTTCCCGCTCAGCTTCACAATTGGATCAAGTTTTACAAGGCATCGATTTCTCTTTACTAATACGGGGTCGTGCGTTGTCGGCTCGAGCACAAGCTTCGCTAACGATTTTCTGAATCCATGACTCCACTCAGCGCTTTTACTCACGGACAGAAATAAATGGATCTTCGAACCGACTCGTGTTAGGGTACGGTTTCATGTCTGTACCTCTTGCAGGCGCTCTCGAAGGATCCCTCGAACGATATCATTCCCAGAACACCTGAAAAGGGATCCATGAATCCATAAGGACTACCTTCCCACGACCACAGAAAATCACGTGCAACGCGCGTGTTCACCCCCCCCTTTTTGCTTGCCTTATATACTGCCGTATTCTATGAATCTCACGGAACTCAAACACATGTCTGCCCCAGATCTTCTGACGCTGTCTCAGAATATGGGGATCGAGGGGATGTCGAGATCACGAAAACAAGACATCATTTTTGCCATTCTGAAAGCCCACGCAAAACGAGGAGAAGATATCTACGGAGATGGAGTGCTGGAGATCCTCCAGGATGGCTTCGGTTTTCTACGTTCGGCGGACAGTTCGTATTTAGCGGGACCGGATGATATCTACGTCTCTCCGAGTCAGATTCGACGCTTCAACCTACGCACCGGAGATACGGTATCGGGAAAGATCAGACCCCCCAAGGAAAGCGAAAGGTACTTTGCCCTACTCAAGGTGGACACCATCAATTTCGATGGACGGGACAACGCCAAGAACAAGGTCCTGTTCGAAAATTTGACCCCACTGTTTCCCAGCGACCGGCTCATGCTTGAGATGGGTAATGGAAGCACCGAAGACCTGACACCGCGTATCATCGATCTGGTGGCACCCATCGGAAAAGGACAACGCGGTCTCATCGTCTCGGCTCCCAAGTCCGGGAAGACCATGCTGCTCCAGAGCATCGCCCATTCCATCGAAGCCAACCATCCGGAATGTTATCTCATCGTGCTGCTCATCGACGAACGCCCGGAAGAGGTCACCGAGATGCAGCGCTCGGTGCGCGGCGAGGTAGTCTCCAGCACCTTCGATGAACCCGCCAGCCGCCATGTACAGGTCTCGGAAATGGTCATCGAAAAGGCCAAGCGCCTGGTGGAACACAAACGAGATATCGTCATCCTATTGGATTCCATCACCCGGCTCGCCAGGGCCTACAACACCGTGGCCCCATCATCCGGGAAGGTACTCACGGGGGGAGTCGATGCCAACGCCCTGCATCGCCCCAAGCGCTTTTTCGGCGCCGCAAGAAATATCGAAGAGGGGGGAAGTCTCTCAATCATCGCCACCGCCCTCATCGACACCGGATCGCGCATGGACGACGTCATCTATGAAGAATTCAAGGGGACCGGAAACATGGAGATCCACCTGGAACGCAAGATCTCCGAAAGACGCATCTACCCCGCCATCCACATCGAGCGCTCCGGCACCCGCCGGGAGGAACTGCTCACCGAACTACAGGAACTGCAAAAGATGTGGATCCTGCGCAAGATCCTGCATCCCATGGAAGAGATTCAGGCTATGGAATTCCTCCTGGAGCGCCTCAAGGCCACCAAGACCAACGCGGCATTTTTCGGTTCCATGAAGCGCTAAGGCCCCAAAAAGACCATGCACCTCGGCATCGACCCGGTCGCTATCCAACTCGGCCCCCTATCCATCCATTGGTACGGGCTCATGTATCTAGTCGGCTTCGGGCTCGCTTGGTGGCTGGGTCGCCAACGCGCCACTGCCGCAAGGGGATGGCAACCCGCCACCATTGATGATCTCGTGTTCTATTGCGCCCTGGGGGCCGTGCTGGGAGGGCGAATCGGGCACATACTATTTTATGATCTCGCCTATTTCATGGAGGCTCCATGGGTAATCTTCCAGGTTTGGAAGGGCGGGATGTCCTTCCATGGTGGCCTATTAGGCGTTTGCCTCGCCATGTGGTGGTATGCGCGCCGTCACGGACGGAGCTTTTTCCAGGTCACCGACTTCATCGCCCCCCTGGTTCCCCCCGGCCTTGGCGCCGGGCGCCTTGGCAATTTCATCAATGGGGAATTGTGGGGGAAAACCACCGAGCTACCCTGGGGCGTGGTGTTTCCGGGGGTAGGACCCCTGCCCAGGCACCCATCGCAACTCTACGAGGCCTTCCTCGAAGGCGCCGTTCTCTTCGTCATCCTCTGGCTATTTTCCCAAAAAACTCGACCCACCATGGCCGTATCGGGACTATTCCTGGTCGGCTACGGGTGCTTCCGCTTCCTGATGGAATTCATTCGCCTCCCCGATCAACCCCTGGGATACCTCGCCTTCGATTGGTTCACTATGGGACAACTCTTGAGTCTCCCCATGATGATCATCGGTAGCGGCCTGCTATTTCTCGCCTATCGCCGCCCGTAAAAAATCATGTCCAAATAATACCTAGCGAAGCTTCGCCTCGAGCCGAGACAACGCATGACCCGGTATTGGTAAAGAGAGATTGATACCTTGCAAGGCTTGATCCAATCGTGAAGCTGAGAGGGAAATAAACAAAATAAACCCCTACACCGACTTCGGTTTCAAGAAACTATTCGGCGAGGAGACCAAGAAGGATCTCCCGACGGATTTTCTCAATCAGTTTCTGCCGAAGCGACACCAGATCGCCGAATTGCAGCTCAGGAATACAGAACGGCTGCCTGATCTCCCCGTGGAGCATAAGGCCATCTTCGATATCTTTTGCACCAGCGCCACCGGCGAGCGATTTATCGTGGATGATGCAAAAGGCCAAGATCGATTTTTCAAGGATCGCTCCCTTTTCCACGCCACCTTCCCCATCCGTGAGCGGGCTCGAAAAGGAGACTGGTCGTATCGTCTCATGCCCATCTACTTCATCGAGATTCTGGATTTCGAATACGATGTCGCCGAAGAGCGGCGCAAATTCATGCGCGAGGTTTTCCCGAGGGACCAGGATGGGGATCTTTTCTTCGACAAACTACATTTCAGATTCCTGCAGATGCCATTGTTCAGGAAGCAGGAACATGAGTTGAAAGACCATTCCGACAAGTGGATCTATTTCCTCAAGAATCTGGAGAACTTCGACCACATCCCTCGAATCCTCGATGAACCTATTTTCCAAAAGGCCTTCGATGTAGCAGCACTTGCCAATCTCGACCGGGAACAATATACGGTCTACGAACAGAACCTGCTGGATTACTGGACCACCAAGGCAGCATTCGATACCGCCAGGGAAGAAGGTAGAGAAGCAGGCAGAAAGGAAGGCGAAAAAAGAGGTGAACATCGAAAAGCACTGGAGATCGCCCTTGCCTTGAAAGGCAGCGGCCTCGAGCCTGCGCGAATCGCCGAGGTGACGGGTTTGCCCATTCACGACATTATGAATGCGGCGGCAGCGACAGCTTTTATACTTTGTCGAAAAGCAGCATAATCGAAGGTTCAATTCATTTGTTTATTTCCCGTTCATCTTCGCAAATGAGTCGAGTTTCACAAAACATCGATTTTTTTGCTTTACCGATGCCAAAAATCATGTCTTGTCGGCTCAACGCAAAGCTTCGCTGATGCTTGCCTTGGAATTGCGCATTCTTCGAAATTGGATAGGGATGAATACAAGCCACGTCGTTAGGAGAAAATATGACTGAACTATTGATGCAATATGGTCTTTTCCTTGCCAAGGCTATAACGATTGTTATTGCTGTTGGTTTCATTGCCGCGATCATAATTGGTTCTGCCCGGCGGGAACGTTCCGGAGAAAGGTTGGAAGTCACCAATGTGAATCGGAAGTACGAGGATATGACTAAAATATTGCGCAGGGAGTCATTGTCCAAAAAGGCTTTGAAGGAATGGGAGAAATCGGAAAAGGCAAAGAAGAAAAAGCAGCAGGCGAATACGGATACCGACAGGCGGGTGTTCGTGCTGGATTTCGATGGTGATATCAAGGCGACCGCCGTCTCGGGGTTACGGGAAGAAATTACCGCCATAGTTGGTTTCATGACGCCCAAGGATGAGGTTGTCGTGCGCTTGGAAAACGCAGGCGGTTTGGTGCATGAACATGGTCTGGCGGCATCGCAACTCATGCGTATTCGGCAAAGAGGGATCCCCCTGACGGTGATTGTAGATAAGGTGGCGGCCAGTGGTGGTTATATGATGGCCTGCGTGGCGAATCGTATTGTCGCTGCACCATTTGCCGTTATCGGATCTGTTGGGGTGATCGCACAATTGCCGAACTTTCATCGGCTTTTGGAAAAGCATGGGATCGATTTCGAACAGATCAAGGCGGGAGATTTCAAGCGGACAGTTACCTTTTTCGGGAAGAATACGGATAAGGATCGGGAAAAACTCAAAGAGGAAATCGAAGACACCCACGCGTTATTCAAGAAATTCGTCATGGCGAATCGGCCAGGGTTGGATATCGCCAAGATTTCTACGGGGGAGCACTGGTATGGAACCCGTGCGCTGGAATTGAATCTCGTCGATGAACTGATGACCAGTGATGATTATCTGCTTGCGGCGAGTAAGGAATCGGATCTGTATGAAGTGCGCTATACCGCGAAAAAATCCGTTGGCGAGCGAATCGCCGCCGCTATGCAGGAAAGCATGGAGAAATTGTTTTCGTTCTGGTGGCGTTCTTTTGCGCACAAGTCTTGACAAGGCTTTTAATAAACTAGCGAAGCTTGTGCTCGAACCGACAAACCATGATTTAGCATCGCTAGTGGAATTATCCGCCGCGCCGACATTTCTGCGCTTTCGAACCCGATACATCTCCAACCTCCAACGTCGAGCAAAAAAACAAAAATGTGTGGCATTATCGGTGCGATCGCACAAAGAGACGTAACGCCGATCCTGGTGGAAGGGTTGCATCGATTGGAATACCGCGGCTATGACTCGGCTGGTCTTGCCGTCATCAATGATATCAGTGAGATTGGACGAGTTCGCACCGCCGGCGGTGTATCACGGCTTGCCGAGGAACTGGATGCCCAGCCGATCAAAGGTTCCATCGGTATCGCGCACACCAGATGGGCTACCCATGGCGTACCCAGTACATCCAATGCGCACCCCCATGTCTGCCGTGGTCGGGTCGCCGTGGTTCACAATGGGATTATCGAGAATTATCAGGCATTGCGCGAAAGGCAAGTTGCCCTTGGGTACCAGTTCACTTCCGATACCGATACCGAGGTGATTGCCCATCATATCGATTATTACCTGGATCTCGGCGAGAATCTGCCGGGGGCGATACGCTTGGCCATCGGTGATCTCGAGGGTGCCTATGCCCTTGGCGTAATCAGCACGGCAATGCCCGATTGTCTCGTGGTGGCGCGCCGCGGCAGCCCACTGGTCATCGGTTTTGGCATCGGAGAACACTTTATCGCTTCCGATGTCGCGGCGCTCATTCCCATGACCCGCCGGTTCGCCTACCTGGAGGATGGCGATATGGCGGTACTATGCCGTGAAAGCGCACACATCTTCGATGCAACTGGAACGAGGGTGGAACGCCCCCACCTTGTCAGTGAATTGACGGTAAATGCGGTGGATCGAGGCAAGTATCGTCACTACATGGCCAAGGAGATCCATGAACAACCGCACGCCATTGGGGAGACGCTGGAGGGGCGCATCCGCGGCGAACGTGTCATCGAGACGGCGTTCGGTTTCAACGCCACCGAGATCTTCGATGAAATCCAGGTTGTTCAGATCATTGCGTGCGGCACCAGTTATCATGCCGGTCTGGTGGCGAGAAATTGGTTCGAAGGGTTGGCGGGTATCGCCTGTCACGTGGAGATCGCCAGCGAATTCCGCTATCGCCATCCGGTCGTCATGCCGAATACCTTGGTCGTGGCGATCTCCCAATCCGGTGAGACCGCCGATACCCTGGCAGCGTTGCGGGAGGCCAAGAAACTTGGCTTCAAGGCATCGCTCGCCATCGTCAATGTTCCGGAAAGTTCATTGGTTCGTGAGTCCGATCTGGTGTTCATGACGCGCGCCGGTCCCGAGATCGGCGTGGCATCTACAAAGGCCTTTACCACCCAGCTCGTGGCATTGCTATTGTTATCTCTGGCCCTTGGTCGTCGCCACCACCTGAACGCGGAAAGGGAAACCGATGTCGTCAATCAGCTTCGGGCCTTACCCGGATACTGTGAAGCGGTGCTGGCCCTCGACGAGCGTCTTCGCTTGTTGTCACACCGGTTCGTCGATAAGCATCATGCCCTTTTCCTTGGGCGGGGGGTACAATATCCCGTTGCCATGGAAGGGGCCCTGAAGCTCAAGGAGATATCCTATATTCACGCCGAGGCGTATCCCGCCGGCGAGCTGAAACACGGCCCACTGGCCCTGGTGGACGCACGGATGCCCGTTATCGCCATCGCACCCAACGATGCATTGTTGGAAAAGCTGAAATCCAATCTCGAAGAGGTTCGTGCGCGCGGTGGTGAACTCTATGTCTTCGCCGGAGATGCCACCAATGTCTCTTCCACCTCCATGGTGCACGTCATCGATATTCCCTGGGTAGGCGAAAACGTCATCCCCATCGTCTACGCCATTCCACTCCAGCTATTGGCGTACCATGTGGCAGTCATAAAGGGCACCGATGTGGATCGCCCGAGGAATCTCGCCAAGTCGGTGACGGTGGAATAATCGACACGGGGAATCGAATAGGAATACCGCGTGCCTCTACGCTGAGAGGGAAAATGATTTGCTATCTTCAAGAGATAAAATCACACCCATGATTATTTCTGCAACGGTTGGTGCTATCGTTACGGATAGTCATCGGGGATCATAAAACCCTTGACGAAATAAACAAAATTTTCCGAAATCGAAAAATCAAGGAGAACGGCACAGTGGAACTCGAACTCATCAGCTTCAAGCTATGCCCTTTCGTACAGCGGGCATCGATAACCCTTTTACAGAAAGGGATTCCCCATAAAACCACCTATATCGATATTGGCGATCCGCCACTTTGGTTCCTCGACATCTCTCCCTTTGGCAAGGTCCCGGTCCTCAAAGTCGCACCCGATCGATATCTCTTCGAATCCGCCGTGATTTGCGAATACATCGACGAAACCACGCCCGGGCAGTTACTGCCCGAAGACCCTTTTCTCCGCGCGCGCAGCCGAAGCTGGATCGAATTCGGTTCGGCATGCATCATGGACACCATCAAACTCATCAAAGCCAAAACCGAATCCGAGTTTCGGGATTGCCTCGACGAACTCGAGGACAAGTTCGAACGAATCGAAGATGCCATCGACAAGGGACCGTTTTTCAACGGCGCCAAGTTCTCGCTGGTAGATGCCGCCTATGCGCCGCTCTTCATGCGGCTTGCGTTATTACCGCATACCATTGATATTTTGACATCCAGCACCCATTCTAAGGTAAGCACGTGGAGCCGCGCCCTTTTGGCTTTACCATCTGTCCAAAACTCCGTCGTCGAGGAATTTCCGGATCTGTTTTCGGCGTCGATACGGGGAAAAAACGGTTACATGGCATCAAAGCTTCCCAGCTCGAAAGATGACCAATTGAACCATAACTAGCGAAGCTTGTGCTCGAACCGACGAAGCGTGATTCATGCATCAGTAAACTGTTTTGTAAAACTCGATTCATCAGCGAAGCTGAGCGAAAAATAAACAACTGAAAGAAAAGCCCGGGAGATATCCGAAATGACCGACTCGATACCTGAATACGATGTCAACATTACCGAGGAAGAATTCAAAATCACACCATCCGCGCGGGAGCAACTGGCCAAGATCTTTCAGGAAAATCGCACCGAATATGAAGAAATCGAAGCCATTCGGGTCTTCGTTGCCGGCGGTGGGTGTTCCGGGATGGCCTATGGGATGACCTTTACCGACCGTCAAACCGAATACGACAAGGTTCTTGAGGACAGCGCCTTCAAAGTCTATGTAGATACCATTGCCCTCAATTACCTCCATGGCGTCGAGATCGACTACGTCGAACGGCCGTCCGGCTCCAGTTTCGTCTTCAACAACGTCTTCGCTGTCACCGGCGGATCGGGGGCCTGTGGTTCCTGTTGCTCCACTGACCAGGGCGGAGGATGTGGCACCGGATGTGGTTGATACAAGGCCCATTCGATATAAGCTCTATTGACACAGGGCCGATTCAGATGAGGGAGATCACATCATGATACGAGTGGGCATTGTTGGGGGAACCGGTTATACGGGGGTCGAGCTGCTGCGTTTATTGGTTCGGCATCCCGATATTTCCCTCGATGTGATAACCTCGCGCGCCGAAGCCGGAAACCCCGTGGATCGGGTCTTCCCCAGTCTCCGAGGCTATGTAGACCTCACCTTCTCCGAACCCGATACGCAGACCCTCACCGGGTGCGAACTGGTATTCTTCGCCACGCCCAACGGTACCGCAATGCAGCACGTACCTGCACTAATCGAGGCCAGTTGCCGCATCATCGATCTCGCCGCCGATTTTCGCCTGCAAGACCCTTTGAGCTGGGAAACTTGGTACGGGATGCCCCATGTCTGTCCCGAGCTATTGGCAAACGCCGTGTACGGCTTGCCCGAAGTCAATCGCGCAGCCATCCGAACGGCGCCAATCGTAGCCAATCCCGGATGCTACCCGACGGCGGTGCAATTGGGCTTTCTGCCTTTGATCGAACAAGCTCTCATAGAACCATTCGGTCTCATCGCGGATGTCAAATCCGGCGTCAGCGGTGCCGGACGCAAAGCCGCACTGGCAATCTCTCTGTGCGAGGCCAGTGAAAACCTCAATGCCTACGCGGTTGCGGGTCATCGTCACCTCCCGGAGATCCTGCAAGGCCTTGCCGCGGCAGATAATCGTTCCAGCTTCGATCATCCCATCGACCTTACCTTCGTACCCCATCTCACCCCTATGATCCGGGGGATACACGCAACCCTCTATGCGCGCATTGAAGCCGCCAAGGCCGATCTCCGGGAAATGGATCTGCAACGCATCTTCGAAACCCGATACCAAAACGAACCCTTCGTCGACGTACTCCCCGCAGGTTCGCATCCCGCAACCCACAGCGTGCACGGTTCCAACCACTGCCGAATTGCCTGCCATCTCCCCCAATCCAGCAAAACCGTCGTAGTGCTCTCGGTCATCGACAATCTCGGCAAGGGCGCCGCAGGACAGGCAATCCAGAACATGAACATCATGTTCGGTTTCGACGAGAAGACCGGGTTGGATCTACCAGGCCTGTCGCCGTAACCGAAAAAACCGCCACGAGATCTATCCGACCCGATTTTATCTGCCGATCCCATGGCGGGTTCGACGGGTTTTCAAACGCTCGACAGCTGGATCGCGGTACCGCTATCGCCGTGCCCGTTCCGAGATCCCTGGACGTATTTGTTCATAAATGACTAGCGCAATATCGCCTCAAACCGGCGAGGCGTGATTAGGTAGGTAAGGAGCCCCAGTGTTGATCTGACGAAAGAAGTTACTTTCGTTAATAGCCGCACGAAACAGGCGGTAAGACGTAAGAGCCTGAATATCAACCAGGGTTGGCAAGATGATAAAGCAAACCATAGGCGAACCGTTAGAAGAGAAAGTGGTTTTGGATACCGGAGGGATAGACAGGATGTATCTGAATCTGAAAGATGATCTGAAAGATGCCTTGGGTGAAAGGGAAACGCCATCTGACCGAGGCCTATGCGTGGTTCCTGGCGAAGTGGGCAAAGCGCCTAAGCTGGCAGGAGGTGGCGAGTGCCTTTCATACAACGTGG
>CAZSVE010000105.1:0-9761 GCA_964610175.1 uncultured Thiotrichales bacterium
GGGGGCCTTTCACTATTTTATTCACTTTACCCACACGATCTGGGGAAGAGCCTTTGTTTGATGATCGAGATGACATGGAGAATGTTGCTGCGAGGTTACTTCTCGGTTTTGGTTGAACCGGTTTAGGATAAAAATCCGAGTCGGATGTAGAGAAATCAATGGCCGAATCAATAAACAGCATCCAAATTGTCGATTGCCTTGCGCATTTCGGCCACGATGGCTGGAACCTCCTGATAAATCCTGTCCGGCGTATCGGCCAGCATTCCAATTCTGTCTACAAGCACACTGCCTATTACTACGGCATCACCAATCCGAGCAACGCGCGCGGCCGACCCGCCATCCTTGACGCCAAAACCAACGCCTATCGGTAGATCCGTTAATTTCTTGATCTCGGAAACCTTCTCGGCAACCGACCCTATATCCAGATGTCCGGCTCCGGTAACACCCTTGAGCGATACATAGTAGAGAAAACCACTCGCCTGTTCGCAGATTCGCGCAATTCGTCCCTGACCGGTATTGGGTGCCAATAGAAAAATCGGATCGATTCCATATCGGCGGATGGTCTCCACCAGGGGCGTTGCCTCCTCCGGTGGCAGATCCACGGTCAATACCCCATCTACTCCGGCATTGGCGGCTCCTTCGGCGAATCGCTCATATCCCATGAGCTCGATGGGGTTGGCATATCCCATGAGCACCAAGGGGGTCTTATCATCCTGGGTGCGAAATACCTTTGCCATTTTCAGTACATCTTTCAGGCTGATACCCGCACCAAGAGCACGTTCGCTGGCTTGCTGAATCACGGGACCATCGGCCATGGGGTCCGAAAATGGCACGCCCAGCTCGATGATGTCCACACCGGCTTCGGTAAGATTGTGGAGTAGCGGAACCGTTACCGAGGCATTCGGATCGCCCGCCGTAATAAAGCTGATTAACGCCTTTCTTCCCTCATGGGCAAGGCGATTGAAACATCGTGTGATTCTGCTCAAATCCGGATTCCCCCCAATGTCGCCACCGTGTGAATATCCTTATCGCCACGCCCCGAGAGAGATACGATCATAATGTCGTCGGGGGACATGGTAGGCGCCAACCTGTCTGCATAGGCAAGGGCATGGCTCGACTCCAGCGCTGGCATGATACCTTCGACACGGGTAAGTCCATGGAAGGCGGCGATGGCTTCCTGATCCGTGATGGCCACATAGGTCGCTCTTCCCGTATCCTTCAGCCACGCATGCTCCGGGCCGACCCCCGGGTAGTCCAACCCTGCCGATATGGAATGCGTTGCCAGGATTTGACCATTTTCATCCTCCATCAAATAGGTCCGATTACCATGCAAAACGCCCGGAATACCGGTGCACAATGGAGCTGCGTGTCGCCCGGTCGCCAATCCCTCTCCAGCCGCCTCCACACCATACAGTGCCACATCCTCGTCATCCAGAAAAGGATAAAAAAGCCCCATGGCGTTCGAGCCGCCACCAACACAGGCCACCAACGCATCCGGCAGTCGCCCAGCCTGGGTTAGTATCTGTTCCCGCGCTTCCCGCCCGATAATCGCCTGAAAATCCCGTACCATAGCCGGATAAGGATGAGGGCCTGCCACCGTGCCGATGATATAGAAAGTCGAATCCACATTGGTAACCCAATCCCGAAGGGCTTCGTTCAGCGCATCCTTCAGCGTCTTCGATCCCGACGAAACAGGTACCACCTCGGCGCCAAGCAGTTTCATCCGGTACACGTTCACCGCCTGGCGTTCTATATCCTCGGTACCCATGTAGACCACGCATTCCATGTCCAACCGGGCCGCCACCGTCGCGGTGGCAACTCCGTGTTGTCCCGCCCCGGTCTCGGCGATTACCCGTACCTTTCCCATGCGCTTGGCAAGAAGCGCCTGTCCTACGGTGTTGTTGATCTTATGCGCGCCGGTATGATTCAGGTCCTCCCGCTTCAAATAAATACGCGCCCCGCCCAAGCGACGAGACCAGCGCTCGGCAAAATAAAGGGGAGAGGGTCTGCCCACATAATGGGTAAGATCCGAATCCAGCTCGGCAAGAAACGCCGGATCCTGCAGATAATGTTCGTAGGCGATCCGCAATTCCTCGATGGGACCCATGAGGGTCTCGGCCACGAATCGACCTCCATAAGGTCCAAAGTGGCCGTTTTTGTCGGGGAGGATAGACATTTTTGGTGGCTCTTCCTTATGGTTTCTGTTCGTGGCGAACTCGGAAGGGGATTTTAACGTATTTCCGCGTTCAGAGGTGAAAATGGGGGAAAATCCTCGTGACTGTCGTCCTTCGGGGCTTCGATTGTTACACACAAATTACTGCCGCCTTCCGTCCGTAAACCTTTGGATCGCTCTGGATAGGCGCGACGATTTCCTCGGGGTCCGAATTATATTCGGGGCCGAATGAAACATATCCTCCGCATTCGCCAAAATCGATAAAAGGTCCCCTCGGCGGACAGGGCCCCCTTGACCTCGTCAATAGCGCCTTGACCTCTTTCCGGGTCGTGGACCTTGTCCATCTCGTCGATGACGATGACCACCTTCCCGTTATATTCCTTGCGCACCTGCTCGATGAAACGGAGATAGCGCGGTGAGTCCGGGCAGGGTAAAATCCCGGGCGGCCAGGGTTCGTTTCTGCCCCAACTTGAACCAGCGCGAGGCGGGCCCAGCGCTGGTCTCCCGACTGGACCGGAAGCCGAGTTCCTCTAGAAAGCCCTCGGCCTCCGCCTGGAGCGTGAGATAACGCCGATTGACTAATGCCCGCGCCAAGTCCGAGAGGTAATGAAAAACCGGTGGGACAAGGAGCAGCAGCAGGAACAGTAAAACAGCACCCCAGAAAAACAGCACCGCAGGGCTAAAGGATGGATCGATAAGCCGTTCCTTGAAGAAGACTACGACTGGCAATACGGCGGGCTGACTATCTGCCTCTTTGGGCTTGCGCGGCACCACGTCGCCGTCCAACAGATTTCGGTATACCCGCAGGTCCCCCAGAAATTGCCGAAGCTGCCCGATATCGAAGGACAGATGCGGGTCGTTGCGGTTGAATGCCTCGATAATCAAAGCGCTGACGAATTGCGGTTTAGGAGGAGGGTTTGCTTGGGCTGATGCCTTCGGTGCTTTGGCATCGGTCCTGGCGACAACGTCAGTGGTCGGAGAGTTGTTCGCTATTTGGCGCCCCGCAAGCGGTCGAAACCGAAAATAGTAGTGAAATTTCCGGATGAGCTGGCTAAGGGGAATCGCCAGCTTAGAGTTTTTCAGGGAATCCGAGATCTTTTTCGACCATACCGTGGGAACAAGCTCCTGCTTTTGATCGCTCATTTCCCCATCATTATCACCCCTCTGGAAACGTCGATCACTGAATTTCAGACCCCAATCGAGTCGTTTCTCCCAGCTAAGTGTCGAGAACAGGAATTCCGACGGATTCAGGGGAACCCTAGCTTTATTCAACCGCTTACGGTAGGCACGCAGAGCCTTCTGCGAGTTGTCGCCTGGAGCCTCGCGCAACAAGCCAGAAGGCCCTATTCTGAGGGAGATTCGAAGGGACTAGTAACCATTTCTGCTGCGATTTCGAGGCCTTACCACCCTCCCCTTCGGACCGATTCTTTTCCTCCGCCACCAACCGGCCGATCTGGGTGATGAGCCCATCCATCACCCGCCGTTCCGCTTCCAGGGGGAGAAATTTATATGCCGCATCAGTTCCCAAGAGCGGGTCCGATACTACGTCGAATAGGGTACTCCGATCGGATCGAGACATCGATGAGCCCATCGATGAGTCCCTTCGCAAGACATCTTCCTGCCAGACAAACCCTAGGGAAACCACGGCCACCAGTACCAGTACGCCCAGCAGCAGATGGCGGCTTTTCCCCCGTGCCTTCTCCTTGCCCAGGTCGCGCTTCCTGTGGAAGACCTGTTTCTCTTCGAGATCGTCCAGAACCTGTTGGCACACCCTTCGACACAGGGCAATGAAGAAACCCATCTCCTGGTCGTGGCGCACCGGGGCCGTAGACTCCAGGGTGAAATATTTCCCTTTGATCTGCGCGAGGACGTGCCGCGTCAGGGCAGATTTCCCCGCCCCGCGCACCCCGGTGACGTCGAACACCCCGGCATCCGTGCGCGTCACCGCATCCCACGCGGGGCTATCTTCCTCGATCGGCGGCCCGCAAGGGAAATCGATTCGGATGTTCGATTATCTCTTGTGTCAAGTCCACATCCAGATCCGGCCAGCAGTAATGGCCTCTTGATGGTTCTTCTACATGGAATATCGCGTCGATGGTTGCATTTTTGAACCAGGGAAACTCTTCGTAGGGCATAAACAATTCCTTGTTGTTGGCCAATAACCAAATACCGTGAGCCGAGATATTCGTAACCTCAATGGCCGAAGTGCCTTTTCCAGGCGTCGATGAGTTCGTCATAATGCACCTCGATAAACGACTCGATTTCTTTCAATTTTTTCCGTGACAGGTGATGGTTTTTGGCTAATTCGATCTCCGGATCGAGCCAAAACTTTGCCTCTCCATCGGCGGATAGTACATGAATATGTATGCGATCTTCTTCCCTGGAGAAGAAGAAATACTTATCGCCACCTTCTCTGAATATGGTAGGGCTCATCGGTTCATCGAAAAGGCTCGTTTCCGACCGCGTAGCGGACTGATATGTTTTAACTTGCAAGTAACTGTGCCAGAAAGGAAATTTTCTGGCACAGTTCTTGTCTAAAACATCAGACTTTGTGTTTTAACACTTTTAAGTTACGCAGCAAGTTAAAACATGAAGTCTATTCCCCGGCTTTATCATTCCATTCTTATCCCTTACAACCTCGCAAGATTTAACGATCGATATTAAGGTAGTCGTCACTTCGAAATAAATCGATCTATTTTTGCATCTGACTTTTTCATTAGTTGTTCGATCAGTAAAAGATCGATATAAGGTGGTTGCTTCTTCGCAATAAGCCCAGATATTTCCATATCTAACTCTTTGATTAATTTGTCGATCCGTGCAATTTTTTGCTTGCACCCCTTTTCTTGAAATTCTGGTTTTGTTTTTGATCCGAAGAAAAGTAAATAGCTTCTTGCTTCGCTTTTAATTAGTTTAACATCAGTATCTAATACGTTCGGAACACCTACTGCATTAGCAAAAATCTCCGATGCCAAGTCGATCGTTGAAAAATGCAAAGATAGCTGATTTTTATCATCCGATTTAACAAAGGGTAAATATCCCCTAAGCCCTTGGATCGATTCTTGAAGCCTGACTTTGGCTGCGTTAGCAGCCTGGATCCAGGCATTTACTAATGCAGTTCCTTGGACTATTTCAGTTTGTAATTCAAACTTTTCTTTTAAGCTAAATATGGTTTTATTGGCTTGACCTAGTTCGGATTCAAGTGAATCAATCTGAGCCTGCTTCTTTTCCTCCCGAAACCTTGCCGCATCACTGTCACGCTGTGAAAGCAAACTAGTTATTGTCGTTAGAGCAACTAACAGAATCAACACAAGCCACCCTGCCTTCGTTACGCGCTTTATACCAGGCAGATTTTCACCTCCGGGTTCCACACACTTCAGCCAACCTGCAAGCAGGCCTACCACGGCAAGTCCAATGGTTAACAATATCGGTGTCACAGATTTTTCCTCGTTCACAAATGATCGTTTCTGCAGTCTTGTTTGTCGTAACTGCCCTGACGGTTGTGCAATTCCTCCTCAATAATTGACATGGTCGCGCGAATGTTTGGGTGTGGTCGAAGAGGTTGTTTTGCAGATTTTGTTTGCGGTCAGCGGTCGCACTAAGAGAAATTGTTCAGTACTTCCCCCAACATCCGCACCCGTTCCTGGCCATCCGCCATCTCCCGTACCACCCGCAATTTATCTCCACCCTCCAGCCGATAGACCTTCGGCTCCCCCTGAACCAACGCCACGATTCTATCCACCTCCACGTTGGGTTCCTGGCCGAACAGGATCCGCCCTCCCTTGTGGCCGAAGTCGATCTTTTTGATGCCGAGGGCATTGGCCTCGAGTTTGAATTCGGTGATGTGGAAGAGGTTTTTGGCGGGGTCGGGTAGCAGGCCGAAGCGGTCGATCATTTCCACCTGGAGGCCTTGGAGGGCATCGGTATCCGGGGCACCGGCGATGCGTTTGTACAGGATGAGGCGTTCGTGGACGTCGGGGAGGTAGTCGTCGGGGATCAGGGTCGGGATATGAAGATCGATCTCGGCGCCATTTTCCAGGGGTCGGTCGAGCTGTGGCATCTTGCCGGTTTTCAGGGCGGTGATGGCACGCTCCAGGAGATCCATGTAAAGGGCGTAACCGACTTCCTGGATCTGGCCGCTTTGTTCCTGGCCGAGAAGTTCCCCGGCGCCCCGGATCTCGAGGTCGTGGGTGGCGAGGCTGAAGCCGACACCGAGGTCTTCGAGTGCCTCGATGGCCTCGAGGCGCTTTACGGCGTCGGCGGTCATCGCCTTCCTGGGTGGGACGATGAGGTAGGCATAGGCGCGGTGGTGGGAGCGTCCGACCCGGCCCCGGAGCTGGTGGAGCTGGGCGAGGCCGAAGCGGTCGGCGCGGTCGATGATGATGGTGTTGGCGGAGGGGACGTCGATGCCGGCCTCGATGACGGTGGTGCACAGGAGAATGTTGAAGCGCTGATGATAGAAATCGAGCATGGCCTGTTCGAGTTCGTGCTCGACCATCTGCCCGTGGGCGATGCGGATACGGGCCTCGGGGATGAGTTCGCCGAGTTCCCCGGCGACCTTTTCGATGTCTTCGACGCGGTTGTGCACGAAGTAGACCTGACCGCCGCGTTTGATCTCCCGGAGCATGGCCTCGCGCAGCACGCTGGCCTCCCACTGCCGAATGAATGTCTTGATGGACAGGCGTCGCTCGGGTGGCGTGGCGATGAGGGAGAGATCGCGCATGCCGGAGAGGGCCATGTCGAGGGTGCGCGGGATGGGGGTGGCGGTGAGGGTAAGGACATCGACCTCGGCGCGCAGGGCCTTGAGGCGCTCTTTTTGCCGGACGCCGAATCGGTGTTCTTCGTCGAGGACGACGAGCCCGAGGCGCTTGAATCTGACGTCGGCCTGCAACAGCCGATGGGTGCCGATGACGATGTCGACCTGTCCGTTTGCCAGTTCATTCAATACGGCGCCCTGCTGGGATTTGTCGAGGAATCGGGAGAGCTGGGCGACCCGCACCGGCCAATCGGCGAAACGGTCGCTGAAGGTTTGGAAGTGCTGTTGCGCGAGCAGGGTGGTGGGTACCAGGATGGCTACCTGGCGGTTGTTGTCGACGACGGCGAATGCGGCGCGGATGGCGACTTCGGTTTTGCCGAAGCCGACGTCGCCGCAGATGAGTCGGTCGGTGGGTTTTTCGGAGGCAAGGTCGGCAAGGGTGTCGGCAATGGCGGCCTGCTGATCGGGGGTTTCTTCGAAGGGGAACCCCTGGGCGAACATCTGTTGTTCGATGTCGTCGATTTGGATTGGGAAGCCGGTCCGGGCGGCGCGCCGGGCCTGGATGTCGAGTAGTTCGGCGGCGACATCGAAGGCCTTTTGGGCGGCTTTTTGGCGTATTTTGAGCCATTTTTGACTGCCGAGTTTGTGCCAGGGGGCGTGCTCTGCGTCGGTTCCGGTGTAACGGGTGATGAGGTGGAGGGAGGAGACCGGGACATAGAGTTTGTCGCCGCCTTCGTATTCGAGGGTGAGGAATTCACTGGTGAGATCGCCGATGGTGATGGTTTCGAGTCCCCGGTAGCGACCAACGCCATGGACTTCGTGCACCACCGGCGCGCCGGGGGCCAGTTCGACGAGGTCGCGAACGACGGTCTCGGCGTCGCGAGTGGGTTTCTTGCGCCTTCGCCGCTGCATGGCCCGTTTCCCGAAGAGCTGGGGTTCGGTGATGATGGCGATGCCTGGATCGGTGAGTATGGCCCCCCGCTCCAGGGGGGAGACGGTAAGCCCGAGGGGGGCATGACCCTGGATGAAGTCGTGCCAGCTGGAGAATGGCGCGGGCCTGATATGGTTTGTCTGGAAGAGTTCCCGCAGTATCTCTCTGCGCCCGGGGGTTTCGGCGACGAACAGGATGCGGCCCTGGGGTTTACGGCCCTGGGGTTGATGGCCCCGGGGTTCATGGCTCTGGAGTTCACGGTCTTGGAAGTCGCGCAAGAAGTTTTGCAAGATGGCCAGGGGTTCCGGGGCGCGACTGTCTACGGGGAGACTGACGGGTGGACGGGTGGCGAAGTTGCGGATTTTTCTTGCGGAGGTCTGGGTGGTAGCCGATGAGCCGTCTTCGGAGAGGTCATGGGGGGTGTTTTCCTGGTCCATGTCGTCGCGATCACTGGACTCGAGTTGGATGCGACGAAAATTGCGTAGCAGGCCGAATAATTCATGGGCGGCAAGGAAAAGGAAATGGGGTGGCAGTGGAGGACGCTCGGTGGTGCCGTATTGTGGGTCCTGGCGGCGTTGTTCGAAGCGCTCGCGGACCTCTTCCTGGAAGGTCTCGGCAGTGGAGAGCGTGTCGCCCCGGATTATGATCAGGGCATCGTCGGGAAGGTAATCGAACAGCGTGGCGGTGGTTTGGAAGAATAGCGGCAGATAGTATTCGATGCCGGATGGGGCAATCCCGTTGCTGATATCCCGGTACAGCAGACTCTCCGCGGGATTGCCCGGAAAGCAGCTTCGCCAGCCGACGCGAAACTGTTCGATTGCCTGGTCGGTCATGGGGAATTCCCGCGCCGGGAGCAGGTTTATATGGGATATCTTTTTTAGGGAGCGCTGGGTTTCGGGGTCGAAGGTTCGGATGCTGTCTACCTCGTTTCCCAGTAGATCGATGCGGTACGGCAATGCCCCGCCCATGGGATAGAGGTCGAGCAGGGAGCCGCGCACGGCGAATTCGCCATGCTCCATGACCTGTCCGACAGCGCGGTATCCGGCGATGGTGAGCCGCTGGCGCATCTTTTCCATGTCCAGGGGATCGCCGCTTTCGAGGATCAGGGACCCGGCTTCCAGGTAATCGCGCGGTGCGATGCGCATCATGAGGGTCGGCACGGAGACCAGCAGGATGCCGTTTGTCAGGGTAGGGAGTCGGTAGAGCGTGGACAGGCGTTCCGAGATGATGTCCTGGTGGGGCGAGGCGATATCGTAGGGAAGGGTCTCCCAGTCGGGGAAATGGAGCACGGGAGCAGGGTCGGAGTCCGGCGCGAAGAAGCGAAGTTCTTCCTCCAGGCGGTTGTTCGAGGCCGTATCCGGCATGACGACGACAGTGAGCCCGGGATGGGCGCGGGCGGCCTCGGTGATGGCAAGGCCCTGGGCTGCGCCGTGTAGTTGTCCCCAGCGCAGCCTGTCGCCGGGACGGGTGGGGAGAGGGGGGGATAGGGGGCTGATGTCGTTTGAAGTCATTTTCTAAATACGGTCAAAACATGGTTGGAATAGCCGCGCATGATGATTCTGCCTTTAAGTGAGTACTCTTTATCCGATATCTTCGAGCCATGAAGTTCGTCACTCGGTTCTTCGAAGTATGCGTCTCCTTTTCTCTTGAGAAAATCGAATCCAATAGCGGCCATTATGGCGACAATGGTGCAGAACAGTATAAAAACGGTCATCTCGGATGCTCCCCACCTGGATAGATCCGACATGGATATCCTGTGTCCGGAAGATCTTGAACAAAACGATCGAAAAATTTTCAATCTGTCATTTCGAGCGTAGCGAGAAACCTTCTGGCTTGAAAAATTCCAAATGCACAAGATCTAGTGGGTAAGGGGGAGGCAAAAGCCACCCCCTCCCCGTTGTCGC
>CAZSVE010000106.1:0-9692 GCA_964610175.1 uncultured Thiotrichales bacterium
CTCGCGGCAACGGGGAGGGAGTGGCGCAAGCCTCTCCCTTACCCAATACATGTTCGTACCGCTTCATAGCAGCCTTCCACTAGTGGGCCGCGTCCCAATTGGCGCCGATTCCAATCTCCACCACCAAGGGAACGGATAGTTCTGCCGCGCGGCTCATGTGTTCGGTAATGGCGGCAGCGGCGGTGTCCAATATATCTTCAGCCACTTCGAAGACCAGCTCGTCGTGTACCTGCATGATCATGCGCGCATCGAGGTTGCCATGGGTGAGCCAGCCATGCAGCCGGATCATGGCGCGCTTGATGATGTCGGCTGCCGTTCCCTGCATGGGGGCATTGACGGCGGTGCGTTCCGCGTATTGTCTGCGCTGCGCGTTTCGGGAGTGGATGTCGGGTAGGTATAACCTGCGGCCGAATAGGGTTTCCACGAAGCCTTGCTCGCGTGCCTGTGCGTGGATGGATTCCGTGAAGGTCTTGACGTCCGGGTAGCGTTGGAAGTAGCGGTCCATGTAGTCCTGTGCCTCATCACGTCGGATGCCGAGTTGACGGGCAAGTCCGAAGGCGGACATGCCATAGATGAGACCGAAGTTGATGGCTTTGGCGCGGCGCCGTTGTTCTTTGGTGATGTCTTCGGCGGATACGCCGAATATCTCCATTGCGGTGGCGGCATGAACGTCGGCACCCAGGGAGAATGCCTTGCCGAGCCCTTGGTCGCCGGATAGGTGTGCCATGATACGCAGCTCGATCTGGGAGTAGTCGGCGGCCAATAGACGATAACCGGGTGGCGCGATGAATGCTTGTCGGATCCTGCGACCCTGTGCGGTGCGAATGGGGATATTCTGGAGATTGGGGTCGGAGGAGGAGAGCCGTCCCGTGGAGGTGACGGCCTGGTGATAATTGGTGTGTACCCGGCCTGATAGCGGATGGATGCGGGTAGGCAGCGTATCGGTATAGGTGGATTTGAGTTTGCCGAGGGAGCGATGTTCCAGGATGAGTCTCGGCAGGGGGTAATGGATGGATAGTTCTCGAAGAACGGATTCGGCGGTGGATGGTTGCCCCGTGGGGGTCTTGGAATGGACCGGTAATCCCAGGCGGTCGAATAGGATCTCCTGGATCTGTTTGGGAGAGGCCAGGTTGAATGGTCCCTCGGCAATCCGATGCGCTTGCCGTTCGATGTCGGCCATGCCGTGGGCGAGCTCTTCGCTTTGGCGTGCGAGTAGTGTTGCGTCCACCATGACTCCCTGCTGCTCCATCTCGGCGAGCACCGGTACCAACGGCATCTCGATGTCCTCGAATACGGATCGGAGCCTGGGTGTCCCGCGAAGGCGTGGCCAAAGGGCGTCGTGCAGGGCGAAGGTTACCTCGGCGTCTTCGGCGGCATAGGGTGCCGCTTTGTCCAATGAGATTTCGTCGAAGGTGAGCTGCCTGGCATTTTTGCCGGTAGCTTTGCCGGCTATCTCTTGGAATGGAATGATTTTGTATCCGAGGTGTTTCAGGGCGAGGGTGTCCATGTCGTGCCGGGAAGCGGTGCTGTCGAGTACATAGGACTCCAGCATGGTGTCGAAGGCAAGTCCGGCCATTGGGATCCCATGCCTTGCCAGGACCCGACTGTCGTATTTGAGGTTCTGACCTACCTTGGGCCGATTCGGGTCCTCGAGTAACGGACGCAGGGCTTCGAGTACCATGTTTCGTGAGAGTTGCTTCGGTGCTCCCGGGTAGTCATGCCCGACAGGGAGGTAGGCTGCCTGGTATCGAGGTTTGGCGGCCGTGTCGTGACTATCGGCGGGGGTGTCTTCAGAGATATCGTCCGGAGTGTCGCCAGGGATGTCACTGGGGATGTCGCTGGGAATGTCGCCGGAGGCGTTCGATACGTGTCGTGACGCCTGGGATTCATCGGATTCCACGGCAAAGGATATGCCCACAATCTCGGCGACCAGGCAATCCAGGCTCGTGGTTTCGGTGTCGAAGGCGAGCAGTGGGGCGTTCCGAAGGCGTTCCATCCATACTTCGAATTGCTCCTGGTCCAGGATCAGTTCGTAACGTATCGTTGCTGGATGGGGGAGAGCGTTGCTACTTTCGGATGGGGAGAGGGATTCGGGGCCGATGTTTTTCGGTTTTGTCAAGAGTTCCGAGAGCCAGGTCTTGAATTCGAGTTGCCGGTAGAGGGCCGCGAGACGATCGGTGTCCGGCTGTGCGCGCACGAGATCTCGAGGGCCTCGATGATCGCCGTGCTCCAGGGATACATCGCATTTGATGGTGACCAGCTCCCGGGAAATCCGTAGCTGTTCCAGGCTCGTCCGCAGGTTTTCCCCCACCTTGCCCTTGATTCCGTGGGCGTTGTCCACGATGGCGTCCAAGGAACCATAGGTGTGCAACCACTTGAGGGCGGTTTTTGGCCCAACCTTGGATACACCCGGCACGTTGTCCACGGCATCGCCCACCAAAGCAAGGTAATCCACCATCAGCGATGGTGAAATCCCGAACTTGTTTTCGACGCCCTTCGGGTCCAGGCGGCTTCCGTCCATGGTGTTGATCAAAATTACATCGTCCGTGACCAGCTGCGCGAAGTCCTTGTCACCGCTGGAGATCAATACCGATAAACCCATGTTCCGGGCGTTTGTGGCCAGGGTGCCGATGACGTCATCGGCTTCCACACCGGGGACCTCGATGATCGGCAGGCCCAATGCCGCCACGACGGCATGAAGCGGCTTGATCTGTTGCCGTAGCTCATCGGGCATAGGCGGACGATTGGCTTTGTATTCCGGATAGATTTCCTCCCGGAATGTCTTGCCTTTGGCATCGAAGATTATCGCAATGTGTTTGGGGTCGAGATCGCCCAGGATGCGGCGCAACATATTGACGACTCCGTATACGGCGCCCGTCGGCTCCCCATTGGAATTAGTCAATGCCGGCATGGCATGGAAGGCACGATACAGGTACGAGGAACCGTCGATGAGGACGAGGAGAGGTTTTTGTTGCATGTCTTCGGAGCAGGTTTCGTTGATGAGGTGCCGTTGATGAGGTATCGAGAAACGACGGATACTGTTTCCCGCCAGGAAACGGATGCCATTTCCGCAGTCCGCCAGGAAGGTTACCAGGAAAAGTTACCAATTCATGACATATAATAATCGGTAAAGTCGAAATCCTCGAAATTTCGTACCAGTGGAGCTTTGCCAGGTATCGGAAAAATCCCGAGAGAACCGATGCGTGCGCCAAGACCCGTCCCGCTTCGGTCCTGGCGCGAAGCGCCAAGCATGTTCGTGTATCGGAAAAACAAAGATTCCGAGAGAACCGCTGCGTGGACCAAGGCTTACCCCGCTTCGGTCTTGGCGCGAAACGCTAACCTGTTTCGCCAAAAAGACCTCATACCCCCATAAAATGTAAATCACCATGCCAATCGTTACTTTCCCCGACGGCAGCCGCCGTAGTTACGAACAACCCGTTACCGTCCTGGCAGTAGCGACCTCCATCGGCCCCGGGCTTGCCAAGGCGGCGTTGGCGGGTTCGGTGGATGGTAGCCTGGTGGATCTCTCCCATGTCATGGAGCAGGATCACGCACTGCGGATCATCACCGACCGTGATCCGGAAGGGCTGGAAATCATTCGGCACTCCACTGCCCATCTGATGGCCCATGCCGTGAAATCCCTTTATCCCCATGCCCAGGTTACCATCGGGCCTGTGGTGGAGAATGGTTTCTACTATGATTTTGCCTTCGAGCGCTCCTTCACCGAGGAAGACATCTCTGCTATCGAAGATAAGATGAGACGGATCGCGGCCCAGGACTATCCGGTAACCCGTGAGGTCGTGTCGCGCGCCGATGCCGTAGCCTTCTTCCACGATCGGGGGGAGAAATATAAGGTAGAAATCATCGAGGGAATCCCGGGCAGTGAGCCTGTTTCTCTGTATCGCCAGGGGGATTTCGTGGATCTTTGCCGAGGTCCGCACGTGTCCGGTACCGGCAGGATACGGGCATTCAAGCTCATGAAACTTGCGGGGGCGTATTGGCGTGGTGACTCACGTAACGAGATGCTACAGCGCATCTACGGGACGGCATGGCCGGATAAAAAGTCTCTGGACGCATATCTTCATCGATTGAGCGAAGCCGAAAAGCGCGATCATCGAAAGCTTGGACGCCAACAGGACCTGTTCCATTTACAGGAAGAGGCGCCAGGGATGGTTTTTTGGCATGAAAGAGGTTGGATCATCTACCGCCTTGTCGAGAATTACATTCGCGACATTATTCGCCGTAATGGTTACCAGGAGATACGTACCCCCCAGGTCGTCGATCGTAGTCTGTGGGAGAAATCGGGTCACTGGGACAAGTTCGGAGACATGATCTTCGCCACCCATTCCGAGAACCGCGATTATGCGATAAAGCCCATGAATTGTCCCTGTCACATCCAGGTCTTCAATCAGGGGCTCAAAAGTTACCGGGAACTCCCGCTGCGTCTGGCGGAGTTCGGCTCCTGCCATCGCAACGAACCCTCCGGCACGCTTCACGGGCTGATGCGAGTGCGTAATTTCGTTCAGGATGACGCGCATATCTTTTGCACCGAGGACCAGATTCAGTCCGAGGTCGCGAGGTTTATCGATCTCGTATTCCGGGTCTACCGGGATTTTGGCTTCGAGGATATCCTCATCAACCTTTCCACGCGCCCCGAACAACGGGTAGGCAGCGACGCCATATGGGACAAGGCCGAAAAGGCCCTGGAACTCGCCTTGAACAATAAGGGATTGGATTGGACACTAGACCCCGGTGAAGGGGCATTCTATGGTCCAAAAGTGGATTTTTCCCTGAAGGACTCCATCGGTCGAATCTGGCAATGTGGAACCGTGCAGGTAGATTTCTCCATGCCTGGGCGCTTATCGGCACAATATGTTGCCGAAGACGGCAGTCGCCGGACTCCGGTCATGTTACACCGGGCGATACTCGGCTCCCTGGAACGATTCATCGGTATCCTCATCGAAGAACATGCCGGACGCCTGCCGGTCTGGCTCGCTCCGATTCAGGCATCCCTGCTAACGATTACCGACCGGCAGGCCGAATACGCGCGCAACGTCATGACATTATTGGAGAAACAAGGGTTTCGGGTGCAAACAGACTTGAGAAACGAGAAGATCGGCCTTAAAATCCGCGAACATACCTTGCAGCGTATTCCCTATCTGTTGATTATCGGAGATCGGGAAGTCGACCAAAATAAGGTGGCGGTGCGTACGCGGGATGGTGAAGATAAAGGAGCGATGACGCTCCCGGAATTCACGGGGCTTCTCGTTGCGGAAATCGCAGACCATGGCAGCCACAATCAGGTGGAGGATTCAGCATCATCTCAGAGAAAAAATTCCGCGTAGTCGAGAAGAAAAATCGCGTAAACGAAGAAATCAAAGTAAATGAGATTCGGGTCATCGGTGCCGACGGGTCTCAAATCGGTATAGTAACTCGGGAGCAGGGCCTTGCCTTGGCCGAAGAGGCTCAATTGGACTTGGTAGAGATTGCACCACAGGCGGACCCGCCTGTTTGCCGTGTGATGGATTATGGGAAATTCCTATTCCAACAAAACAAGAAACGGCAGGCTGCAAAAAAGAAGCAACAACAGGTACAGTTGAAAGAAATAAAATTTCGCCCGGGTACCGAGGAAGGCGATTATCGAACCAAGTTGCGTAACCTCAAACGATTCCTGGAACAAGGAAACAAAGCCAAGGTGACCTTGTGGTTTCGGGGTCGTGAAATGGCACATCAGGATCTGGGTATGCAGCTTCTCAAGCGGATAGAAGCGGACTTGGAAGAGGTGGGGAAGGTTGAGCAGTTCCCCAAATTGGAGGGGCGGCGTCTCTCTATGGTGCTGTCACCGAAGAAATAGATCTGCCGAAATTGCTCCAAGAATCATCCCGTGCGTATGCTGTCGCTACCGACAACCCAACCCAACCCAAAACAAAATGCATATCGAGTGACGTAACGCATTGTATTGTTTACGCCATTTAGGTTTTGGAAAAATAGAAATCTCGAGAGAACCGCGTGTGCCGAGATTCGCCTCGCTTCGATCCTGGCGCGAAGCGCTAACCTGTTCCATAGTCCGATCATCGGGCCAACCAATCATTGGACATAATCTGTCACGGACAACGAAATGCCGAAAATAAGAACCAAGCGCGGTGCCGCCAAGCGCTTCAAGCCAACCGCGAAAGGTGGGTATAAGCGCGCACAGTCACACCGCAGCCATATTCTCACCAAGAAAAGCACTAAGCGTAAACGCCAGCTTCGATCATTGACGCTGGTACATGCTGCTGACAACCGGGCTGTACGCCGTATGTTGCCTTATTCATAAGGCATCGTGATTCATCAATTAGCCGAGTATCAAATACCATGCCAAGGGTAAAACGCGGAGTCACGGCCCGCGCACGACACAAAAAAGTAATCAAACTGGCCAAAGGCTATTATGGTCGGCGTAAGAATGTCTACCGTGTAGCCAAACAGGCAGTCATCAAAGCAGGGCAATACGCGTATCGTGATCGTCGTCAACGCAAGCGACGATTCCGTGCATTGTGGATCATTCGAATCAATGCCGCTGCCAGGGAGTGCGGATTATCCTACAGCCGCTTCATGGACGGGCTCAAAAAGGCAAATATCGAGCTGGATCGAAAGGTCTTGGCCGACATTGCCATCTTCGACCAACCGGCGTTCGCCGCACTTGCCGAAAAGGCAAAAGCGGCTCTGGGAAATTAGGGTAAGGTATCCGGGCCTGAGTTCGAGCACGGACGAAAATTCCGGGGCTAGCGAAGCTTGTGTTCGAAACGCCGGTTTTGCTCTGCTATGACCAAATTACGCTCCATCGGTTCGAGGCAAAGTTTTTCTAGGGATGGGTTGCCGATTGCTGGCTACCAGCGTCGTAGCAATCAGCAACCCTAATCCCAGAAATAGTCAGCAGTAGCTTACAATCTTCGCTGTCTCTTTCAGCGATTCGAGCTTCTTTTCCGAAGAGGCATCCGACCATCCACCCGCCTGGCAATTCGCGAAACAACATCATCGGACCATTTACGTATCGGAAAAACAAAGATCCCGAGGGACCGATGCGTATACTGGGGACCGACCTCCTGTCGGCCTTAGCGCGAAGCGTTGACATGTTATCCCCGTCTTCGATGATCCCAGGAATTTCCTTTCTCGGAGGGTCGATTTCCTGGAGAACAGTGATCCCATATTCTGCCGGCAATCCCCTGATTTGGTTGCCTCGGGATGCCGGGTCATGTCGGTTCGAGTACAAGCTTCGCTAGAAGCATACTTCGTACTACCTGGACCGGTACCATATCCCTGCTAATTGTTCCAGTGCCTCGATGATTATGATCAGTATCGAGCCGATCCGTGCCCGAAAACGCTTCGGACAGCATTTCCTCCATGATCCGGCCGTCATCGAACGCATCATATCGGCTATCGCCCCAGACATCGGGGAGATTATGGTAGAGATCGGTCCGGGTCTCGGGGCACTTACAAGGCCCTTGCTGGCGTTGAGCGAATGCCTGCATGTAGTGGAATTGGATCGCGACATCGCCCGGAAATTGGCCATGGAATTCGAGGGGCAGGGTCTTCATCTTTACATCGCGGATGCACTTACCTTCGACTTCGCTACGCTGAGCCACGCCGATAGACCCCTGCGCGTGGTGGGGAATCTTCCCTACAATATTTCCACGCCTTTGTTGTTTCACTTGCTGGCGCAATCCGAGTATATCCGGGATATGCATCTGATGTTTCAACGGGAGGTTGCCAATCGGATCGTAGCGTCGCCCGGCAATGGGTGCTACGGACGCTTGAGTGTAATGACTCAATGGCATTGTCGGGCGGAGAAACTATTCGATGTAGGTCCCGGCGCCTTCACACCATCCCCGCGCGTTACCTCTTCTGTGGTACGTCTGACGGTGCGATCAGCTCCGCCTGTTCCCATCTCGGATCAAGGTATCTTGGAGCGGCTCGTGGCAAAAGTGTTTTCCCAGCGGCGCAAGACCCTGCGTAATTGTCTCCGAGGATGGTTGATCCCTGCCGAGATCATGGCTGCTGGCGTAGATCCCGGAGCGCGACCGGAGACCCTGGATTTGCGTCAATTCGCAAGTCTATCCAACCAGGTTGCGGCTGGCTCTTACAAGGGATGACTTCATGAAGTTTCCTGGCGAAACTTCACTGGAAAGGCGGTCCCATGGAAGGCGCTTAATCCGAAATCGCCTGGTATACGAGCACGCGGAAAGCCTTCTCTGGCTCGTTCATTCCCTGGTATTGCGTCATGAAGACGCCGACCAATTCCTCGGCGGGGTCGACCCAATAGTAGGTGCTTGCCGCGCCTGCCCAGCCGAATTCACCAATGGAGCCTGGAATACCCGCCGCGCCTACGTCCATCATGGTCCGTGAACCGAGTCCAAAGCCGTAGCCATCGAAGGTGACTCCCGCATCCTCGAATGGCAGCAGCTCGTTTGGAAGGTGATTTGCATGCATGAGTTCGACGGTTTTTCGCCCGAGAATGCGCGCACCATCCAGGGCGCCGTTGCCGATGAGCATCAGGGCGAAACGCATGTAATCCTGTGTCGTGGAGAATAGACCGTGGCCACCCCTGGCGAAGGTTTCGGGGCGCGCCACCGGATAGGTATGACTTACGTCCAGCGGCCCCCAAGCCCCGCGTTCGGTCGCAGCCATCACCTTGGATACCGTCATATCGAGCCCGGTGATATCGCCGACGCCATACATGGTGGCGCAACGGGATAATTTGGCTTCCGGTACGAAAAAGCCCGTATCGACCATCCCCAACGGTTCGAAGATACGCTCTCGCAGGACATCGCCCAGGGGTCGATCGGCGAGGATCTCGATGATGTGGGCCGCGACATCGATAGACACGCTGTAATGCCAGATGGTTCCAGGCTGATGCGCCAGCGGTAGTCGGGCAAGGGTATCCACGAACTGCTCCAGGGTCCTCGATCCGTTATGGATCAATTGGGCTTGTCGATAAAGTTCGGCCACCTTCGAGTCGTCCACCATGTCATAGGTAAAACCGGCGGTATGTTTCATCAAATCACCCATCGTGATCGGGGATTGGAGGTCCTCCTCTTTCACGGTCCCCGAAGGGTCCTGGCGCAGTACCCTCAGCCTGCCCAGGGACGGAATGAATTTGGACGCCGGTGTTATCAATTGAAAATGTCCCTCTTCGTAGAAGGTCATCAGGGCCGTGCAAACAATGGGCTTCGTCATGGAATAGATTCGGAAAATGGCATCCATGGGCATCGGGACACCGCCATCCTTATCCATTTGTCCAATCTCCTCCCCATGGACGATCCTGTTCCTTCTGGCCACCATCATACTGGCGCCCGCAATCGTGCCCTCGTCGATCCAGGCCTGCATGGCGGGTCCAATACGGGCCAGTCGTTCCGAGCTTACTTCGACGTTTTCCGGGGTGGTGTGTTGAAGTGTCATGGTCTTTTCTCCTTGGACTATATCTCGAAATCGGAGACGGCTTGCCACCGGCCCGATGTACCGCAAGGCATTATATTGGGTTTTTCAGCGTGCCTCTTGATAGATCGGTGTTTTACAATGGCTTATGTGAAATATTAACCCACGAATTTTTTCGAGGAGGCACATGTTCGCGTTTCTTCGACTTCCGATAGGAAAAATCAGGTGAAATACTTCAATACCGCGGGCCCGGTGATACCGGAGGATCATTACAACATCCC
>CAZSVE010000107.1:0-9534 GCA_964610175.1 uncultured Thiotrichales bacterium
GCCCTTGGCAATTTGCCTGTCCCAAAATCTACCCACGAGTTCTTTTGAGGAGGCGTAATTGGTTTCTTTCCCACTCAGCTTCGCGGATGAGTCCGGTTTTACAAAATACCGTTTTTGCTTTGCCGAATGAACGGAGTTCCCCGTTCAGGGTACACTTCGAGCAGGCCCATTCCATTCGAAATATCCGATTCCAGGGCATATCGTGGAGAGTAACATCATGACCGACAAAGAACTCAAGGAACTTGTCGCCAGTCTGGCCGTTTCACACGAAGAGATGCGGGCCGATTTGGTGGCTTCCCAAAAACAGACGAGGGCCGATTTGGTGGCTTCCCAAAAACAGGCGAGCGCCGAGATGGAAAAATTACGCGCATCTCAACGGGAAACCGACCGGCAACTCAAGGAAACCGACCGACAACTCAAGGAAACCGACCGACAACTCAAAGAGACCATCCAGGAAACCGATCGGCAGATTAAAGAATTAGGTCGCCAGATTGGGGGACTTGGTAGAAAATTCGGCGGCCTTACCGAGGGCATGGCCTATCCATCCATGAAAAAGCTGCTGCGGGAACGCTTTCATATGGAATTCATCGTGCCACGGGTGGAGATTACCCGCCATGGCCGGAGCATGGAACTGGATGTGTTCGGCTATTCCAATGGCAAGGAAAATCAGGCCGTGGTGGTGGAGGTCAAAAGCCGCCTGGACCAGGGGGGTATCGAGCAAATGGAGCGGATCATGGCGCGCTTCGACGAATTCCTACCGGAACATCGCGACAAGCAGCGCTTCGGCATCGTGGCGGCGGTGGATTGCTCCCAGGAAATGGAAAACCAAGTGCGCCAGCGTGGGTTTTATCTGGCCCGTATTCAGGATGAGCTGTTTGTGCTGGATTCCCCGGCATCGTTCCGGCCCCGTTATTTTGGAACATGTTAGCGCTTCGCGCCAAGGCTGAAGCGGGGTGGGCCTTGGCCCACGCAGCGGTTTTCTCAGAATTTCTGTTTTTCCGATACCCAACCCGGCTAAGCCGGAACCAAAGATCTTTCTATTTCAACTACGTCTGTCATTTCGACCGCAGGGAGAAATCTTCAAGGCCGAGATAGATTCAGCGCTCGAGATTTCTCGCTTCGCTTTGTGATAGCGGTCGAATTTTCGAACGTCGCGGCAAAAGAGAAGATAAGTCGACTCGTTAATGTGCAGGTTCGCGGAGTTTCATTCTTTCATGCCTCGAAAATCCAAGACGAAGCCTTCTCGCTGGGATTAGGGTACTCCAATCGGCAAAATCCCGAACCATTCCGATCCCCATTCCCCGATACACGAGCCAGGGAGAATGTGGTAATTCGACCCATGAGCAAGACAGCTTCGAGGCGCGGGCCGCGCCGATGACCCAACAGAATCGTGTTACGCCATGGCACTTCGGCTCTCCCCAAAAACCTCCCGCGCATCGAACACCGGGCCATCCACGCATACCCGTTTCATGGCGGGCCCTTCCTTGGTTATAACCGGAACGGTGCAACCCGCGCAGGCCCCTACTCCACACGCCATGAATTCCTCCAAACAGACCTGACACGGCAAGTCGTACTCGTGGGCAAGGTCGGCGGTAGCCTGCAACATGGCCGAAGGACCACAGGCATACAGGGCGATCTCGCTACGCGCAGTCGAAGGTTGTGCCAGTAACCAGGTTCGCGCAAGGTCGGTGATGAGGCCATGGAAACAACCGGGGTACCCCTGGCGGCTGGCAAGGCGGCTGGGTATCCTCGAATCTTCCATCAGGGGCATGGCACCGATTACGCCGTCGGGCATGCCGGGGACCAGGATTCGGGAGGGACGTGCCTTGAACGGAAACGGTATCTCCGATCCGAGCAGGAGTAGTGGTTCGAAGAAAGATTGCCTCTGTAGGCGAGTGGCCAGGAATAACATGGGGGGCATTCCAATGCCTCCCCCCAAAAGCAGTGTCCGCGGACGACCTTCATATGGCCGAAATGGAACGCCGATGGGACCGATGACATTAATGACATCGCCAACGTCCCTGGCGGCGAGAAGGCGGGTCCCCTGGCCGACCACCTTGAACAAAACAGCAACCCAGCCACTTTCCGGATCGGCCTCCATGAGCGAAAACGGCCTCCTCATGGGGAGACCGGGATCGCAACGTACATGAAGAAATGTACCCGGCGAGGCCGCAACCGCGATACGCGGTGCGGCAATACGCAGCATGATCTGCTCACCCTCGAACACACGCCGGGAGAGTATCTCGGCATCCTCTACGAACAGGGTGGCGCGGTGTGATTTTTCCATTCGGAAAACCAGGTTTCCAAGATAATCTGGGCCGCGACGGAATCATCTTCGGCATGCAATCTTCCCTCCGAGAACAATCGCCCCTTTGCCTCTCGGGTGGATAGTCGTTCGTCGGCACCATATACCGGCAATCCATAGCGATGGGCGAGCTGGTTGCAAAAGCGTCGCGCCGTCCGGGTCATCGTCTGTTCAGTGCCATCCATGTTCAGGGGTAAACCAACCACCAGGCCATCGGGTTCCCAGGCAGTTACCAATCCATCGATGGCCTCCCAGTCGGGCGTGTTGCCCCTTACCGCCACTGTCCCCAGAGGATTCGCCGTCTCCGTCAGGGTTTGTCCCACGGCGACCCCGATCCGTTTACTCCCCGGATCGAAGCCGAGCAAGGTGACAAGAGGCATTATCCCCCAAGCCTTGGGTGCAACATGGAGCGTTGCGTCACACAGGGATCGAAAAACAATCCAGCCGCCCCCATCGTGCAGTAAAACAGCCGTTCGGTATCTCTTTTGACGTCGTTTGGAAAGCTATCGTGTTCCACGCGCGGTCTATCCATGACCCACCTCCCCGGAAAGCAATGTGGGATCGATGCCCAACATCCGGGTTGCCGATTGCCAACGCTTCTCGAACGGAACGTCGAAAATGATGCGAGAATCGATAGGGGCGCTCAACCAGGCATTTTCCGCTACTTCTTTCTCCAATTGGCCGGCGGCCCAGCCTGCGTAACCGAGTGCCACGATAACGTTAGCCGGGCCCGTCCCCTCGGCGATGGCCGCGAGGATGTCGCGCGAAGTGGCGATGGCGATATCATCCCCGACCGGTAACATGGCGTCCCATTTACCCGATGGCCGGTGGATGACAAAGCCGCGTTCCGGCTGTATGGGGCCACCATGGAAGACACGCATGTAATTCACTGCCGGATCCGTCACCTCCATGTCCATATGCTTTAGCACCTCACCCAGACCGAGGCCAAGAGGTCGATTGATCACGATCCCCATGGCGCCTTCCTGATTATGGGCACATAGATAGGTAACCGTCCGGTGAAAGTTCGGGTCCCTTAGGGTCGGCATCGCGATAAGGAATTGATTCGTAAGGTCCATACTCTTGATCTTCGTTGAATGATTACCACAACAAGGCCTCGATTGGAGCATCGAGGCTTTTTGTTCCCATGACTAGCGAAGCTCGTGCTCGAACTCGCCAAGCATTACCCAGCATCAGCCAAAGCAAAATTGCTGTTTTGTAAAACTCGACTCATTTGCGAAGTCGAGCGGGAAATGAACAAATATTGGGGGCTCGAGATATTGGTGCTTGGCGACAAGCCTTTTTGTTTTTTTGAAGAGCCTTTATTTTATTCGACGGATAAACCTTGGGATAGGATAAGGAAGTAGCTGGTCGATATCGGGACAGCGTATGAAGGCGAATTTTCACTGAACAATTGCATTCGTCGCGAAGAGAAAGTCAATCCGCCTTTCGGAGGCCTTTTCGCATATTACCATGATTCCTCGATGCACGATTACGCCAAATATCCTTATAAGACTACAATTATTCATGGCTTTCAGGGACTGACTGGTGGTAAAGCACGACAAGGTGGAAGTGGACGATCTTTATCAGCTGGTGGCAAGGTTCGACAGAGTTGTTTGGCAACAGGTACCTTCGGCCTCGAAACCATTACCGAGTTCATCCAGTTCGAGTTATGGAGCTGTTTCCGATTCATAAAGAAACAAAACGAAATTCATGAAATGACATCATCCGAATCGATTTATTTACCGCCGTCACGGAAATTCGAAAAGCTGGATGGCCGCAACACCAGCTATCGTTTCGACTTGGAGCGGGATATTCGCTGGAAGGATATGGCCTACACCTTCCTCGAGGATGGCGAAATAGAGACAGCTAGCCTCACTTACGGGCAGTTGGACCTGCGGGCCCGCGCCATCGCCGTCCGGCTCCGGGAAATCAGGCTCATCCGGGTGAAGCGTACTTGGTTCTATCTCTGGTTGGTTAGGTGAGGCATAGTAGTCGTTCTTAATCTGGAGGACTATCTATGTCTACAAGCCTGCTCTATCACACTTGGGGCATCCGCGACAGTACCCCATATCTGGCATGCCATCGTGAACGACGACACGATTCCCAAGGGGAAGCTCGTGGTGAGTCTCGCCTTTGGCCCCGGCCTGACGGCCTGCGGCATGTTGATGGAGAAGATGTAGCGGCTAGAGGTGATTCCCGCCACCATCGATATCCGAACGATATCTGCTTCGATGAAGGCCCCGCAGAATCGCGCTAGAGATCTCCCATGAACGACAATCCCGGTACGGATTCCGACGCCAATCTTGGATGATTACGATCCCTTCGTCACCAATTCTACCCGTCTCGTCACGCCGCAAACCAATTCGTAGGCGATGGTCTCAGACTGTCGGGCTATCTCTTCCACGGGGAGCCCCCTCCCCCATGCCACGACCCGATCGCCGATACGGGCATCGGGTTGCGTCCTAAGGTCCAGGGTAATCATATCCATGGAAACCCGCCCGATCAGTGGAACGCGCCTGCCGTTCACCAGGACTGGACACCCCGAGGGCACGTGGCGTGGATAACCGTCCCCATATCCGATGGCGGCCACCCCCACCGGCATATCCTCGGGACAGGTCCAGCTCCCGCCATATCCGACGGTCTGCCCCCTGGGTATTCGATTCACCGCGATAAGGTGGGTGGATAATGTCATCGCCGGCAGGAATCCAAGGTCTGCTCCGGTCTTGCCTATGGCAAAGGGAGAGATCCCGTAGAGCATGATCCCGGGGCGTATCCAACCCACGCGAGCCTCGGGCCAGGCTAAAATGGCCGCCGAATTGGCAATACTGATTTCGGTACCGAAATCCGCGGTCATGGACAGGAAATTACGAATCTGCACCTGCGCATCGATATTTCGCCAATCGTCGGCGTTGGCGAGATGACTCATCAAGGTGAGAGAGGACGCCACGTTGGCGCAGTGGCGCAGTCGGCCCCGGATACCTCCCAGGCGCGCTGGTGATATGCCAAGACGATGCATGCCGGTGTCTACCTTGAGCCATGCGGAGATCATCGGTTCCGATGTCCCCTGTTCCAGGAGCTCCACCTGCGATTCATGGTGAACTACGGCGCCGATGCCGTGTTGCCGAAGAATCGATAATTCCTCCGGGGAAGAAAAGCCTTCCAAGGCGACGATACGTCGAGAGATACCTGATTCGCGCAGCGTCACGGCCTCTTCCACGTTGGTAACGGCAAAGCCATCGGCATCCGAGAGAGCTCTGGCTACCCGTGCGATGCCATGCCCGTATCCGCCCGCCTTGATAACGGCCAGGACCTTGGTATGGGGGGACAGCTTCTTCACCAGATCGAAATTATGGCGCAAGGCCGCCAAATCAATGTGTGCGATGGCTTGCATTGGAGGAATGCTACTCCCTCCGGGACGAAGTCCCGGTATCACGATGAAAATCGAATTCGAACATGATGCCCCGTCGAGGCAGGTTTTTGGAGATTTTGCTTTTCCGATACATCGAGGAGACCGGGCCAAATCCTGGTCTCCATGGGAAATTCGCGAGGAAACCCGCGAATAGATTCGTTTATTTCCCGCTCGGTTTCACGATTGGATCGAGTTTTACAAGGCAAATTCCGCCTTACCACTACTCGATCATGCTTTATTGGCTCGAGGACAAGCTTCGCCAGGGTTGCGGGTCATCGTATCGATGCGCCAGGGGATGGGTGTTTCTCCGGACAACTGGATTGCCGAGATTTGTCGGCCTGGTGTTCACAGTAATCCCTTCGTGGAGGGGAGGATTCCGGAGCCACGATCATCCGGCGCCAATGCCATGCGAAGCGCTCGACCGAACGCCTTGAAAACCGTCTCGGCGATGTGGTGGGTATTCCGACCCCACAGGTTGTCCACATGGATGGTCGCCAACGCGCCATTGGCAAAACCACGGAAAAACTCCTGAAAAAGTTCCGTATCGAAAGAACCGATGCGCTCGCATGGGAATTCCACCCGCCAAAAACAGCCCGGCCTCCCGGAAAAATCGATGACTACCCGAGAGAGGGCCTCATCCAGGGGGACATAGGCGTGTCCATAGCGGGCAATGCCCACCTTGTCGCCCAGGGCCTTGGCAACGGCCTGTCCGAACACGATTCCGACGTCTTCCACGGTATGATGGGCATCCACGGGGAGATCGCCTACCGCCCGTACATCCATGTCGATGAAGCCATGGCGCGCAACCTGTTCCAGCATGTGGGCCAAGAAAGGGATTTCCATGGAAAACCGTGATTTACCGGAACCGTCGATATCGAGGGAGAGATCGATTCGTGTCTCGTGGGTTTCCCGCTTTATGGTGGCTTTGCGTTTGGGCATATTGCAGTTCCAGTTTGGCTATCGCATCTGGATTGAATTTCTTCAGGGAAAATTTCTAAATTCGTTTCAAGGAAACGTCGCACCCATTCTTAAATGATTGAAATTCACCACCCTCCTACTTCCAGTTCGCGATACCTCCAAATATAAATCGAGATCTACTGTGAGTGAACAGGTAACTTTCCTGGATTTTATGAGAAAGCCGGTATCGGCAACACCGAATCTTGCAAAGACCGCATTATCGAATAATAGTGATTTTTCTATATGTGATTCCTTGAATTTTACCGGCGAGTTTGGACAAGAAAGTCAACAGCTCCCTGGCTCGATTCCTATTGGTTTGTTTCAGGAGATTGGAGGCCTCGGCAATACAATGCGATGTAATCCAAATCACCTCGAAGCCTTCGATTTCCTTTAGCAAAAGATCATAATCTTCCACGGAAAAAATTCGGGTCCTTTTATGGGTAGAGATGTAATCTCTGTTACAAAGGCCCACCACGAGAAGAACCAAAAGATTGGTATCGATTAAAACACTACGCATTATTTGACGGTACGCATCGTTATCGATTTCACATCCCCGGTGTTGTCGTCGATCCGGATCGTCTTATATTGCCTCTGTGGTACTTTGGGGCGTAGTAACACGCCGATATCCCCGCTTGCCGGCGGGTAATCCCACGGACGGGAAAAACCAATTGTTATCTCCCACGCATTATCAAACTCATCAAATACGACTTCTTCCAGGCCGATATTCCCGGGCTTCTCCGGTCCGAACACATCGGCAACGTATTCGATTGCTTTTCTTACGGCATCCTTGACATTCATTGTATAACCCATAATTTATAGTCGGCGCACGAGACACTACCCTTTCGACAAATCACCGAATCCACTGGAAACCGCTATTTTCCCCTCGCTCGCATACGACTCGTGGTTCCTTTCGATATCCTCCGATCGATAAAGATAATTGATCATCATACCCACGGATTCCTGAAAACCCTTTTCGGAGGTATCGCCCAGCCAGTTGATCCGTTCCATGCGCGCGCCATTGGACAGGTGAAAATGCGCGACCCGATTGCGCGCATACTTGCCTCGCTTGGCTTCGGTGAGATAACGAGCGCAAAGGCGCACGAGCGGGGCGCGGATGACATTGGCGATATCGGGGTGTTCATGCCAACCGGCCTTCGAACACAAGTCGACAAGTGCCTGGGCACCTTTGCTTTCCACGAAACCCGTCGTCTGCGCCACGGCAGAAACCGCCTCCGACTCGGTCTTCTCCAACAGGGCATTGTCCTCCAGGGCAACCCGCTCTCCCAGCCAACCGCGAAAACCCGGAATGGGAGAGAGTGTCGCGAAGGTCCTGATATCCTTATAGTCACTTGCCAGATCCTTGACCACGCGCTTGATGAGAAAGTTACCGAAGCTGATACCAGCCAAACCACGCTGCGCGTTGGAAATGGAGTAGAAAATGGCGCTGTCCGCCTCCTCGGAAGGATTCACGATAACGGCCCTTTTCGTATCAAGCAATCCCTGAACGTTGTGGGACATCCCCTTCACCAACGCGACCCAAACGAAAATGATGGGTTCATTGGGCATCTTGGGGTGAAAATAGGCGTAGCAGCGCCGATCCTCCGGGGCCAGGCGATTCTTGAGATCGCTCCAGGATGTGACGGCGTGAACCGCCTCGTAGTAAACGAGCTTCTCCAATAGCGATGCGGGGGCATCCCAGGTAATACGTCGAAGATCCAAAAATCCTACATCGAACCACCCGGAAAGCAGTCTCTTCAGATCGTTATCGAGCCCTTTCAGGATCGGGTCCTTTCGGGCGAGGGGGATCAACTCCGCGCGCATGTCCACCAGGAACTTGACGCCCTCGGGTAATCCGTTGAAACGGGCAAGGAGACGAATTCCGGGCGAAGTCAGGGTTTCCCGAAGCATCGCCTCGGAGGCCCGGTACAATCCATCGATGTTTTCCGGTCGATGTTCGATACGTTGGTATAGTTCGTTCCAGGCCACCACCGCCTGCGCAAGCGCTGCCCGGTCGATATCATATTCACTGGCGAGCAGCCGGAAAAAGCGCTCCCGTCCTTGTTCGTTGAGACCGAAGTAGACCCTTCCCAGATCCACCGCCCGCGCCCTCTCCAATACCTCGCCACCGGTGCCATGCAGGCAATCATCGATTCTCTCTCTGAGCCGGGCCAGATCATCGGCGGGCAGTGATGACGCGACCATACCATCAGTACGTTTCACCCGCGCGTTACCCGTCAAATCTCTCCAGGCGCGCTTGATTCCTCCGAGTGTGCGATCGATTAATGTAGGAGATTCATTACCGTTAGGGAGCATCTTGACTAACATACCTTGAACCCATCGATTCGAAAAACCATTTCACCACCACCCGCCCTCTGGGAACGCAGTGGTGCTTGTTCGACCAAGTGTACAACCGTATATAAAGTCGACCTTCACTGATTCGTTGTCTACATTGTTCCAGACCTTGCCATGAGAATGCTACGGACTCGGCGATGTCCGATACGAATTTACGCGACACTTTCCCGGTTTCTTTTCACTTGTCAACGCCTTGGGAAAGATGGGTTACCCCACGGTTTCATGAGAATACGTCCGGATATGGCGGGATAACGCCGGATGTAGCCCGAATTCGTGATGCAGCTTCTCCACTTGTTCTCCGAACGGAATCAGGGCCGCTTTACCGAGACAAGCGGCATGAATCTGGCGAAGCTTCGCTGGTCATTTGCGAGGATGAGCGGGAAATAAACAGGGCGCAGCACAGCTTCCCCCCGGAGAACGGGCTATTCCGAAAACACGTCATCCAGGGATTTGGCGTCCAGTACGCGATCGGCCCAACTTTCGATGGTATTCGGGTCGGCGTTATGGATTC
>CAZSVE010000108.1:0-9300 GCA_964610175.1 uncultured Thiotrichales bacterium
AATGCTATTGGGATGGCAAACTTCTACCCACAAATTTTTTTGAAGAGCCAATTTTCCGGGGTGATGGAAGCCCTCTTCATGGGCGTTAGAATATACTGTTTCGTATTTCAGTTTCTCTTATCCTCCTAACCAATCGTACCTATCCTGGCAAGTATCGACGGGTTGTTTGTTGATTATCTGGATGTCTCCATTATTCGATGGTACAAGTTTATCAACATACCGGCCGTCGCACCCCAGATAAAATGCCTTTCGTATTCCAGCGCGTAGAAGTCGCACCGTATTCCCTTGATGGTGCGGCTTTGTATCTGATGATTGCTGGGGTCGAGTAGAAAAGACAGTGGCATCTGGAATATCTCGGCTACTTCGAAGTAATCCGGGTTCAGCTGGAAACCTGGAGTAATCAAACCCACTACTGGGATTACCAGGTATCGGGTAGTGGTTTCATAGGCGTCGAGGAATCCTACGACTTCGATAAACGAGGCTTCGAGACCGATCTCTTCCTTGGTCTCGCGCAATGCGGTTGTAATCGGTCCGTTGTCGATTTTCTCGGTCCGCCCCCCCGGAAAGCTGATCTGCCCGGGATGGTCGTGAAGGTGGTTGGTGCGTTTGGTGAGGAGAATAGAGAGCCTGTGGGGATGTTTCACGATGGGAACCAGTACTGCCGCTGCCGTCAGCGATATATTCGAAACAGGCTTTTGTGCAGGTCCGAGGTCGAAATCGCCGATAGCGGATCGTGGTCGAATATCGGCCTCGGTGGGAAGGTCATCTAGTTTCCTAACGCACCGGACAATCCGGTCGCGGAGTGACTGGGTGGTGGTATGGAGGGGCGTATTGCTCGACATCAAGGATGTGTATGCGTTACCAAGATGTGGCGCCTTCGATTGGTGAGATCGCGAACGGATCCTTGGTTTCGATCGAGAATGGCCGAGCTGCCATCATTCCGACCAAAACGGAGGATCCGTTTTCGACATATTATCAAGTGACCAGAGTTACCTACGGATCAGGCACTTTATTTACATATGGCGGTGATCTTTACCACTCTGTTTTTCGCCTTGCCCGTCTCCGTGGATGCTATTGGGAAGGCTTCACCTTTGCCTTTGGCCGTGATTTTATCGTTAACACCACCAGACACCAAATAGCGCTTAACCGAACTCGCTCGGCATTGCGATAACGTAAGATTCACTTTACCCGAACCGACATGATCGGTATATCCCGCAAGATATACGTTGGCATCAATGCCCTTCAATGTCTTTACCATACCATCCAGGGTAGCCTTAGCCTTGGCATCAAGGTCGCACTTGGCGGAATCGAAGTAGATATCGCCTTGTAGGTTGGCTATCATTTTTTCGCATATCCCACATCCCTTACTGTCTACCTTGGCTCCAAGTCGCGTATTCGGGCATTGATCTTTGCGACCGAACACACCGTCCTTATCGGGATCGGAGCAACCATTCTTGTCCACAGTTGCATCTTTTGGTGTATTCGGGCAGAGATCTCGGCCGTCCAGTACCCCATCACCATCGGCATCTTCATCCGTGCATAATATGTGTCCCAATATAGCACCTGCGATAACACCTGGAATGACACCAGCGATGGCCTCTTCCGCGATGAAGCCCCCGGCTGTACCGCCAACTACGCCACCGACGATTTTACAGACATTTGTTTTCCCGTTTATCGTAGCACAGCCTGAAACGATCAGGGGTATCAGAAGGATAAGCAAGATATTTCGAAGACTTTTCATAAATTATCTCCTATTTTTCGGATCTTCATGTTGCAGATAAATTCCCCGCCAATTCAAGTCGGGATTCCGTAAGCATAACCCGATATAGCCGAAATCGAAAACTTTTGTAGTAACTTTATTGATTTACTTACGCTTTCTTATCCCGGTACCGCTATCCTGAATATTCATTTCGATTTTATATCTTCACGATAGCGATTCTGACCAAAAAGGTCTCTCACCGTTTCATCTGAAACAGCTCACGTCAAGGGTTCATCACCCCGAAACAAAAGATCCTCGTTCTGCTTGGAATGCGTTTTTTATCGCCATAACTAGCGAGGCTTCGCCTCAGACCATAAAAGCATGATTTAGCATCGGTAAAGCAAAATTGGCACTCTGTAAAACTCGACTCATTTGCGAAGCTGATCGGGAAATAAACGAAATCATCGAATGATTCTTAAGAGAAATTTCGAAGAAATTTTCAAAGATAACGAAATACATCTTTACAATCATGAAGATACAAGCGTTTTCTAAAACCACAATTTTTCAGGTTTTGGTTTTCGCCAAGTCGAGTTGGGTAATGGAGCATTGCTGCACGCAGCACACTTTCATGGCGATGTTCCAGATAGAGGTCATAGTGTCGCTCGTGAAAATGGTGTCACCTATGAGAGTTGTTTTTCTACCCAGCCGTATACTGAATCGAGCGCCGTATCGAGTTTGGACGGATCATTTCCACCTGCCTGGGCCATGTCTGTGCGTCCACCGCCCTTACCACCAACTTGTTGCGCCACGAAATTGACGAGAGATTTCGCAGTAAGTCGATCGACGCAATCTCGCGTTACCCCGGCCACCAGATGTACTTTTTCTTCCTGTGCGGTGGCTAAAACAATGACAGCCGAACCGAGCTTTTCTTTTAGTTGATCCAGGGTATCACGTAAAGATTTAGGGGCGACATTGGAGAGTTTGGCCGCTAACACTTGAATGCCGTTTATGGGCACTGCCTTGGAAGTGATCTCGGTTCCCTGACGAGCGGCCAATTTAGCCGTCAATTTTTCCAACTCACGTGTAAGTTCCCGATTGCGAGCGGATAGTTGGTCGATCTTGTCTTCGATCTGTTCAGGGTTTCCTTTCAGTAGCGTGGAAACTCGCAATAATCGTTCCAGATTTTCGATTATCCAATCCAATGCTCCGTTACCGGTCAATGCCTCGATGCGGCGAATACCAGCCGCTATGCCGGTTTCCGAAGTGATTTTGAAGGAACCGATATCACCGGAACGGCGCACATGGGTACCACCGCAAAGTTCCGTAGAACACGTGCCAATAGCAAGCACACGAACGGTTTCCGTATATTTCTCTCCGAAAAGCGCCAAGGCCCCCGCTTTCAATGCCTCTTCCAACGAAGTGATGCGGGTGGTAACTTCGTGGTTATCCATGATCCATTCACATACTCGCCGTTCGATGGCATGTAGTTGTCGGGCAGATACCGGTTCGAAGTGAGAGAAATCGAAACGCAATCGATCCGGCATCACCAACGAACCCTTTTGCGCCACGTGTTCTCCAAGGGATTCCCGCAGGGCGGCATGTAGTAAATGTGTCGCCGAGTGGCTGCGCGCCGTCGCCAAGCGGATCGTTACATCGACATGGGCCTGTACGGTATCTCCAACGAAAAGGGTTCCTTCCTCCATGAGGCAGGCATGGATGATTGCCTGGCCATGGCGTTTGGTATCGGTAACCGTAACGCGGACATTCTCTGCGGATAAAACACCACGATCGCCTATTTGCCCGCCGGACTCTGCATAAAATGGAGTGTTGTCCAATACGATAAGGCCGTATTCACCGACGTCGATCTGATTGACTGGATGTTTTTGGGTAGTATCGTCGAAATCTTTGTCTTCTTCATTCCCTGTAAGGTAAACGGCTATTATCCTGGCGTCTTTTGCCACATGGTCGTACCCCATAAATTCGGAATGACATTCCTCGATGGACGATAGGCCCTCCAAGCCTTTTACGCTACCGACGATCCCGAAGCGATTGGTGGCTCTTCCGCGCTCTCGCTGCTTTTCCATCTCCCGCCGAAAACCATCGTCGTCTACCGTAAGTCCCCGTTCGCGTGCTATATCCGCAGTGAGATCCATGGGGAATCCATAGGTATCATACAACCGAAACGCAGCTTCGCCGGGGATTACCTTGCCGGATAAATCGTCGATGGTTTGCCCCAAGACGCTCAAGCCCTGCTCCAGGGTTTCCGAGAAACGCTCCTCCTCCTGACGAAGAACCCGGATTACCAGTTCCTGTTTTTCGATAAGTTCCGGGTAGGCATCACCCATTTCTCGGCAAAGCGAGTCCGTAAGGCGAAAAAAGAATGGATCGCGGACCCCAAGCCGATAACCATGGCGAATAGCGCGTCGGATGATACGCCGTAAAACATATCCTCGACTTTCGTTCGACGGAAATACACCATCGGTTATCAGGAAAGCCGAGGACCGTATATGGTCAGCGATAACATGGAGCGATTTGCTGTCACCAGGTTTGGTGCCAACGATATTGGCAGTGGCATCCAAGAGATGACGAAAGAGATCCGTTTCGTAGTTGGTGTGTACTCCCTGAAGAACTGCGGCGAGTCGTTCCAAACCCATTCCTGTATCTACGGAGGGTCTTGGCAAGGGCGTCAAGTTATCATGAATGTCCCTGTTGGTTTCCATGAACACCAAATTCCAGATTTCGACATACCGATCCCCGTCCTGGTCGAGACTGCCAGGTGGACCACCCGGTATCTCGGGTCCATGGTCGTAGAAGATTTCGGAACATGGACCACATGGACCGGTTTCCCCCATATCCCAAAAATTATCCTTGGCATCGCATCGGGAAAAACGTGAAGGCAAAATGCCTATTTCCTTCTTCCAAATATTTTCGGATTCATCATCCTGATCGAAAACTGTTACCCATAACTTGGATGGTGGTATCGCCAGTTCCTTGGTGAGAAACTCCCAGGCGTAACCGATGGCCTCACGCTTGAAGTAATCGCCAAAACTAAAATTACCGAGCATCTCGAAGAATGTATGATGACGAGCAGTGTAACCGACGTTTTCCAGATCGTTGTGTTTCCCACCGGCGCGCACACACCGTTGGCTACTCACCACACGAGGATAAGAGGGCTTTTCATGTCCCAGAAAGTTCTCCTTGAACTGGGTCATGCCCGCATTGGTGAACAAAAGGGTCGAATCGTCGACAGGTATCAACGAGCTGCTTGGCACAATCTTGTGGTCGCGATCATGGAAAAAGCGCAAAAACTTGGCGCGCAATTCTTTACTACTGATCATGAATTTATCCGGTCCAGCACTTTGCGTATATGTTCGCCGGGAAATCCCCGACGCATAAGGAACCGTATCTGGCGTACTCGATCACGATGATCTTTTGGTTTCGAGACTCCGAAGCGTTTACGTCGAACCTCCGCAACCCTGTCGATCCACTCATTCTCCCCGTATGGCAGGTTTTGCATGATGGTCTTTTCATCAATACCATGCTGACGCAGCTCGTGTCGAATCCGGATGGGTCCATACCCGTTTGCGATACGTTGACGCACAAAATTTTCCGTAAAGCGTACATCCGATAAGAGGTTTTTCCGACACAGCCGAGAGATGGTCAAAGCAACCAGACCTTCTTCGATTCCTCTCGCCACCAACTTGCGGGAAAGCTCCATTTTGGAATGTTCCCGTCGAGCAAGCAAGGATAATGCCTTTTGGAGAGTGGCTGCTTCGATGCCTTGCATTAGTCTGGTATCTTCGCGAGAGGATCGTATCAGCTGAGTGGGACGTAACGATTATCCGTGATCTTCCAATGTCTTCGACACATGTGCAACCAGGAGCTTCTGGCCTGTAACTCCGGCATGGCAGGAACCGAAAGGCGCTTTTAGACATGAAGCCTTGATATACCCAGGCCGAAAGTACGCATCAAGACACGTAGATTATGTCGAAGCGTTAATCCCTGGAACATGGGGCCGCATCAAGGAAGGCAGATCACGAGGAAGTATAACGCAAAAGGTTCAAAGGCAAAGACTTTCAAAGTTGGAAACAGCGGTTAGGACGTCGGATATGGCCAGCAAGGCATCAAGAGAAAATGTGGAAATAAAGTTTGTTTTTCCGATACATCAAGCACAGAACCTACGTTGATCTGAATGTGCACGAGGATATGTGCTGCCACCGCGACAACGAAGCTGTAGTAGTCCGCATCTGATCCGACGGTTACCGATCTTCACGGTATCAGCAAAGCTCGGCCTGGGAAAGGGGGTTTATGATAGACTCCCACTCATGGCTTTCTCTCACTACGTTGGCACCTTACCGAGTCACACCCAACCCGGCCAAGCCGGAACCAAAAATCTTCGCTCGCTCCCAAGCTGGCTTGGGAGCGTAGATCTTGGCAAGCTACGGCTTCCGGAAAAGAGTTCTTGCGCCTACGCCTGGGAACCGGCGGAATTTTTTTGATTGTTTTGTCGAAGATTTTCCCGGTGAGGAACTAACGAAGTTTCGCTAGTCTTGAATAACATTCCCTCAAATAACCGAAAAAGCCTCATTTCATCCGAAGCAGAACATTAAGAGACTCGATCATGCAGTTCGATATAGCAAAGGCCGATGCAAAAAAGGCGGAGACCCCACATGAAATCTTCCTTTTCAATCTAGTCGGGAATCATATTTTGATTTTCATTGCTTCATTGGGCATGTTCGGAAATTTTCCTTATCCATTGTATTTTGTGCCCATTATCTCCGTTGGTTGTTTGGTCTATATCCTGTGGCGTGCAAGGCGTTCCTTCACGATAGATCCGTGGTTTGCTTTCTGCCACTGGCAGATTGCCGCCCGCCGTGCAAGAATGTTTGTTGGTATGTTGTCCCTCCTGGGTATCGTCTCATTCCTGGGTTGGGTGGGGCATTCCTATCTCAATATGATGAAAGAGGCGGTTTATGCCATTATTGGGGGTGTTGGTATCTTACCTACCATGGTAACTCTGTTAGTCTTGATCATGATGGAGTCCGATGGATTGTACCAGGCTCGTCAATGCAGGGTATCTGGATGGATCCTGGAAAAATTCCCGAATGTCGATGTGTTGGAAAGCCGAGGTTCCGAGGAGGGATCGTAGACAATGAGGCGCTCTATCCAATACAGAACGCGCCGAATCGGCGTACACGGCATTTCCGAGGTTGGTATTACTCCGACCGTTTCTTCCGATACCAACAGTGATTTCGATTCCAATCCAGAAAAATCTCACTTTCCTTTTTGCTTTCGGCGCAATTGATAGCGGGCCACGGCTCGTTTATGTTCATCGAAGGTGGCCGAGAAGTAATGGCTCCCATCCCCCTTGGCAACGAAAAATAGATCTTTACCTACCATAGGATGTAGCGCGGCATGGATGGCGGCCCCTCCCGGCATGGCGATGGGGGTCGGCGGGAGCCCATCTTTGGTATAGGTGTTGTAAGGAGTCGGCCTCTTGAGATCGGAGCGCCGAATATTTCCAGTGAAAGATTCGCCCATACCGTAGATGACGGTGGGATCGCTTTGAAGGCGCATGCCCAATCGCAAACGGTGCACGAAGACACCGGCGATGCGAGATCGTTCCGCTGGATTTCCGGTTTCCTTTTCGACGATAGAGGCAAGCACCAATGCCTCCGAGGGATTTCGGTAAGGCAATCCCTCGGCCCTGTCCGCCCACGCCTCGGCGAGCCTTTTTTCCATGGTAAGATAAGCGCGTTCCAGGAACGTAACATCCAGGGTACCAAGGGGAAAATGATAGGTTTCGGGGTAGAAACAGCCTTCCGGGGAGCGACCGGGCAGGCCTATGCGTTCCATGATATCCTCATCCGTCAGATCCTCTTCCAGGGTATGGGTCAAATACTCATTGGCCCGTACCGCGCGCATCAGTTCCCTGAAATTCCATCCTTCGATGATAGTCAAGGTACGCTGTAATACCTTTCCCTCGATCAACTTGTCCAAAAGTTCACGTGGCGTTAGTCCGGGTTCGAGTCGATACTCGCCTATCTTGATTTTTCTGGCGATCCCTCGTCGAACCGCCTCCCATATCAGATGTGCCGGATGGGGCAGAATGTTGCGGTCCGATAGCTCCACAGCGATACTTCGCAGACTCATTCCGGGTTTTACCACCAGCAATGCCGCATCACCATCGATGTGAAGCGGGGTTTGCAGCACGCGCGCATGCCTTTCGATCAGCAACCAACCGAGCGATCCCACAATCGACAATAAAACGCCACCAATAACGAACCATCGCCACTGATTCCGGAAAAGACGGGTTCCACACTGGTCCAACCAATTTTCGCGCATCTTCCTAGATAGTCTCTTGCTCAACTTGTTGCGCTACAACGCCAAAAACAAAATCTGCATATTCCTCTGAAACCACAGGGGAATCAGACATATTCTCCATTATTTCCGACCATAAAAGATAGTTCGAGCTTTAGCCTCTTCCCATGACACATGAGCCTGAAGGAAATGGACAAAACTCACTCGGTAAGGCCTTCCAACGGCGAACGGCGCAAACTTCGTCCTGGAGGTTGCTCTAAGTTTCTTTCCTGTGGACTCGGCTCATCAGGATGCTTTCGAGCCTATCAAGAGCCTTCACCGCGTCTACCTGGTCAACAAAATCGCTCAATTTCAGTTCATCACCCCCTTTTTGGGGGGGGTCTCCGAGCACTTCCTGCTACCGGCCACGAGGTGCTTCCGAAAGGCCTTTCTCTCCCTTGTATGGACCTCCATTCCGATAACGGGCAGGAAGTACGCCAACAGGCACCAACAAGCGTATCGCCAGTCTTCTGGTAAAACTGCGCTCCAAAGAGTTGACTGGTATGTTCTAGCGAAGCTTCTCCTCGAACCCACAAGGCATGATTCAGCACTGGTAAAGCAAAATTGGTGCTTTGTAAAACTACTTGATATTTGCCAAGCTGAGCGAGAAATAAATCAACTCGTAAGAACCGCGCCAAAAAGGGATTTTTTGGCGCGGTTCTTATCTTAGAAACCACAGCGCAGCAAAGTCGCAACGAAAATACGTGTAAAAAACGAGAAATCGACGGATAGTAGTACAGACCCCACCCTCGAAGGAGCAATGGAAATATGCTGGCCGAACCCAAAAACGGTAACCCTTGGGCTGTGCCCACATCCCAAGCGTTTTGCTCCCGAGATCAATGTCCTTACTCATCAGCTACTCTCACCTTAGCTCGACTTTCAATCGCCCCTGCCTTTCCTGTCGAGGCAACCGATACCAAGGAACGCATCCGAAAACGCTATCCTTGATCAGATGATAACTACCCAACCCGGCATAGCCGGGACCAAAAAGTGAAAAAAGTTGGAGCTTTGGAAAACACCTTTATCCCAATGATTACAAAGTCGTACTTTATCTTTCTCTAAAATTTCTTCGAAATTTTATTCAAGGCTTCACGGGTAACGGACTGATATGTTTTGACCTGTCAAGGTTCCTTATAGTGGGATGGATAAACCCGTGTCTTTTCGCGTTCACTTCATCCTGTTGCTTCTCGAACAAGCACGTTAGTTCAGGGCAGGCTTAGCAGACTGCGACGGTGGATCAT
>CAZSVE010000109.1:0-8606 GCA_964610175.1 uncultured Thiotrichales bacterium
ATGCTATTGGGATGGCAAACTTCTACCCACAAATTTTTTTGAAGAGCCAAAATTTCTTTGATCGCTTTGTCGAAGATGTTCTCGCGAAGCGACTGCAGTCCCACTGATGATCGGCGACACTGTTCACTGTTATCAACGCCGAAACCTGATTGCAGGCGGTTCGTGTCTCGCTGCGCAGCGTGGAGAGATCAAGGCAACCCGAAATCTCTGCCCCATGGACGATCTTCCCCGGCGCTGTGAAGGCTATATCCCCAAACCAGATGACCCTGATCGACGATCGGGCCGGGAGTGCTGGCCATAGTTGAATCGGAAAGGGGGAAACAGCAAAAGAACGTTTTCTAACGATTAACTGCTTTGCAAAATGGATGTCCCCACGAAAGGGATTGGAATTGGTATCGCGTACGGTAATGCCCTATATCCCGGTTCTCTTTCGTCCTCGGGGGTGATGAGACTCTCAACGTAACCGTTGCCAAGACTGCTCGAGCAGAGAGCGGTCCACTACTTATGATGGTGATATTATGGAGTAATTCAGTTAGTCGCTTTCGTCCTGACCGTATTTTGATGAAAGCGGGTATTTATGCGGGTATAGGTTGACATGTTCCGTATTTCAATATGCGTAAAAACAGTTGGTTTACAGCGATAATGCCGTTCTTCGAGGGGGGATTGCATATCGGAGTGCTGCGCGTTCTATGTAAACCCCGTTTTCCTGTCCCGGTTTTCCATAGTGCCTTGTTGCGAAGCACGATCCGATTTTTGCTTTTTTTACCTCTATAGCATCCGCGCAAGGATATCGCGTTCTCCCCCCTTATCCTTGATGCGATGCTTTATGGCACCCGCGGCATGCAACAGAATGAAAAGGATCATGGTATAGCCCAGAATTTCGTGCATCTCATGGGCGAATTCGGCAATGGCCTCGTTTTCGGCAATCAGTTTGGGCAGTTCGAAAAGACCGAAGAAGGGGACCGGGTAACCCGCCGCCGTGGACATGGTATACCCACTCACGGGGATCGATACCATCAGGAAATAAAGGATTGTCTTTATACCCTTGACGATCATCTGTTCCCTGGCGTCGAATACTTCAGGCAATGCGGGGGGGCGGCTACCCGAGATCCATAACAGGCGCACTACGATCAATAGGAACGTCAATACCCCCATGGATTTGTGCAGACCGTAGATACCCATGCGGTTCGGCGCATCTTCCGGTAGACCGGTCATGTAGATACCCACCCCGATAAGGGTGATGATGGTGATAGCCATCAGCCAATGGAGCAGCTTGAATAGTGGAGCGTATGCGGTAGGGGTATTTGCGAACATAGTGTAGTACCTCATTCATAGTTCTAGCGAAGCTTCGCTAGTGTTCCTTCGGGGTGATTATCGACATTCCGAATGCCGATGTAGCGTCACAGCCTATCATGGAAACTATCGGTGAAGATATTTTTATTGGGCGAATATTCAACGACAACAGGGAACTCTTCGTCTCAAGCGATCGATCCGGAATTCGTTTTTTGTTTCGATCCAACCCCTGCGGAACGGATCGAGCTTCATCAACAAGGGTGGAAGAAGCAGGAAATCGGCAATCAGGGCCAGAGTCGGTACCATGGCCGTCAATATACCCATGCCGGTAAGGTGTATGCCTAGATGGGGATGATCGGCGCGCATCCTGTCGGCGATCCCGCGCACGGCCCTTGCCACTTCCGGGACTTCCCTGGCCTCGTCGATGCGCGGCAGTTGAATGGTTACGTCGATAACCGTGACATCGGCGTTCCTCGACATCAATTTCCCCGTCAGTAGGGGTTCTGCAAGGGCAATGTCATGAATTTCGGCAATCCGGGCATCGCTCTCAACCCACCGGCATTTCTCACCAGATCCGCTACCACCGGATCGTCGCCCCTGGCCTGGGTGTGTTGGAAATTGCTTATCGAGTCGACCCGTATGGAATAGGGGATTTGCCAGGCCATTTCCGTCAATTGTTCCACTGCCATCAGTGTTTGTCGGGTGAACACCCGACCGTCTCGTGGCACCAGCAAAAAGATCACATTGTCATCTTGCGTGTAGTTCTTTTCCAGATTGTCGAAGGCCTGCAACTGCGGGTTATCCTCGCTGAAAAATACCCGGTCGGCGGAGCGTTCGACGGCGAGATACAGTGCATCGCCCGAGATTTCGCCACAGGCGATCCGGGGTCCCGTGGGGATGAAGTGGTAAATGTCCTCGAGTTCGATGGCCCCGGGTCCGATATGGGTGCCGTACCGAAAACCGCGCATTACGCCCACGTCCCCACGGCAGGCGTCCCGGAAGGCATCGGCCAGGAAGTCATGGGAAGATCCTTCGATAACAGCGGGCATGCCGCCTTCCGTATCCGAGAAGTTGGAGCGGTGCAAGGGAACCTTGGTAAACCCGATGATGGTGTCGATGGGGGTGCGCAGGACCGAGGCATCGAGCGGATTGACATGGGGTCCGAAGCCCCCACCCTTCACGAAACGGGCGCGGATTTTTTCGATCCGGGCGGCAATCTCCGGGTCGGGTCGGTTGTTTTCGGTGCTGATCCGATGGGGAATCCACTGCCAGTCAGCGATGGCGCGATCCTTTATGGGTTAGATGCAGCTCGCCCAGCATGGTGCCATCCTGGCCCTCCTCTACCAGCAGGGTACCGGTCCTGGCCTCCAATACCTGCCAAGTCTCCTCGTGCATGTCGGAGGAGAGTACGATGTCCACTCCGGGGATGGTCTCCACCAATTCCAGGTTGGCGGCGAGTCCCCGCTCGGAGAGGAGCACCAGCAGATCCACCTTCGGCTTATCGCGCAGCAGCGGTATGGTGGCTTCCAGTTCTTCCTTGCCTGGGGTGAGAAAAAAGCCATCCATGGTGCGCGGGCTTACCGCCTGAGGGCCCCGGTCCGCAGTGAGGCCGATGATTCCCACCTTGACGTTATCTACTTCCCGGACCAGATAAAACGGCAATACCCGTTGTCCGGCCTTGTCGGGGTAGCGGGAGAGAGGAAAATCGTACAAGGTGGCGTAGTAGAGGTTGGCGGCGAGTGCGTTCCAGTTGGCCTTGGGACTGTCCCCGGCAAAGAGTTCCCGGAAGCGTTCCGTGCCGTAGAGGAAATCCCGGTTGCCTGGCACGAAGGCGTCGATATGGAATCGATTGAGGATGTCCACCAGCGCCTGACCTTCGGAATAGAGGGCTTCGGCGGAACCCTGGATGGTATCGCCGGTATCGATGAGGAGGGCGTTCGGATATTTTTGGCGGATCTTCTCGATTTGGTCGTATAGGTAGGCCAATCCCCCGAGCCGTTTTCCGGAATCCGGGTCGCCCTGGCGAAAGTGCGGGCGGGGGATGAGGTGGCCATGGATGTCACCCATGTGGATCAGGGTAACGGTGCCATCGCCTGCGGTAAGAGACGCTGAAAACAGGAGAAACAAAACAATCGGAACGGGACCGAGACGGCGCCACGTAAATGATTTCTTGTGTGTAACCTGCTTCATACTTGTTGATGACTGATATCACGGAAAGTATCATTGTGCTCTATGAGTAAGGCAGAAAAGCTTCTGGCGAGGATGCGCGCCAACCCTCGAGGCTGGCGCATCGAGGAGTTGGAAACGATCGCGACGCGATTCCGTATCGACGTAAGAAAAACAGGTGGCAGCCACTTCGTGTTCTTGCATCCTGATGCCGAATTGGCGGTAACTATACCATTCAAGCGACCAATTAAGCCTGTTTACATCATCCGATTCCTTACCCTACTTGACGAGATTGGAGCAGAACGATGAACCCGATTGTGGACTATCCCTTCGAGCTTCGGCCCCTCGCGGAAAATGAGGGCGGTGGTTGGTTGGTGAGTTTTCCCGATCTCCCCGGCTGTATATCCGACGGTGAAACCCCGGAGGAAGCCGTGGTCAACGGAAAGGATGCGCTGGCCGCGTGGCTTCGAGCCGCGGAAGAAACCGGGCGCGAGATTCCCCATCCCGGCCAGAAGCCAAGTGGCAAATTCGTTGTGCGAGTACCGCGAAGCCTCCATGCTCGTTTGACGATCCGCGCCAGACAGGAAGGCGTCAGTATGAACGCACTAGTCTTGGCCTTCCTCTCCGAAAGTCTGAGCCACCCCCACACACGAGAAAAAGGAGAGCTTCCTTTGCGCGATTTCTGAAACGCAACCGAAGGTGCTCCAATCGGCCCTCGAAAACCGATCGTGCAAGCGACGATGATGATGTCGGTCGACCTCGATCTCACGTCTTTCATGCTCGGCGCCGAAAATCGGAAGAACCGTGAACTAACGTGCTTGTTCGAGGAGCAACAGGATGAAGTGAACGCGAAAAGCTACGGGTTTATCCACCCCACTATAAGGAACCTTGACAGGTCAAAACATATCAGTCCGTTACCCGGAAAATCTTCGACAAAACGATCGAAAAATTCAGAATGATGCCATTTCGAGCGAAGCGAGAAATCTCGAGCGCTGAATCTATCTCGGCCTTGAAGATTTCTCCCTGCGGTCGAAATGACAGACATAGTTGAAATAGAAAGATTTTTGGTTCCGGCTTGGCCGGGTCGGGGCGTTATTCGGGAAATTTCGAACAAAACAATCAAAAGATTTTTGCTTTTTGCCATTTCGACTCCGAAGGGAGAAATGACACTCGTTTCCTCGCCCCCAAGCGTGCGCTCAAGAGCGAAATCCGGAAAGGATAGCTTCCAGGGAAAAGGTTCCCAAGCTTGCTGCACTCGGGAACCAGCGAAAATCCTTTTTGGTTCCGGCTTGGCCGGGTCGGGATTTCAACGAAACGCGCTAGGCCAAGGCAGATTAGGAACCGTTAGTCTCGATATCGAATCTCAATTATGCTTTGTCGGTTCGAGGCGAAGCTTCGCTAGTTCGTCGACGATCCGAAAGCTTCGTGGCAGCATTTTGGGTTGTGGCCAAAGGCTGTACCGAGCAATACGAAAAAAATATCGGTAAAACCAGGAAACTTGGAACACGAGTCGATATGAGTCAGCAAGAAGCACACATCGTCGGTACGGGCAGCGCATTCCCCTACCCGGTTCCCATCGAGCGTTATCGGGAAATGGACGCAAAAATGCGCAGGGTTCATGGGCAACCGGAGTCCATTATCGCGACGTTGAGAAGACTTTCCGAGAAGAGCGGGATACGCCTTCATCACACCGTATGCCCTCATTGGTTGCCGGAGGAGGAGTCACCGGCCGATTACCCGGATATCCAGGATGCCGTTCTCCAGGAAGACATCTTTACCCCTTACAACTATATTCCCCCTTTTTGGAAACGCCTGAGTGTTTTCGAGGAGATACTGAGAAAATTGGGCACGAAGGCCGCCCGCAACGCCATCGCGGACTGGGGCGGAGACCCTCGGGACATCACGCATATCTTTACTACCTGCACCAGTGGATGGACCGAGCCCGGTCTCCCGAGCATGCTTATCAAGGAACTGGGGCTCCGCTACGACTGTCAAAAGGCGGAACTCAATTTCAACGGTTGCTTCTGTGGGGGGACCTGTTTGCGGCTGGCGAGGGATGCCATCCGCGCCGGCGATGGCAAGGCCGTCCTGGTGGTTGCCGTCGAGATGGCAACCCTGCACTATAACCCGTTATTGACGGACATGGATGATTTGGTTACCCATGCCATCTTCAAGGATGGCGCGGCGGCGGCGGTGTTGGCCCCGGAGGGCAAGTGGCGGTATCGAAAAACCGGCATGTCCATCGTCCCCGATACCGCCGACCGAATGACGTTCAATCCCCCCCTACGGCCCGGTGACGATTCCTACCGCATGCACCTGTATAAGGATGTAGGAGGCGCATTGGATGTCTATTTTCGGGAAGGGTTCGGTGCCGAAATTCTGAGAAAGCTCTATGAAAACACCTCGAAATCACCACCGGAATTAGGTATTCACCCTGGTGGGGTCAAGATTCTAGAGGGAATGAAACGGCCGCTTGTGGAATCCGGATGGCCCGAAGACGGATTGGACGCGTCTTTCGAGACATTATTCTCCTACGGGAATCAGGGTTCGGTGGCAATGCTTATCGTTATCGATAGACAGTTGAAGGCCTTCAAGGAGGAGGGATTCACGGGTTCTCCCACAAAGGAAAACAGGAAGCTCGTGACCATGGCCTTCGGTCCGGGTGTAACGGTGGAATGGGCACTCCTGGAGGAGGTCGCATAGTCGTCGTTCCCGGTTATCCACCTAAGGGAAGAGAGGAAGGTATAGAAGAGGGATTTCAAGAAGGCGAAGTCAGGGGAATGGAGAAAGGTGAAAATAAGGGACGAAAAGAAGTCGCCAGAGCTTTGCTTGGCGAGGGTGTAGCTATCGACATCATTTCCAAATCTTCCGGGCTTTCCGAACAAGAAATCCGAGAACTATCAACACCTTCTGATTGACCGCTCCAACCCTCGAAATTCAATTCAGCACTCGGCACACCGACTTCCAATCCGGCTGATTCCAGCTCTTCCGCTGATTCCTGTGTACCTTAGTCATGCAGGCTCCCTATATATAACCCACCTTATCGTCCACCAATGCGTGGAAGTTGTACCTTGGTCTCGCGCAATGGGTAGCTTATGGAGAATGACCGAAACGAGATGAAGAATGAAATTCTCGAAAGTGCCGGACAGGGCACTGCCATTACTGACGATAGAAATCCAACGGCAGTAAACGCTCGCAGGTCAGTAGCGTCGCGGCTCGGTTTATATGAGGAGCAGCTCCCCACCAAGAAATGGTGCGCATTCCGACGAACGTGACCGGTGATTACGGTGATCGTGACCGGTCCCCCGAGCTGAGCGCGACTGGAGTCTGATTTTTTACTTCGATCAGTCACGATGGTCGATTTTTTCGTCATTTATAGCCGTGAGATCAGAGAGGATTCGATCGAGGTATCGCCGCATGGATTCGCCGTGTAGCGGGAGCCGATGCGCGTTGTGGATCAGGCGGTCGAGGATGGCGTCGGCCAGAGTCGGTTCCCCGATGTGGTCGTGCCAGAGGTCGACGGGGAGTTGACTGGCGACCAGTGTGGAACGTAAGCCATGTCGCTCTTCGATTACCTCCATGAGATCGGCTCGCTGGGACGCGGTGATTTTTTTGAAGAGCCAATCTCGATGGTTTGGTTTCAGGGCTTGGGTGCTTCGGTGAGGGAGAGGATGAACTGCGGGATGATGAATCCAGAGTTTGGGCCAGTGGTACGTGCGGGGAGGCACTGTCGATTGGCAGACTTCGATAAGGCATTCTACGTTACAATTGGGAGATACTATTGGCTAATCTTACTTCCTCCAATGAATACCCCCCCCTCTCCGCAAACCAACAAGGTCTGTGGTCTCTGGAACAGCGTTTCCCAAAGCAAGGTCTTTACAATCTCAACGGTGCATGGCGTTTGCCAGCGGACATCTCTTTTTTCTCGTTGCGCAGTGCCGTGGAGCGCCTGAGCGCTCGCCATCCGGCATTGCGCACAACCTTCTCCGAACGGGAGGGAAAGCCTTTACAAATAGTGCATAAAAATCTACCCATCGATTTCCGGGAGGTGCACGTAGAGGAAGATAGTGATGCGAATGTGGAAGAGATCCTGGAAACTCGGACATCGCAGCCTCTGGACTTGGAGAAGGGTCCACTAGCGCGTTGGGTACTGATTTCCGTCAAGAGGCAACGACCGGGTTTTGCTATTCATGGTTCACCACATCATTCTCGATGGTTGGTCGATTTTTGTGACGATAACCGAGCTTGGAAAACTTTACCAGGAAGAAATGGGTGGATCGATACCCGAACTGCCTTCTTTGAAGAGGAGCTACAGGCAATTCATACAAGAAGAAGCGAATCGACAAAAATTTTTTTTATTTCCTGCTCATCTTCACAAATGAGTCACCATTTTACGAAACACCAGTTTTGCTTTACCGATGCCCAATCATGCCTTGTCGGTTCGAGGTAAAGCTTCGCCAGGTTATATCTTCGAGGGCTTCAATAAAAAAACCCCGTCCGGTTTTTCGGTACGGGGTCTTTTAGAGAATGGAATTATTCAGGCGCTGACGGTTTCGGTTGCAGGCCCCGAAAACCCAACCCGGCGTGGCCGGAACCAAAGATTCCCGACTTGCCCTTTGTCATTTCGGGTGCGGTGAAAAACCTTCCGATTCGAAGATGTTCCGAATGCACGAGATTTCTCACTGCCCTCGAAATGGCAACCGAGAATTTCTTGATGGTTTCGTCGAAGGTGTCCCCTGTGAGGGACTAGGAAAAGAATTGTTGAACCAATGGCACACTCGATATCACGACGAGAAGCGCCAATACCCATTGCATGGCGTTTAGCTTGGTTTCCAAGCCCGTCATTCTTCCCTCCAAACCAATCATCTTTCCATCCAAAGCGGCGAATTCCCGCTTGAGATCCCGGATATCATCCTTGGTGGCCAATTCCCGCGTGGCCGTGCCCCATACCTCGCTCATGGCATTGGCATGGGCTTCGGCTTGATTCTCGGGGACACCGAAGATCTTCAGGATATCGACGAATTTCAGGGTAGCGAATGGTACTGGATTCATGCGCTGGAAGGTAGCGCATTGCAGCCCAATAAACAAGAATAAGCCTTATCCAAAGACACATGAGCCTGAAGGTTGGACGTGAATCCAACGTAAAA
>CAZSVE010000110.1:0-8176 GCA_964610175.1 uncultured Thiotrichales bacterium
GAAGACTTGATTAACGAGGGGGTTGACTTTGGACGGCCTCATAGAAGGTTGGGGTGAGCCCGAAGGGCGAACCCCAACAACCGGCGTTGGAGGCTCATGTTGGGGTTCGCTGCGCTCACCCTAACCTACACGGGTGCTGCGCGATTTTGCCCATCCTACGGGAGGCGATACGGGTTTCGTCACAAAAACGAAATCTCCCCGGTCCCAATCCTCGTCCAGCAATTTGCCGTAGCGGGGGGTCTGGCGCGCATTGGTGAGGTTGGTGACCCGGTCGGCGAGGAACATGCCCAGCTCGCTGCCGGTGAGATAGCCATCCCGGTTGGCGTCGGCGTTGGGCGCCTCCCCTCGCAAGGCGCGGATAAAGAGTTTCCGAAAGCGTCCGTCGTCGGAGACCTCCTGGTTCTCGTCCCCGGAGGAGACATACTGGCGCACCGGCAGGGTGGTGGCGTGGGTGATGGCCGGCGGTGGGCGGGTGCGCTGGGTAGTGAAGACGGTGCCGGAGAAGCAGGAATCGAACACCCCCAGGGCGTGTTTGGCCCGGGCGATGCGCACGAATTCCCCGAATCGACGCAAGGACAGGGCCTCGTATTTGAATCGGGCAACGCTATCGGGAGCGGGGGCATCGGCGGGGACCAGGAAATCTTCGCCGTCCAGGGTATGGCCGTGCCCGGCGAACCAGACCAATAGGCGCGCCTGGGGGTCCTGGCCTTCGAAGGTGAAAAAGCGCGCGAAGGCATCCTTCAATGCCGCGGAATCGAGATCCTTTTTCAGGGTCACGGAAAAGCCCTGCTTCTTCAACGCATCGGCCACCAGCTCGGCATCCTTGACGGCGTTGGAAAGACGCGGCCAGCCGGAATCGTAGGCGTCGATGCCGATGACGAGGGCGTGGCTGGCCCCGTACAGCTCCACGCTGCCTGCCCCTCCTGAGATCTCCACCCGGACCGCGCCATGACCGGCGAACGCGGCGTCCTGAACCGCTATCCCGAGACCGACCAGCAGGGCAACCAGCGGGATGATCGCCCACCGCAATGAAACCGATAACCGATGCCGCATGTTCATTATCAATTGTTATGAGAGTGGGAAATAGGGATGAGGAAATTTTTTCTATGGAAATCCTACCGCAAACACAGCCTCAACTGAAATTAAACATCCATCCCCGGACCAGGGAAGAGGGGAAGATCGTCTACTGGACTACTATCGATTGATTTTTTGTTTTTCGTGAACGTTTTTTTTACCGTCCCTGGCCCTGGATCCCGGCTTCCATGCCGGGATGACGGGAGCGGTAATTGGAAAGGTAATCAACAAAACCGATTGGTCCGGTAATACCACTCCCGTCATCCCGCCAGGGATGGCAATTTAATTTGGTTGCGGCTCGGCTGCGCTATGGTATCGATGTGAAGTTCGGCCAAAAGGAGTTCGGCCTGACGTGGCGGGGAAAAGAGCGGGCCAAAATGGATATGCCGGATAAAACTCGGGTGAGCCCTCGGGCCCACCCAAGCCTTGAAAGGCAAATCCTTACTTTTTTGTGCTCCGATAGTAGTCCATCAATATCTGTGCAACCTCCGGACGCGAGAACTCTTTCGGCGGGGCCTTACCCTCGCCCAGCATCTCACGAACCTTGGTCCCGGAAAGCAACACGAAATCCTCCTTGCTGTGGTCCGGTGCCTCGCACATCATGACGACCTTGTTCAATTTCTTGGAATAGGCCGTATGATCGGCGCGGAAAATCTCGATCCCCAGCGTGCCTGCCGGGATAGAATCGAAGATCTCCTGTGCCTCGAAGGCACCATAATAATCACCGACACCAGCGTGGTCGCGTCCGATAATAAAATGCGTGGCACCCATGTTCTGACGGAATACCGCATGCAACACCGCCTCGCGGGGGCCCGCATACAACATATCGAAACCATATCCGGTCACCATGGCGCTATTGGGTGGGAAGTACAGCTCCACCATCTTGCGGATGGCGGCATCCCGCACCGGTGCCGGGATATCACCGGGTTTCAACTTGCCAAGCAGCATGTGAATGACGAGCCCATCGCAACCCAGACGATCCATGGCCATGTGGCATAGCTCCTCATGGGCGAGGTGCATCGGGTTTCGGGTCTGAAAAGCCACCACCTTCTTCCAGCCACGCTCCGCGATTTCGTTGCGAATTTCCACCGCGGTCTTGAAGGTATCCGGGAAATCGGTTTGAAAATAGCTGAAATTCAACACCTGGATTGGGCCGGAGACCACATGCCGACCGAGATTATTGAACGTATTGACACCCGGGTGTTCCATGTCGGTAGTGCCATAGATATTCTTCGTAATGTCGTTGATCTCCGCATCCGACATCTCCTCAACATCTTCCACGTCCATGACGGCGATGATCGGATTCTCTTCCACGTTGGGATCTCGCAACGCGATGCGCTTGTGTCCCTTCACGATCTCGACATTATTGGTGATATTCATCACCGGCGTGGGCCAGAACAGGCCATCCGTGGTCTTCATGGTTTCGGCGACACTGATGGCATCCGCCAGGTTCATGTAGCCGGTAAGTGGGTTGAAGTACCCCGCACCCAACATGACCGCATTGGCGGCCGCCGCGGAATTCACCTCCAAGGAAGGAAGATTCTCCGCTTCATGCAGAAGTTCATCGTGTTTTGCCGAGTCGTATACGAATAACGGATTCAGCGTATCGGAGCCATGTGGTTTGATCATCCTAAATTCTCCTCAACGTTAAGTTAGCTATGTGGCAAGGTTCCATAACACCACGTTTCAAGTTTCTAAAAATATAAAATAACCGCAAGCACGGCCACGGTGCATGAATCATCACACGAGTGGCTTGGGTTCAGGATACCAATTCTACTGTACGGATTGCGTCGGATGCACGTCCGCATCGATTCACATCCGCATCACATAGCGCGACCAAGGCCGCAACCGAATCCTGTTGCCGTCCCTGGCATCCGGGTCCTGGCATTCCCTTCCGGGATGACGAGAGAGGTTGTTTCAGGCGATTGTGTAAGAATTTACCACTTCCGTCATCCCGGCAGGGAATGCCGGGCCAGATGCCAGGGATGGCAAAAACTACCCGTGAATCCTTGTGAAATCACAATCGCCAAAACCCTTCCACTAACCACGAACATTCGCGCGGTTATGTCGATTGTCGAGGAGGAATTGCACAAAGCAACCCTTCGCGATCCACGTAACGCCGATTCGACCCCAGGAAAGACAACGGGGCAAAGGTAGTCAGTTCAAGTCCGTGAAAATCTTCGCTCCCTCACGAGCCCGGCATAGATCACCAGCGCCGTCCCCGCCATCCCCAACATAATCCAGCCGAGTGGAGTTGCCGTACCGCCATACAGTGGCCCCGTCGTTATGTTGAGCAGCCCTGCCAACCCCATATGGACAAACCCGAGCATCGCCGACGCGCTGCCCGCCGCATGTGGAAAAGAGGCAAGCGCCATGTTCATGGCCTGCGATATGGAAAGGGTGAATCCGATGACGAAAATCATCAAGGGAACCATAGTGCGAACGATGGTCAGTTCGCCGGAGAACACTACCATCGGAAAACCGCCCAGCAGGCATGTAAGCACCCCCGTCACGACGAGGAACCGCGCGGTGAATCGCTTCTTCGCCAGCAGTCCGAGCAGGAAATGACCCGCGGTAATGGAAAGAATCAAAGACATGACCAACAGACCAAAATGATCGGGGCGCATCCACAGCTCTCTCACCAGGAGGAATGGCAGGAAATTATTTGGACATGGTTTTTGCTTCGACCGATGCCAAATCACGCTTCGTCGGTTCGAGGCGAAGCTTCGCTGGAGGATAAGACACGATGACCGGATCTATCGTTATCGTGCACCAGCCAGTCGCGCCACTCCATAAAGAGACAACTATCTCGGGCCGCGATCACCGAGCACGGTGCCAGCGTCAAGTTCAAAAACTCCGCGCCATCCAGTGTAGAACACGCGCCACCTGCTTCCGTAAAAATCAGCGATCCCGCGGCGACATCCCATATCCGTTGTCCACCATGCAGTGCAATATGTCCTCTTCCGGCGGCGAGCCAGGCCCATTCCAGGGCACAAGCACCGTAATTCCGTTGCGAGCCATAGGGGGGAGATCGCAGAAGTCGAAGTGCCAATCCCATATCCAGATGCTTGAAATTCACCAGGGCTATGGAGTATTCCAGCGGGATATTCATGGGCTTCAGGATGAGCGGCTTTCCATTGTATGTGGCTCCCCGACCTTTGATAGCGACAAAAGACTCATCCCGAATGGGATCGTAGACGATCCCGAAGATCGATTGACCCTTCTCGATGAGCGCCAGCGATACGGCAAAAAACGGTACGCCAGCCACGAAGTTACTGGTCCCATCCAACGGATCCAGACACCAAAATAACGGCGGGGGCGCTTGCAACAAATCCCGCTGCTCATCCAACGAGGCCTCCTCGCTCAGAAACCCGATATCGGGCCGGTACCGGGCAAGTTCCTCGCGCAGACGCACACTCATGGCGAGATCGGCCTCCGTCAACAGGCTTCCATCAGCCTTCACGCTCCGTCTCACATGAGCCAAACGAGGCAAAAGCTCCTCGTGCGCCGCCATTCTCAGTAACTCATCGACTTTATTCGGATCGGGTTGCATTGGCCCCTGACACAAAATCAACAAACAACCTGGTGAAGCTTCGCCTCGAACCAACAAAGCATGATTCATGCATTGGTAAAACAAAATCGGCGTTTCGTAAAACCCGACTCATTCGCGAAACCGAACGGGAAACAAACAAACTGTCTCGAAAAATTGTCATCTCGACGAACGGGAGAGATAAACCCCTCGGATCACCTCCCATCCAGCCCCGGACATAACTCGACGTCAGTCGATGAATTTATCCTTCTTCATTCGATCTTCGGCCAAATACTCCCTGACGATCAAGGAAGAAACAACCACTCCTCCCCCCAAAAGGGCCATAGTCAAGGTAATTTTCCAATACAGATCCGGCGACAGGCATCCTCCCCAAAGCTGAGCAATCGTCAATACCGACCACGAAACAATAAGAATAACCGCCGTATATGATGCCAGTTTCATTTTACACCGCTAACGAGGCTTCTCCTTCTTAAACCGACAAACCATGATTCAGCACCGGTAGGGAAAAATCGGTGTTCTGTAAAACCAGACTCATTCGCGAATGATGAGCGGGAAACAAAACAAAAAACCCGTCAATTCCCGACACAAAAATCCGCATCCGAGCCAAAGCTCCTCTTGGCCGGGGTCGGCAATACCAAAACCAAAAAATCAAGACAACACTCCAAGCGCCCTAACCCGGCAAAGCCGGAACCAAAATTCCATCGCATGGAGGACATGTCAGCGCTTCGCGCCAAGACTGAAGCGGGGTGGGTCTTGGCGGGCGCACTGGTTCTCTCGGAATTTTTGTTTTTCCGATACCTTAATGGATATGTCATCTCGACCGGAGGGAGAGATCTTGTGCATTTGGAATTTCTCAAGCCAGAAGATTTCTCGCTACGCTCGAAATGACAGATTAAAAATTTTTCGATCGTTTTGTTCAAGATCTTCCGGGTAACCGACCAACTTCATCGCTCCTTCGCCATAATCACAAGATATGCCTCTCTCTTCCAAAACAGAAGCATTCTACGAATATCCTTCTCCATGGTTACTACGCGCCATCCATCCGCCGCGTTCGAATTCAAAAAATCCGTAAACCTCACCGGATTCACCCTGGATGCACCAAAAAATAAAGAACCCAACATTCCTTCCCGGTAAATCACAACCTTATATTCCACCATCTTTTATCTTCCTATACCTGGCGCGGCTACGCCGCAATCAAACTCAAATACATCACGCAAAACACCGATGAAGGCAGCACGGGTATTTTCACCGATCCATGTCAAAAATCCATCCTTTCCATCATCCAACAAGCCCGAGTACCCCATCCCCCCCCGAAAAGCACGCCAATCCCCCGACAAAGCTTCGCAAATCGGTCAAGTTTCACAAAACGCCAATTTTGCTCTACCCATACCGAATCATGGTTCATCGGTTCGAGGCGAAGCACTAGCGAAGCTTCACCTCAAGCCGACAAAGCACGATCCCGTATTAGTAAAGCGAAATTGGCGCCTTGTAAAACTCGATCCAATCGTGAAGCTGAGCGGGAAATAAGAAAATCAATGCCGAACGCAGTAACCTCCCCTTACCATACCATGAAAAATCAACACCTTATTGCTTGTTTCGAACCCTTATGTTATGAATTCATCATAAAATCCCAAACACGAAAATCGACATCCTCGGCAAACAAAATGCCGAAAACCCTCCACCCGTCACAATCATCCGAAAACCAAAACCCCTCCATCACCATCCATCGACAAATCAGACAATAAAACCCATGGTCACCCCAGCGAAACTACCCCATGCACTCTATCGGGCCAAACAAGTACAGAAACTCGACCGCATCGCCATCCAGGACTTCGGCATACCGGGCTCGCTACTCATGGACCGTGCCGGGTTTACCAGCTTCCAGGCCATGCGGCGACAGTGGCCAAATGCCCGCTCCATCCGGATCCTATGTGGCACCGGCAACAACGGCGGGGACGGATTCGTCATCGCGCGTTACGCCAAATGCGCCGGACTCGACGTCGAAGTATTCCCCATGGGAGACACCTCTCGCCTGACCGGGGATGCCCGTAGCGCTTTCGATGCCATGACAAGCACTGGTGTTGCGCCCCAACCATTCCAAACCAACTCGTTGGAGGATGCCCACGTCGTCGTCGACGCCCTATTCGGCACCGGACTCGACCGCGAAATCACCGCTCCCTGGTCCGACGCCATCGCCGCAATCAACCAATCCCCCGGCGCGACCCTGGCCGTCGACATCCCCTCCGGACTACACGCCGATACCGGGCGAATACTCGGGTGCGCCGTGCGCGCCGACGTCACCGTCACATTCATCGGCCTCAAACAAGGAATGCTCACCGGAGAAGGACGCAACCTATGTGGTCATCTCCTATTCGACGACCTGGGCGTCCCCAGCGAAACCTACCGACAATTCCAATCGGGCGTCCGCCGCATAGACTACGACACCGAGCGACACCTTCTACCCCCCCGCGCCCGCTCCGCCCATAAAGGAAACTTCGGCCATGTCCTCATCGTCGGCGGCGACACCGGCTTCACCGGAGCGGTAAAAATGGCCGGCGAGGCAGCAGCCCGCGTCGGCGCGGGGCTGGTAACCATTGCCACAAGAAACACCCATGCCTCCATCATCGGGCTCGACCGCCCGGAACTCATGTGCCACGGCGTGGAAACCAGCGCCGATCTCCAGGCATTACTGGCCCGGGCCACGGTACTTGCCATCGGTCCCGGGCTCGGCCAATCCCCCTGGGCAAAGGCCATGCTCGAGACCAGCATCGAAACCGAATTACCCTTGATCATCGACGCCGACGGACTCAACCTCCTTGCGACCTCACCGCACAAGTTACGCAATCGCCGCTGCGGTCATATCCTTACCCCACACCCGGGAGAAGCGGCGCGACTCCTCGGCCACGACACCGCGGCAATCCAGGACGACAGATTCGAAGCAGTCCGCAACCTTGCCAACAACTTCGGCGGGACCATCGTCCTCAAAGGCTCCGGGACCCTCATCGCCGATGAAGACGGAGGGCTTTGCCTGGCATCCGACGGAAACCCCGGAATGGCCAGCGGTGGCATGGGTGACGTCCTCACAGGCATCATCGCGGGTCTCATGGCGCAAGGGATAACGACACCCCATGCCGCACGGCTCGGCGTCTGCCTCCATGGGCGAGCGGCGGACATCGCGGCCCAGAACGGAGAACGAGGAATGCTCGCAAGCGACCTCATGACCCCACTGCGGGGCCTGGCAAACCCCGAAACCCACCCCATGAGAACCAGCGAAGCTTCACCCTGAAGTGGACCCCGAACCACCAATGAAGATTCGCCTCGAACCGAGGAAGCATGATTCGACATCGGTCGAGGAAAGGCATCTCATCATCTTCGACCGCAGACCGGACATCCCGTGGGAGAAGAAGGTATTCACAAGGAAAGAACGACAGGGGGAATTTCGCATCGGGGTGTGGGAGATGTAGCGCCCATCCCGAATAAAAAATTTTTTTGAAGAGCCAAAAACCATTCCACGCAACATGATCCCGAGAGGATGCGCGTGGAATACGGCGC
>CAZSVE010000111.1:0-8156 GCA_964610175.1 uncultured Thiotrichales bacterium
GATTTCGTCGTCCTGTGCTCCAATCACGCCCAAGCTGAAGAGGCTATGACTTTAGACTTCATGTTTTAACTTGCTGCGTAACTTAAAAGTGTTAAAACACAAAGTCTGATGTTTTAGACAAGAACTGTGCCAGAAAATTTCCTTTCTGGCACAGTTACTTGCAAGTTAAAACATATCAGTCCGCCATCATCTCGAAAACGAGCTGAACCTGAATTCAAGCCCGGAGAAAACGCATATCGCAACTTTCTCCAAAGGCTTCGAATTCTTAGGCTTCAGAATATCCTCCTATTCGAGAACCATGCGCGGTAAGTCGGTAGTGAACTTCAAAACCAAAATCCGCGAAATTACCAAACGCTCCCATAATCTCGATGACGCCCTCATCGTACAGGTGAACCGGGTCGGGCGCGGCACGGCGAATTATTTCGCAACCGCTTTCTCGCATAACCGCTCCCTGTTCAGAAGACTCGACCGATGGATTCGAATGCGCATGCGCTGCATGAAGTTCAATCGCAAATGGACCAGCGATAATCGCAGAGTGCGGTTGAAAACCTTTCTTCGAATGGGACTTCTTAGCTTAGGGGATTTTTATCCTCAACCTGCGTAAATCAAAACAATCAACTCCCCGTAGGGGAAACTCCGGGCGGAGTCGCCCGATGCTTGACGCGGGCACGTCGGTAAATGGGGGGAATCGACCCCCTCGCGGCAACGGGGAGGGAGTGGCGCAAGCCTCTCCCTTACCCAATACGATATGGTGGCGCACGGCCTCATAGGGCTTTCCGATAAGATCCTTCCTACTCTCGTAAAGGGCCCGGATGTCCTTCTCATCCGGTTCCGGCATCGCGAGACGCTCGGCCCTGATCGCACCTTTGGTCTTTCCCAGCCGTTTGGCTTCTTTCTCGAAGTAGATATCCGCCAGCGCCTTATCGAAGATCGGCTGCAATTCCCGGTAGTGTTTGCTCTCGAGTTCGAACAGGGACAATCGCGCCTCCGGTGACAATTCCGATTCCCGATACTCCACACCGTTCAGCTCGAACACCACGCGATCGGCGGCCAGGGTCTGGGCGGAAAAGAGCGCCAGGAGAAGAGTAACACCAGCAAAACATGATCTCTTGTTGGACATTTTCATACCACTATTTCCTATTGGTTCGTCGATTCTGGCTGCGCCGAACCTCGCTACTCGATAAAAAAAGGCAGAGCCCCTTGGGGAGCTCTGCCTTGGTCCACTGACCCGATCTCAAAGAGAAACGATTTGGACAATCGCAAGAGAATCGGTCGGATCAGAACAGGGCGGTGAGTGGCGTATCCACGTCACCATCGCGATGTTTTCCTTTACGTCGGTGTTTTTTTAACAGCAAGTACAGCCGCGCATAGGGCAATCACAAGCCCAGACCGAAGCGCTTGCCAGCCAAAACATCAACGTACCGCACACAATCGTCATGGCTTTTCTCATTCGATTTCTCCTTTGTTCAAGGTTAAAAGGCGGTTGTGTTCGACGTCTCCATGTTACTCCCCCCCTCCCCGAACAAGGCAACCCTTGTCCATATCCACAATGAAAGGCCATGAATCCGTTCAAAAAAATGATCCATACCAGCGCCCGTTCCCGCAGCGACACGGCATTCCCGCGAAGGCAGGAACGGAATCCGACTGCCATGGACGGAGAACGATGTTTCGCTGCGGTTTGGTCGGGCCAGGACAGGATCATGGCATGACGATCTTTACCTGGTCCTGGAAACAGGCATCCAGGAAACCTTGACGCCGTCGCTCGAATGTGGAATCGGAATCGTCCAGGGAATGGACATTTTCTTTTTCGAAGTACCGATTTGGATTCGAAGCAGGGCGGATCTGGAGACAATCCGCTCCGTTCGTTGCCCTTCCTGCGGAGATTACCAGGGCCTCGATATCGGCGCGGACGCCGATTCCCCCGGTGCCCACGGTCTTGAGCCTCAGGCAGTCATTGCCAAGGCGGCAATCGCCATTACCTCCCGGCAAGTGCGCCGATGACGCCGCCATATAAATGAACTTGTACCAATGATTATCGAAAAACCAGGCGGGGAAATCGGGCGCCAGATCCAGTTGAATCCCCGATACCCCGATTGCGGTGGTTTCCGTGGCGGTTGCCGATTTCGTCCTTATCGCCGCATCCGCCACGGTGCGCCGGTTGACGGCATCCCGGTCTTGGACACCGATCAGGTTTTTGCCCAGCGGCATACCGGGGCGCGTCTCTGCGCTGCGAAGGCCGGCATTGTCACGGATAACGCCATCTCCCATAAAGGCGACATCGAATGTATAACGGCGTTTATCGACGAATCCCGATCGGATAACGTATCTGTCGCCGTGGGCAAAACCGCCCGCCGAACCGTTGCCCCCCGAATCGCCCCCCGGATCACCCATGGATTCCAGCCAAAGGACCCCTTCCGCGTTGGCAAAGGCCCCCGGCCGACCCACCTCCCGAACGATTCCCCACCATCCCTTGCTCTGGTTCCCGATGGTATCCCCCGCTCGCACCCCGTTTTCCCGGAAGTGGGCCCCCGTATCCACCAGCGTCCGGGCATCACAGGTAATCGTGCCACCACCATGGGCAATATCGGCGCAATCGGCGTTCTTCTCCGGGATTATTTTCGTCGCGACCCGGATTCGGTATCGATCGCCGATGCGAAAATCGTTTCTTGTCCCGCCGTACGATTGGAAGGTCGCAACCCCGTGGTCCGTAACGAGCCTTATCACGCCGCGTGAACCGTCGGTGACATTCAGGGCGACATCCCCCGCCGAAACGCCCATCTCCCGGAAATCGGTATCGCTGTCTTCGAATCCCATCGATCCCAAGCCATGATTGCCGGTTACGGTCCCGGCAAGGTACCAGCGCCAATCCGTGCGCCCCCGGCAGCGAACGCTATCGCTGGTTTGCCAGGAACAAGACCCATTGGCCCACGGTACGGTTACGGAGGGACGGTCTACCCGGCAATTCCCGTTTTCGCCGTGGGCCGCCATCCGATTCCCCATCTCGTCTTCCATGCCCGAACATCGAAGGGTGCCTTGCAGTGATTCAAGATACCCGACATTGTTTACCGAACGTGTCGTCTCCATGATGCCATCCGGGATCTTCCAGGCAACCGTAAACCCGGTCCGAAAGCACTCGCCCACGGCATGGAGCGGCAAGGCCCCCTCCCGTGTGTTCGGGATACCATTGAAGCGTGGGATCTCGTAGCTATCGCCGGGATCGAATGCCATGGTCTCGTCGGAAGCAAGCCTTCTCAGGGTAAGCGTTACCGAATCCGGCATCCCCGCCACCACGCCATAGGTCTCATCGCCGACATTTTCCACCATATCCCCGACCCCGATGCCAAGCGCGTCGAACCCCACGGATCGGCTCGCATCCCTCAAGGTATTCCCCAGGCTGCCACTGGTGGCCATGCCCGATGTATCGACAAGGATCTCGTACCGGTCATTGTCATCGGGATCGCCGATTCGATTGGCATCGAAGCGATTATCCTCGCCATGGCGCAGCCCCTCCGAAGTCAGGGACAAGCTGCGACTGTCCACGGACTCTATGATGCCCTTGGAACCATCGCCGACATTTCGAACCACCTGCCCTCGCCGAACCCCCGCGGCAATGAAATCCGCATTACCGTCGATGAGGGTACGGGCGGCATCCTCGGCGTTCTCGGTCACCCTGCCCGACACCATGGTCGCCGGATACGCGAACGGACTCATCCACGGATACACCCCGCTGGTTTCCCGGTAGTTATCCAACGCCTGATCGACTTCATTCAATACGCGCCGTTCCACCTTCATCATCAGCTCATCGACCGTGATGAAAACCAAGCGGTCATTGAAAACCGAATCCGCATCCGCCAGGACGAACTCCTCCCCATCGCTGCCACCACATCCCGCACGATTATCGAAGCAGCCATCGGAATCGCCATTACCGATACCGGTCCCGGCATGAATATCGAGATAATTCTCCGCGCCCGGCGCGCCACCGGAACGATCCTGTTCGCCCGACGCCTCGCCGGGCGCCACAAGCACCACGGCAACCCGATCCGAAATCGACCCACCCTCGCCATCGCGCACCGTAAACCAGGGGAACGGGGCGTTATCGGCAAGCTCGACATCGATCCTCGGATATCCGGCGGGCGACTGGTAGCGCCGGATCAGATTCCGCGATACCGCGTACCACAAACGCTCCGAAGCCCCATCCCTGACATCGACACCGAGCCCCCCGTGCGTCCTTTCACAAGGATTCGTCCTGCCACGCCAGGGAAGGCGCCCCAGCAAAAACGACGGATTGAACACGGCATCCCCCGACAGGCTTGCGCAATCGCTATCCCCATCATAATTGCCATCGGCGTTCCGATCCGGCCAGGGCATCGACCCCGGGGCACTCGGATGACTCACTGCCCAGCCTATCAGCGCCTGTTTCGCATGGAAAAGCGCCGCCATGCTCCTTTCGGCATGTTGTGAGCGATGGGATGAAAGCCGGCCTGGGTGGCCAAGAAAAATGCCCGTGGAGACAAGCACGATGATCCCCAGGAAAAGCAGCAATACCGCACCGCTTCGACGACCCCGATGGGCAATCGGTTTCTTCGTGGGCACCTCTCTCGTGCGCCTTGGCCGTATCGAGTCCGTTATCCGGAAAATCTTGGACAAAACGATCAAGAAATTTGGCTTTTGGGGTCTCCAGAAAGCTCCCGGAGGAACTCCTTGATGGCATCGAAAGAGGGGTGATCCAGGTTCCAATACCCTTTGTGGGCACCGATACCCAGTGAATTCGCGATGTCCTTCCGGGCGGCGAGATAGGTCTGTACCTTTGTCTTGGAACGATTGAGATGCCTTTCGTTTTCCGGCAGGACGGCCAGGCAACATTTCACATATTCATCCACGCAGGAAAAAACCGATTCTTCCCGCACGGACGCGAGGCAACGGTCTTCCAACATGCCCTTATCGGCGTTGTTGGGCATGATGAATATGCCGATCCGGATGTCTTTCCCTTGATCGTTTTTCCCGTCGATGAATATGCCGATCCGGATGTCTTTCCCTTGATCGTTTTTCCCGTCAATGATGGTTTTGGTGGCATTCGGCATGGGCAAATGGTGTTTTTCCAGAACGGAACGGATGCTCGAGAATGCCGCATCGGCCTTTTTATCCTCCGCATCACGGATAAAGCCGAGGGAACGAACCTCCGAGAATCCGGGTGAGTTGTACAAGAGAGGAAACTCTACCTTGAATTTATCCTTGCCGCCGATATCGACCAATTGGACGTCTTCGATGCCGATGTGTTTCAACATGGCCTCGAAGAAATTACACTCATCCTTGCCTTCCATCGCCAACAACCGAGAGGATTCGACCCTAAAATTCTTTCTCATCATCGAACCTCGAATTCTTTCTCGATACCGGCAAGGAGGGTATCCGCCTCGTACTGAAGGGCGCGGTGTCGGCCTTCGGCATCCCGGTCGATGCGAAACAGGCTGATAAAATCCTCTCCCTTTCCTGATTCCCGATAGACCTCCGTCATCGCTTCGATGCATTCATAGGAATGGGTTGCGATGAATAGCTGCACATTGGCATCGGAGGCCATCTTGAAGATGGCCTTCCACAGGGACGTCAGGGCGGTGTAGTGGAGACCGTTCTCGATCTCGTCGATGAGCACTACCCCATCCTTCGTTTCCAAGATACCAACCAGTATGGCCAGTATCTTGATGATGCCATCGCCCATGATATTGATGGGCACCAGTTTTCCGATATCGCCGATATCGGCATAGATTTTGTCTCCGGTTCCCAGTTTGACATCCCGTAGATTGGGCTCGATCTCCCGCAGGGCATCGATGATCCCCTCCGACTCTTTCCTGACCAGAACGGCTTCGAGTCTCTGGTAGAGACCGTTCATGATTGTCGCGGGATTGACGATGAGGACGCGAAGGGTTTCTCTATAATCGGGCGCGGGCTTGGTGTTTACTTGTCCTCCTGTATTTATTCCCGGAAAGTTGGCGGGATTCCACGGCACAATCTTTACTTCGGCATGAAATGATTTCTCATCGACGCCGAAATCGAATGCCAACCCTTCGAGAACATCTTCTGCTGTGCTCGTGCTGGATGGGGGGTTACTTTTGGCAGGTTCATGACTGCCCGAAAGTGACATCGCGTTCCCGATGAATGTCGGGTAAATGGGCCTGATAGCAAGCGTTCTTTGCTGGGATTTCAGCTTGCCGATCATGGAGGGATGTTTGGAAAAATCGAATCCATGGAAAAGACAATTGAAATCCTTGTTGTCGGGTACAGCCAAACCTCTGAAATTGTGGATACTAACTGCCAGCCCGGGGTAAGCCATCCCCACCAAAAGAAAGATCGCCTCCAGGACCGAGGTCTTGCCGCAATTATTTCTTCCGGTCAGGACATTGACCTGCTCGATATTGTCCATCTCCAAAGACGCAATGGCCCGGAAGTTTTTTATGCTGATTTGCTGAAAGGACATAACGTGGATTCAAGTCTCAAGTGCAATAGGTGGATGGATATTGAAAAATACCTGATTAGGGGTTTTCATGCCAAGGCATTTCTTGCTTGTTAGGCTGGTAACCCTTCTTGTCACGATTATGGCGTAGCTCTCGGCTAATACGGGATTTTCGTTTTCCCGACACATCCAGGAAGATATCCGCGAGGGGGCCTGCTCGATGGTTGCGACCGGCTTGCCTGACGGCTATCGATTCATTGCGGGATACCCTGAGGGAGCAAGATTCCAGCCGCACTGAAATCGATCACTGCAATGGGCGGGGTTCGAAACGCCAGGCATCCGGCTGGATGGGGAAACCGGCCACCCGCAGTTGTTGCGCGCGCGTTATCACGGCGGCCCCTTCCATGAGGTTTCGTCCTATCTGGGCCACCTGGCGGTTTTCCATTGTTTCCAGGAAAGAGTCCTTTACCCAGGCATTGAAGGCCCCCATGGCAGGCCCCATCCAGATTTGATAGTCCAGGCCCCGCTCGGCGTTGCCATCCACGGCCCAATGGGGAGATTGCCCCAGGTACCACCGGAAGACCAGTGCCATACGCTGGCGCGGGGATTTCTCGGCGTATTCGATCCGTTTCGGGTCGTGTTTTTCCAGGTATTTCCGGGTTTGTCGCCATATCTCGTCGAGGGGCGCGCGAAATATCTTTTCTTCCAGATTGGTTTTGTCCCTGGCGGAGATCTCATCGAGGCTTTCATGGCGTTGGTATAGTTCTCCCAACAGCCTGGCGCGAGATGCGTACAGGACTCCCCGTTTCAGCACCTGGACCTTGGCACCGAGCTCGAACATGTCCCCCGCGGGCGTTGCGGCCACGTCGCTGATCCGAGCATCGGCGAGGAGGGCCCTGGCCGAATCCGAGAGACCCGATTCGACGGCACACTGATGGGCCGATCCTACCAGCACGTAGGCGGCGCCCATGGCAAAAGCGGCGGCGACCGCGTGAGGTGTGCCGAGCCCTCCCGCCAGACCCAAACGCACGGGTGGACTAAAGCCAGGGCCCGTTGTCGAGCGGTTGCGTAATTCGGCGATGGCGGAAAACAGCGGTGCCATGGGCCTGAAGTCGGTATGGCCACCGGAATCGGATTCCACGGTGATGTCTTCGCAAACCGGCAGTTGGGCGGCGAGTTCCGCCTCTTCCCGGGTGAGGCGGCCCTGGGCACCAGGGGTCCGAGCAAATTGTCGGGTGACGGGGCGATGAAGCGTTCGGCCATTTCGGGACGGGAGATCTTGGCGAAAAGATAATGCTTGCGGGTGATGATGCCATCCGGGGCACGGGCCAATCCCTTGCTGGCGTAATGAACGATCGTGGGGGTCAGCTTCATGAATGCCGAGATCGATACCCTGGTTATACCAAGCCCGAGAAACAGATTGGCCAGCCTTTCTTCCTGTTGGGGCTCCTGGGGGGAATGGATCAAATTGACGCCCCAGGGAAGCCGTTGCGGGTCGAGTTGTTTTTGGACCTCTCGGCACCGGCGTTCCACTTCCTCGGAACCAAGACCCGCCGTTCCCAGAAAACCCAACATCCCGGTCTGCCCCAGGGCAATCACCATGGCAGGGGTGGAAATACCCAGGGCCATCTCACCGCCCACATAGGGAAAACGCAGTCGGCTATTCATCAAATCGTGTGGGTAATGTGATTTTAATAACCAAGTAAACTCT
>CAZSVE010000112.1:0-7847 GCA_964610175.1 uncultured Thiotrichales bacterium
ACATGGACGCCAAGATTCGTAGAAAATTACCCACGAATTTTTCTGAAGAGCCATAAATTTTAAAACAGAGACTGCATTCACCTCGCAATTGCTGGCTGGTCTCTTTATGGTCTCTATGCTTGCCATAGTTATGGCGAGTTATTCTAGAAGTATCGTACTGTCTTTATTGGATAGCCTGTTCCAAATAGAAATATCAAAAGCAAAGAAAATCGAAGCCATATTAAACAGAGTTGTTAGCATCGGAGCTGTAGCGACTGTAATTATTTACTCGATACTTTGATTAATCACAACTAACAATGGCATGCACTCGGACAGCAAAAAGCGCTGCTCGTTCCTCACTCTGCTTTTTGCTGCCGCTGATTCGTAGCGTTCCGCCAAGTTTCTCCCGGTAGCCTCGCAGCCACACGAAAAAACCCAACCCCGTAAGGAACCTCCCATGCCCTACGAAAACATCGACGCATCTCTTTCGCCTGCCGCCATCAAGACCGCTTTCGAGACCGTCTTCCAAAAGATGCCGCACCTCTCAACCTCACTCCCAAGTAACGAAAATCAATATTCAAGGCGGGCACCGATAGCATCTGCTGGTTACCAAAGCTCCAGCTTGGTAACCGGAATGCCATGAATGCCACGTATCGATAAATGGCTACGCTTCAGAACATCCGGCAAAGGGTTATCGACCGTGATTACTACCTCTCTTCCCACGCCGAAGAAGAAATACTGGATGACGATCTCGAAAGAAAAGACGTGGAGAACGCGATTCTCGAGGGCCATATAGAAAGAAAAATGACCCGTGATTCGCGGGGAACCCGGTATCGTATCGAAGGCCCGGCACTGGATGGCCGAATCATTCATGTCGTGTGCAGGTTTCGAGAAGACGTCCACCTCATTATCATCACGGTGTATGCCCTATAGTTTGTTTATTTCTGGCTCATCGCAAGTGAGTAAACTTTTACAAAACGGTAATTTTGCTCTGCTAATACGAAATCATGCTTCATCGGTTCGAGGCGAAGCTTCACTAGAAGGTAATTCTCATGAAATGCGAATTCTGCAATGGAGAAACAAGACAAAAGCGCGTGAGGCGCCAGCATTGGGTCAATGGTGCGTTATATATCGTGGAGAACGTCCGTGCCGAGGTATGCACGGAATGTGGGGAGAGATATTTTCACGCCTGCACCCTCGACGCCATCGACGACTATCTTTCCAAACAACATGAAGTCAAGGCCAGGCTGGATGTCGAGGTGGTTCGGCTTGGGGTGGAATTCGGACAGGCCGTGGCCTGATGAACCGCGGTGTTTCCCTCATTCTTGCATTTCCGTGCGGAACAGGTTGGCGCTTCGCACCAAAGACCCCCCGCTTCAGTCCTGGCGCGAAGCGCTGATTTATTTCCCGCTCATCTTGGCGAATAAGCCAAGGTTTACGAAACGATGACTTTTCTCTACGAAAATATCGAATCATGCTTCATCCGATCCAAGGTGAAGCCTTGCTGACCTGTTCCGCGAAATGATTTCTGATGAGGGCCAGGATGCCTTCGGTACACAGGCCCGCCTCCGCCAGCACGTCCAGCCGAGACCCGTGTTGGAAGAAACGATCCGGGATTCCGTGATTGATGATCGGTGTCGTGATTCCATTGGCGAGAAGGTACTCGTTGACGCCACTGCCAGCACCGCCGACCACGGCGTTGTCTTCCACGGTGACCAGGAGATCGTGTTCATCGGCCATGCGGAGCAGCATTTCCTCATCCAGCGGTTTTACGAATCGCATGTCGATCACCGTGGCGTCGAGGGTGTCGGCAGCTTCGAGACAGGGCGTCACCATGGCACCGAATGCGAGCAGCGCCACTTTCCCCCCTTTTCTGCGCATCCTGGCCTTGCCGACGGGAATGGGGTTCACCTCTTGCCGAATGGGCGTACCCGGCCCCGTATCCCGCGGGTAGCGAACGGCGCTCGGCTGGTCGAGGGAGAATCCGGTGCATAACATCCGATAACACTCGTCCTCGTCGGCCGGGGCCATGAGCACGAGATTCGGCAGGCAACGCAGAAAGCTGAGATCGAGGTTGCCGGCATGGGTGGGTCCGTCCGGCCCGGAGATGCCTGCCCGATCGACGGCGAACAACACCGGCAGGTTTTGCAGGGCGATATCGTGGATGACCTGGTCATAGCCGCGTTGCAGAAAGGTGGAATAGATGGCCACGATGGGCTTGAGGCCCTCGCAGGCAAGTCCCGCGCTCAAGGTCACGGCGTGTTGCTCCGCGATTCCGGCGTCGAAGTAGCGATCGGGGAATTCTTTGGCGAAACGTACCAATCCGGAGCCTTCCTTCATGGCGGGGGTAATGGCCACCAGGCGCTCATCGCGGCGCGCCATCTCGCAGAGCCAATCCTGAAATACATCGGTGTAGGTGATACCCGGGGCTTTCTTGCTTGGCTTTCCGGTTTTTATGTCGAAAGGACCGACGCCATGGAATCTCACGGGGTCTTTTTCCGCTGGCGGATATCCTTTGCCCTTGCTGGTGACAACGTGTAGAAACTGGGGTCCCTCCAATGCCTTGAGATTGGTCAGGGTAGTAATGAGCGTCGAAAGGTCATGTCCGTCGATGGGGCCGATGTAGTTGAAGCCCAATTCCTCGAACAGGGTGCCGGGTGCTATCAGCCCTTTGACATGTTCTTCGGCCCGCCGCGCCAATTCGCGCACCGACGGCATTCGCTTGAGTACCTTCTTGCTGCCGGCGCGCACGGTGGAATACAGCTTTCCCGAGAGCACCTTGGCGAAGTAATTGGAGAGTGCCCCCACGTTGGGCGAAATGGACATATCGTTGTCGTTCAATATGACCAACAGGTTCGTGTGCAGTTCCCCGGCATGGTTCAGTGCCTCGAATGCCATCCCCGCCGTCAGCGCCCCGTCACCGATTACCGCGATGATCTTGCGGTCCCGACCCTGGCATTCCGCGGCAATCGCCATGCCAAGGGCAGCACTGATGGAGGTACCGGCATGTCCGACACCGAATGCATCGAAATCACTCTCGGCGCGTTTCGGAAATGGGGCGAGACCACCCTTGCTCCGAATGGTTGCAAGGGAATCCCGGCGCCCGGTCAGGATCTTGTGCGGATAACTTTGGTGTCCCACGTCCCATATGATTCTGTCTTTCGGAGTATCGAAGACGTGGTGCAGGGCAATGGTCAATTCCACGGCACCGAGCCCTGCCGCCAAGTGTCCACCGGACCTCGATACCGACTCGATCAAATATTCACGTAGTTCTCCGGCTAGCGGCATCAGTTCGGGTTTCGGGAGCCTGCGGAGATCCGCGGGACTATCGATGGTCGCCAGTCGTGGGTACGAACCTGTGAACATTATCGGGTTGCCGTGAAAGTGGTGGAGAGATTCACAAGATCCCTCGCGCAGCGAAAGGTGACGGGACACATGTCGTTGGCATTTTTTGCTGCGTGGGAAATCTTTCGGCGTTGGGGGAACATGCTGGCGCCTCGCGCCAAGACCGAAACGGGGTGGGTCTTGGCGCGCGCGTCCATTGTCTCTGGTTTTTCGTCTTTCCGATACATCGAGACTGCCAACGCGATTCATTGTCGCCATGAAAGCGCGGAAGGGGGATAAAGGGGGGGATGAGCATGAGAGGCTCCCAGCGAACCGCCATCTCTACGTCGCCAAGGGTAATGGGCAATACAATATGACTTTTCCGTTGGCTGAATTCGATAGCGACGGGTCTCATACGGAATGATTCGGATATCCGATTCGGAAAATGTATCCATCCGAATCATACAAAATTCATTTCGCAATCCCTAGCCGGAGGACATGTCGACGCTTCGCGCCAGCGATTGAAACGGGATGGGTCCCGGTACCGGTTCTTTCGGGGGGTTTGTTTTTCCGATACCTCGAAATCATGCTTCATCGGTTCGAGGCGAGGCTTCGCCAAACAAATTCATCCATGAATCCATCCACAGAGAGTGACAGCCGGATTTTGGCGTCCCCAACGGGATTCGAACCCGTGTTGCAGCCTTGAAAGGGCTGTGTCCTAGGCCGTCTAGACGATGGGGACTTATAATCCTCATGAAGGATAGTAACGTGACCTTTGCGCCTTTGTCTGCATGGATTCGGGTGCGACCCGCCGACAAGGCACCGGGGAAAACCACGTCGAAGCCTCCAAACCGGGCGCGAATAGTAAGCCAATCCGAGCAAACTGGCAACCCTTGCCCTTGACGCCCTTGGCCTTGGTCTCTTCCCCGACGAAGGCTGATATTTTGTTTATTTCCCGCTCGGCTTCACAATCGGATCGATCTTTTACAAGGCGCTGATTTCGCCTTACCGATACCGATACCCAATCATGCCCTTGCTCGGCTCGAGCATAAGCTCCGCTAACAGGGTGAGGCCAATGGTAAGACTAATGGTTGCTTTTCTGCCTTGGGCTTGGCTAAGCTTACCAGTTCCCGATCGGTTTGTTTATTTCCTGCTCATCACTCGCACAGGAAATGAGTTGAATATTCACGAATGAGTCGAATTTTACGGGACGCCGATTTTTTTGCTCTACCGATACCAAATCGTGCTTCATCGGTTTGAGGTGAAGCTTCGCTAGGTCTTCGTCGCAATTCAGGATGGAAGATCGACGAGGAAACGACAAAGACCCAATGCAACATGGATTCACTATCGAATACCATTGCCGCCGCCAGGCAGGCAATCGCCGATGCCGCCGATTTGCAGGCCCTGGATGCCGTCCGAGTTCATTATCTGGGGAAGCAGGGCGTGGTGACCGGGCACTTGAAGATGCTTGGTCGATTGCCTTCCGATGAGCGCCCCAGCGCCGGCAAGGCCATCAATGACGCCAAACGCTCGATACAGGAATCCATCAAGTCTCGCAAAGCGGCATTGGAGGCAGGTCCCGATAGTGAACCGGCATCGGAGCGCCTGGATATAACGCTCCCCGGCAGGGGATATCTCCCGGGCGGCCTGCACCCGATCACGCGCACCCTGGATCGTATCGCGCGGTTTTTTTCCCATATCGGTTTCCATACGGTGGAAGGACCCGAAATCGAGGATGATTTCCATAATTTCGAGGCCCTCAATATTCCCGCGCATCATCCGGCCCGCGCCATGCATGACACGTTTTATTTCGATGATCGCCTGCTGCTGCGCACCCATACCTCGCCGGTGCAGATCCGAGTGATGCGGGAAGAAAGGCCGCCACTGCGTGTCATTGCGCCGGGGCGCGTCTATCGTTGCGATTCCGATCTCACCCATACCCCCATGTTTCACCAGGTGGAAGGATTCATGGTGGATGAAGACGTGAGCTTCGCGGATCTGAAGGGGATTCTGGAGGCGTTTTCCCGATACTTTTTTGCCCATGACCTGGCGTTGCGATTTCGGCCTTCGTATTTTCCGTTCACGGAGCCTTCGGCGGAGGTGGATATCGGTTGCGTGATGTGTGGTGGCAAGGGCTGTCGGGTCTGCAAGGGGAGCGGCTGGCTGGAGGTGCTGGGCTGCGGCATGGTGCACCCCAAGGTGTTCGACAACGTGGGTATCGACAACGAGCAGTTCACTGGGTTCGCCTTCGGCATGGGGGTGGAAAGGCTCGCTATGCTGCGCTACGGGATCGATGATATTCGATTGTTTTTCGAGAACGATCTGCGCTTTTTGGAGCAATTTCCGTGAGGAGAATCCTGTATATATCACTTCTTGTCGTGCTGGTCATCGTTGCCGCGGCCATTACGCCCATGGTGAAAGGCTGGCTTTACACCAATATCGAGCGAGTCGATCGCGACTTCGAAGGCATATTCGGAGGCGATAGTGCGGATGAGACCGTCACCGCAAGTGGCGATTCCTCCACGACGGAGAAGACCATACATCTGTTGGTCGTCCATGGAATAGGCAGACACTGTATCGGTTACGCGAACGATCTGACGACGGGAATTGCCCGACACGCCGGCTTCTTCCCCGCCACCGACGAGGTATCCCTCTATCTTTCCCCGGAGCAGTGCGGCATGGACATCGCCAACGATGATTTCGATAACAAGCAGGACAAGGCCTGCGATCTTATCCGACAACAAGAGATTCCCGGTCGCGATTGTCAACGCTTCAAGATGGAGGCCTCCTATGTCGACCCGATATCCAGGGAGGCGGGAACCAGCACATTCTTTCTCGGCTACATCAGGACGCAGGATTACGCGCCAAAGGGGCATACGGGTGGCGCGGCGCGGCTCAGGCTCCATGAGCTCACCTGGGACCCGGCGACGCGGTGGGCAAAGAATTTTTATGTGCAGGAAGCCGATGATATTTCCAATCGATCCCGCGCCATCCTGAACCGTGAACTGAAGCAGCGTATTATCAACGAGAGCATCTCCGACGCGGTGCTGTATCTGGGACAATATCGGCCCATGATGCAATATCCGCTCCTGATGAGCTTTTGTAGGATCATGTCCGATGCCGCTGGAGTCCCGAGCCAGGGTGATAAGGATTTTAGCTGTGATTTGCGCAAGGTAGCGGACAGGCTGGGTTCCCCGGAGGCCTTGGAGGCATTCTTCGAGAAGAACGAGATCGTCATCATGACCCACAGTCTGGGTACCCGCATGCTTTTCGATACCCTCGGTCTGATAGGCCATGATGATTTCGTTTCCCGATTCAAGAAGGACCTGGCGGAAAATGGGATAACCATCGAGATACCGGAAGGCGGTCCGATTCGGACAAGACGAGTTCTGGACATCTTCAGCGTCGCCATAAACAAGGTATTCACCCTGGCCAATCAAGTGCCGCTGCTGGAGTTGGGAAGGGTGATCCCGCCGACGAGCTTCGACGTGGATCTGGATTTGGGGACAGGATTCGATAGATTCGTCAAGAGACGGATCGACAATGACGGGTTATCCGAACACGTGGTTCCTCCCTTGCAACTGGTAGCGTTCACGGACCCGAACGACCTCCTGAGTTATAATCTGAAATGTTGGTACTATCTCCGTGTGCTACAAGAGCATGATGCGATTCGACGAATGTCGGGAGAGACCGAGGGAGAGCAGGAGAAATTCTTCGAGAACTATTTCGACTCCTGCGAGGTGGAACGACAGGATAAATCGGAACAGCAGGTAGCGGTCGAAAAGAAGATCCGTGAAAAATTTTGGCAAGCGGTGGATAGGCAGGTGAGGATTTCCGACGTGACCGCGAATCTCAAGGGCATTCGTTACCCGCTACTCTTCGCGGACCCCTCGGGCGCGCATTCGCAATATTTCAAGGATGAGACCATCTTCGGATTGATCGCCTGCGGCGGCGCGAGCAAGTCGGCGGAACAAATGCAATGCAGGATCGAATGAAACAACCATCATATCCGAACGAGGACAAAGGGTGACATCATGAAAAGAATCATCATCGCAATCATGCTGATTGCCGCCGCGCTTCAGGCCCATGCGGTGCTTCGACAAGGAGATGAGGTACCTGGGCGCGCTTGTCGCAACGTCGATGGGGTAGAGGCTCTGCTTGCGGCAACGGATCAAGAACGAGTCATCTCGTACGCTCTAGATACGGGGAGTTTCTGGATTGGAACGAATCCGCGCCAATGGATGGTCCACAAGGGAAAGATGGATAAAGATGGTTGCCACAAGGATAAATATGGCCGCAAGCATTGCCACGAAAAGCAGTAGACCACATAGCAAGATGGTGATGAGGTATCTTGCTTACACTTGATTGCAACTGGCTTTTGCGTAGCGCGGCGAAGACGCAACCGAATTCGGATACGCTTGAAACGTGCCATTTCGTGCCGAGCAAAAAACTTATCCGTTGACAACCATCCAACCTGACACGGAAAGTTTGCCTCCTCAAAAAAATTTGTGGGTCGGTATTTGACATAAACAAACACAACTTAC
>CAZSVE010000113.1:0-7634 GCA_964610175.1 uncultured Thiotrichales bacterium
CAATTTGCCTGTCCCAAAATCTACCCACGAGTTCTTTTGAGGAGGCAAAAATTTTATGCACACCGTATTCCACACGCATCCTCTCGGGATCATGTTGCGTGGAATGCTTTGTTTTCATCCATGTCTCCTGGAATTCCATTTTTCTGGTGTGGATTTTTGGATTTTTCCGGTAAAGGCTTAGCGCGGCAAAAGCTGCAACCAAAATCCGAGAAGGATACTGTCATTTTTCGCTGCGCGAGAAATCTTTTGCTGGAAGGACAAGATCTATCCCTTCGGTCGAGATGACGGCTGCCCGAACATTCTCGCGCCCATGTCAATTGTTGGGGAGGAGTTGCATAGCGCGCTGTGGCCGCAACCAAATTTAGTCGCCGTCCCTGGACAACTGGGTCTCGGCATTCCCTGCCGGGATGACGAGAGAGGTTGCTTCAGGCGATTGTGTAGAAATTCAGCACTTCCGTCATCCCGCCATGGATTGGCGGGACCCAGTGCCAGGGATGGTGGAAAACTACCCATGAATTTTTGCGAGACCACAATCGGTAAAATCTCCTCGACCAACCACAAACATTCGCGCGGTGATGCGAATTGTCGAGGAGGAATCGCATACTTTTGTATTGTCCATCCAGCTAGTTGTGGCAGTTGTCATTTCTCGTTACGCTTAAAATGACAACGGAGAATTTCTCGATCGTTTTGTTCAAGACTTTGCGGGGAAAGAGCCAGGTACGCTTTCGTCGGATGAACCTTTTTGTCCGGATCGGGGTGCCCCTCGAGGGGGGAAGGGGCTCTTCGCCATTCCCTCATTCGGCTGCCTGGTTGCGCAGATACAATTCCGCCAACGTCAGATCATCGGGGCTGGTAATCTTGATGTTGTCGCCATGCCCTTCCACCATGCGGGGGACAAGGCCATTCGATTCCATGGCCTGGGCCTCGTCGGTAACCAGAATGCCACGTGCGATGCAATGCGCCAGCGCTCTGGACAATCGGCCCAGGCGAAAAACCTGGGGCGTCAGCGCGCGCCACAGCCCCTCGCGATCCACGGTCTTGATGATGTCGCCCGCCGCATCGGTGCATTTCATGGTGTCTCGCACCGGTAGACCCAGCAATCCGCCGACGGGGTGATCGGATAATTCCGTCAGCAAACGTTTCATGTCGATGCCCCGCACGCAAGGCCGCACGGCATCGTGGACCAATACCCAATCATCTTCCCGGGCGCCGATTTCGGGATGTTTCAATAGCATATCCAGGGCATTGGATACCGAATGACAGCGTTCCGTCCCACCGGTGACGGAAAGCACCGGTACGCCGACATCGAGAGCCAGCGTTGACCACCAGGGGTCATGGGGGGCCAGTGCCACCACGATGGCGCGCACGTGATCCGCGAGCCCCATGAGTGTATGTTCCAGCACCGAACGCCCATGGAGCGAGAGGTATTGCTTCGGGATGGTGGTTCCCATGCGCCGCCCAATCCCCGCCGCGGGCACGACGGCCCAGTAGTCGATCATTTTCGGCAAGTCTCCCATAAATTGGATACAGGTAACATTGCACCCCGGCGTTGAATTCACGAGACAACCTCGAGGTAAATGCAAGGTTTCGATTGTACTTGCAGACAGGGCGAGATGAACAATTCCATGAACGATTCCATCCCCAGACAGCGTGAAAAGCTTTCACAAGCCGCATCCATCCCGATCAGGGAGACGAAACCGTCGCGCACGGTGTCACGTCACATGGGTTGTCATCGCAGGGATTTTTTCCGTAATTTGCCCACGGCAATGGAAGGGCGCAGCTATCGGATCCTGGACGAATCCCTGGTGATGATTCGGGAATACGGCAGGCAATTGGAAATTCGATTACAGGAAGGCTTTCAACGTAGCTTGAGCTCGAGTCTGCAACTGCCGGTGACGCCTATCGAGTTCCGCTTTTTTGGATACTGCGACGCAGAAGCGGAGGCGTTTTTGCACGCCTTCGACAGGCATTACCAGCGTGGTGGGGGGTAGTGGACCCGTTGGGGAATGGTCGTACATGGACCCGGATCTCGGATTCTGGACCTGGACCTGGACCTGGACCTCGGATACCGTTTCCCGAAACGAGGGGGAACACAATCGGTCTCGTGGGTAAAAACCCGCCGATGCCGGGAGTGCTGTCCCCGGCGGCTCCCGCATGGCCAACATTCGGATCGAAGATGCCGTCCGGGAGGCGGCACTCTCGGCGGGGTATCGGGCAAACTGCAGGTTGGTAAAAAGCGAGTACAAAGGACAGGTTATGGTCCAATGTCCTTGGTCGCCCCCGATAATGAAAGGGGAGCGGGAAATAAGCAAATACAGGAATACTCCAGGGCTAGGTTTTCGAAGAATCCGTATCCTTCTGTTCCTCTTTGGGTTGTTTGGTCCATTTGGGGACCGCAACCCCCATGGAGATAATGAGTTTCAATCCATCATCGACGTTCATGTCGAGTTCGCGGACATCTTCGGTGGGCACCAACAACACGAATCCAGAGGTCGGATTCGGCGTGGTGGGGACGAAGACTGCCACGATATCCTCATGACCGGTCCTGGCCTGGACCTCGCCGAGCCCGGTCCCTGTCAAAAACGCAAGACACCATGTCCCCCGGCGCGGATATTCGATCAATACTACCTTTCGAAACGATTTTCCTTCCGTGGTGAAGACAGTTTCCACTACCTGCTTCACCCCGAGGTAGATGCTTCGTACCAGGGGAATGCGCGATAGAAAGGATTCCCAGAATGCAATCAAGCGTCGCCCCAGCAAGTTGGCCACCACGACACCGGTGATGCCGACGACCGCCAGCGAAAGCAAGAGTCCGAGCCCCGGAATGTGGAAACCCAAAATCTCATCCGGTCGCCACGCCGAGGGCAGCAACAGGAGCGTGCGATCCATGACGTCCACCAATAATTTGAGGACGAGCACAGTTACGCCGAGCGGCAACCAAACGAGTAAGCCGGCAATCACATATTTGCGTAACCTGGACATCAATCTCTCCCGCTCGTTATCGAATACCATAAAATGAAGGGTTTGCTGCCCACAGGGTGCGTGAAAAACGCAATTTTCCACCATCGCCCAATCCCGTATTTATTCGGTTTTGCAGGTTCATGGATTGGCCATTTTTGGCCATGCGGGAGATCTTCCGCGCTGGTAAAGATTCCACGGAATATATCTCCCTTCGGTGGAGACGACATGAGTGCCGCAAATCTTTTCAGGTTGGGAAAGGATTCTCCATAAGATTCTCCCAGAGCGGCAACCCTGTTGGGCGAGCGTGGTATATTCAAGCTACATCTGCCTTTTTGGTATCCTTGGCTTCATTTCCGGATGTCTTTTTACTCTCGCCCTGCTTTTCCTGATTGCCTTCCTTCGAAGTCACCGAATTTTCCTTTGTTTCCGATTTGGGCTTATCCTTGTTCTTGAAATCCGTTTCGTACCATCCCGTTCCTTTCAAGCGAAATGACGCCGCGGAAACCAGTTTTTGCAGCGAAGGGCTATTACAGGCCGGACAATCCCGCAGCGGTGCATCACTGATTTTCTGGAGGGCCTCCATGCGGTGGGCGCATCGTGAGCATTCGTATTCGTAAATTGGCATAGCTATCGTACCGTAGAAATGGACACTGATTCCAAAATAGGGATCGATGGCGAGGTTTTCAAGGGCACCAATCCAGGGCGCCAATCCAGGGCACCAATCCGGTAAGGCCAAAACACGATGTTCCCCTACGGATCAATGAAACCTCGCCCCAAAGCGACGAAGCGTGACTTGGTCCGTAATAGAGTAAAACCGGCGTTTCGTAAAATGGCGACCCATTTGCGAAGATGAGCGAGAAATAAACAAAGTACCCGAGACGATATGGAACATGTTAGCGCTTCGCGCCAAGGCTGAAACGGGGTGGGTCTTGGCGTACCCAGCGGTTCTCTCGGGATTTTTGTTTTTCCGATACTTTGAAATGCGACTTGGAGTTCGGGGAACGAGCAGATCCAATCTTGGATTGCCATCCAATCATTACCACAGATATATCTCCGGGAGAGGTCATGAAATACAAACTATTCTCCATAACGATGATTGGCGTCCTGTCTCTGGGAGGCTGTAGCCTTGTCGATCTGCACCCGGAATCGACCTCTTTCGGGATGGGGGATGACCGCGTTACCGTAGCCGGTGCCAATCAGTTATTCTCTCCCGAGAGCTTCGAAAAGCTCGATCTTCTGTATGCCCTGGACCCCGGGGGTAAAAGGCCACTCCCCAATCCCACCGAGGACCTTTCCGACGAGCAAGCAAGAAGAGAGCTCCAAGAGGCCTATGAAATCTTCGATACATACCCCAATCCGGAATATCGACGAAACCGGATCCAGGATCGGATCATGGCCGCTTCCGAGCAACGCTGTAATGTCTTCAAGACCTACATCAAGCGCTTGGATAGCACCAACGAAATCTTTACCGACTCCATGGCTACGCTTCTGGGTGGCCTGGGTGCCATCTTCACTTCCGCCAACACCGCCCGCGCCCTCTCTGGATCGGCTGCCATCTTCTCGGGCATCGGTGCTGAATTCGAGCAAGGCTTCTTTGCCAATGTGGCCACCCACGTGCTGGTCCCAGGCATCGAACTCAAGCGCAAGGAGATTCGCAAAGAGATCGACGAGAAGCGGAAGACCAGAGACGACAGGATCACGAACATCGCAAATTACACCGTCGAGAGAGCCATCGGCGATGCCATCCGTTTCCACGGGGCCTGTTCCATCGATGTGGGAATCGCAGCGGCCGGTGAGGCGGTCAAGGAGGCCAACAACCCTGGAAAAGCCACCATCGAAAGGGCCACCGAAATCATGCAGCAGATCGATATCCTTAAAAAGGAAGCGAAAAAAGACCAGGGATCCGGAAGAACATAATGTCCCTTCGGGGCAATCGGTACCATCACCGAGAACCGAGATAGAATTCAATCCATCATGGAAACCATCAGCGCTATCGCCTTCCCACAAACCGCCTCCCCAACCCCAAACTAATCAGTGTCGCAATCTCACTCGGTCTGTGCGTGGCCGCGAGTTGCCGGTTTTCTCCATCATCGAGGCCGTTATCGGGTAATTTCCCGCCCTTCTCCTCTCGAATCCGGGCGAGCCTCTCCAGGCCATCGGTGAGGCGCGGGTCCGGGACGGTTTCATCGGAAAGTCTCGGGAACCAGGCGCACTCATCGACACCGAGCGCCCGAACCATGTCCAGGGTAACGCCGCCGTAGCCTCCCGCAAGATAGATGGGTCGATTTTGTTCCAATGCGAAAACCGCCTCCTCCACGAGACCCGGCCAATCGCCACTAAAGCCCGTTCGTCTCCCACCGATGAAGATTCGTCCATCGGTATTTTGCGCCATGTAGCGGCGAAGTGAAGTGAGGCCCTGCTTGCGTAGATTGGGATCGGTTTCCGGGGCGGGGTCTTGGGTTCTGTCTTTGGTCATCTCCACAATGTTTCCTTCTACATCCAGGCAGGTAATGTCGCCGCGCAGCCTCAGTACTCTTTCCTGTTCCCGCAGGTAATCGAGTGGGTATCTTCTGTGTTCCGACAAGGCCAGGCAGACATGCAAAGGGCGATCCTCGCGGTTGTAGCGGTCCAGTTCCCCCATCAGGAAGGTGGTATAGCCTTCCGGGTCCAGGTGTCCGCCATAGGTAAGCTGGCCACTGGATGCCAGGACGCAGCGCGCGATCTCGCCGATGGCGAGGCGAAAATGGGGTTCAACCAATCCCAAGCGGGCAAGGTCGATGCTTTCGGATACCGAAATACCCAGCCGGACACCAGTCAGGGCATCGGGGGGGAGGAGATCTCTTGTCAGTGGCTTTTTCGTTGTCATTCTATTTATCCTCCCCGGGCCGCCAGCAGGCGCGGCGTCATGATATCGAGCGTCAGGTCCTTTTGGGCAAGGGATGCGATTTGCCCCAGCACATGCCTTTCATCCGGGCCAAGCGGTGGTTCGGGGTGCAGGATACGCAGCACCGAACCCTGTGCGGGAAAAGTTCCATTCTGCTCCGCCTCTTGTAACCCCTCTCGTAACCAATGCGCCAGCGTCAGGGGCTCCGGGGCATGGGGCGCCCACCAGGCGATGTCGAACCCGGAGCCGGCATCCGATAATTCCCGTTGGTGCCGCCAAAGAATTCGCTTCAGGGATTCATCCACCAGCAGGCCGAGGGCGCGGTAGACGCTTTCTTTGCGCCACCCGCGCTTTTTCCGGCGGATGGGTATGCGTGGGACATGGTCCATCAGGAAGGAACCCCGCTCTTCCCCGACATCCAGGGCATCCATCATGACCACCGGCATACCGGCGTTCTTGGCGGTGAGCAGCTCCCGCTGACACCATTTCCGGCTCGAGTACGAATCGGTGCGTATGGCGAGCAAGGCACTGCTCTCCGCCTTGACGCGTAGTTCTTCGTCCCAGTCATCGCCCGGTTGCAGATCGCTTGCGTCGAAAAAGTGACAGAGATGGGTATCGGCAATGATGCGCCGGATCATGGTAGTCAACGCCAATGGGTCTCCTTCATTACCGGACGGATGCCTGAATGAACGCGATTGCCTCGTGTGACTGATAAAGACCATCAGCCGCTTTTCTCCCTCCCTGGAAAGCTGTTGCGCAATCCCCTGGGCAAGATCGCGGCAACGCGGCATGGCCTCCGTTTCGCCCTTTCGGGGTGGAGAGCCCGCAATTCTCTGGTAGGACCGCAATCGTTTCGCGAGGGTCGTGTACTCCATGGCGCGCGGGTCGATGAGATACGGAAAGACCCCGATGCGATCGGGCGTACTACCCTGCAATCGAGTGATTTCCTCGATGTAATCCCGCCAAGGCCCCGAGTCCCGAACCGCGTCGGCCATGGCCATCCCCATGATGGGGACGACGGCAATGAACCGGGCCGCTTCGATTCCGGTTGGCAGGGAAGTTCCGGGGAACGGAATAGGACGTGGCGCGTCGCCGTTCCCACGCCAGCCTGCGCTGCGAACAAAGACCTCGACGGCGCCACTCAAGAGACCCGTGAACGAGTTGCCGCGAAAGTGTTCGATGAATTCCCGGGCAATTTCCGAGCCCTTTTCATCGCGCGGATGCCATAGGACGTAGATCTCCAGGATGGGAGGGAGCATGGAAGGTTCCTTTGTGTTCTCGTGATCGGGTTGGCATTATCCGCCTTGTGGAAGAGACCAATACAATCCCCGCATCATCCCGCCGCGCCTGTATGACAACGCGCAATGCGGATTCGCAAAGGTATACGACTGGAGCGAGTACCCCAGTACCGTCCAATCATGGATACATGAGGCATTCGAGCAGAGAAACAGAATAAATCCGGACAATTCCTATCCTTCATTCAAGAACAATCGCTCAGGGACAGGCTGGCAGTAGCAAATAGGGTTGTTGCTTATGGCCCTGGCCGAGGCTTTGCCTCGAACCAACAAACCATGATTGGGAATCGGTCAAAGCAAAATTGGTATTTTGGAACATGTCAGCGCTTCGCGCCAAGGCTGAAGCGGGGTGGGTCTTGGCGTACCCAGCGGTTCTCTCGGAATTTTTGTTTTTCCGATAATCTAGCAAGGCATCGCCTCGAACCGACAAGGCATGAGTTGGTAGAAGGAATGGCGGCTGTGCATCCGAGCTGATAGAGAGGTGCCCCGGTTGA
>CAZSVE010000114.1:0-7293 GCA_964610175.1 uncultured Thiotrichales bacterium
GAGTTTACTTGGTTATTAAAATCACATTACCCACACGATTTGATGAATAGCCAATAAAATAATTCCGGGGCATCCGAAAATATAGAATTTACCAAAGTACACGAAAAAACAACCACTCTTTTCTCCTACATTCTTCGTAGGTCGGAAAGGCGTATTGGAAGGGCATATTCGGTATGAACAAAAGAAGACTCATCAGCTTCGACTGGGCCTTGAAGCGCCTGTTGCGGAGCAAGGCCAACCACGAGATATTGGAGGGATTTCTGTCCGAATTACTGAGAGAGGACATCGAGATCCTGGAGATACTGGAAGGCGAGGGCAATCGCGAACATGCCAGGGACAAATCCAATCGAGTGGATATGAAGGTCCGAAATCAAAAGCAGGAGGTCATCCTCATCGAAGTCCAGTACGAGCGGGAATTCGATTACCTGCAACGCATCCTGTTCGGCACCGCCAAGGCGATCACGGAACATTTGTCGAAATCGGAACGCTACGAAAACGTCATCAAGGTGATCTCGGTCAATATTCTCTACTTCGATTTGGGTCATGGGGAGGATTATATCTATCACGGAAAGACCCAGTTTCGAGGAATCCATTATCACGATGAGCTCCGCTTGAGTCACAAACAACAAAAGCTCTTCGGCAAACAATATCCTCACCAACTCTATCCCGAATATTATCTTCTCAAAATCGATCGATTCGACGACATCGCCAGAGACCCGCTGGATGAATGGGTCTATTTCCTGAAAAACCAGGAGATCAAGGAAGAATTCCGGGCCAGGGGGTTGAAAAAGGCCAAAGAGGTCCTGGACATCATGAATCTCCCGGAAGAGGAACAGGGTTTCTATGACTGGCACATGGAAGAAATGCGCTACCAGGCCAGCATGATCCATTCCTCCTTCGTCGACGGGCAGATGGAAGGGGAAAAGAAAGGAATGGAGGAAGGAATAAAGAAAGGAATGGAGGAAGGAATAAAGAAGGGGATAGATGAGGGGATAGAAAAAGAAAAGCTGGAAATGGCGAGGATCATGAGGGAGACCGGTGAACCCATGGAAAAGATCGTGCAATACACGCGATTGACGCCGCAAGAGATAGAGAAACTCGTGAGATAGTATCCGATGACATCGACGAATCCAGGCAAGCCGCTACTTTTCATTGTTTTCCTCGTTTTGTCGGTGTTGGCGTCGCCCGCCCGGTGCGACATTTCCGTCATCACTTCTCCCCACGACACGCGCCGATACGCCGCCCTGGAATTGCCCAATCGACTCAAGGTATTGGTTATCTCCGATCCGAGAACCGACAAGGCCGCCGCTGCCCTGGATGTCTTCGCGGGTAGCAATGCGGACCCCGAAAACCGCCCCGGACTTGCCCATTTTCTCGAACACATGCTTTTTCTGGGGACGCGCAAATATCCGGGTCCGGATGCCTTCCAAACGTTCATTGCCAAACACGCGGGAGAACAAAACGCCTATACGGGATTTGCCCACACCAACTATTTTTTCGACGTGGATGCACGACATCTGCGCGAGGCACTGGACAGGTTCGGGCAATTCTTCATTGCCCCAATCTTCAGCGATGCCTATGCCGACCGGGAGCGCTCCGCGGTGGATGCCGAATTCCACACCAAAAAGAAAAACGACACATGGCGCAAGATGGAAACCATCAAACAGGTCATGAATCCCCGCCATCCGTTTTCCCGGTTCACCATCGGCGATCTCGAGACGTTCTCCGATGGGGGCGATACCGGGGAAACACCGATTCGGCAAGACCTGATGGCCCTTTATGGACGTTATTACTCGGCAAACCTCATGGCGCTCACCGTACTCGGCAAGGAGCCTGTCGAGGTTCTGGCACAGTGGGTAAAAGATGTCTTTTCGGCAATTCCCGATTTCGACGTAAAACCGCCCCGGACGGCGGAGCCGATGTTTACATCGGGCCGACTGCCGACCCACATCATTCTGAGGCCGGTACAAGAACTGCGCCAACTTACGTTGCTGTTTCCCGTGCCTGCCCCGAGGCCCCATTACAAGACAAAACCGCTATACTATATTTCCCACATCATCGGGCACGAAGGCAAGGGAAGCCTCCTGTCGTTATTGAAAGAACGGGGCTGGGCCGAGGCCTTGAGCGCTGGTATCGATCTCGATCACCCGGATAGCGCTGCCTTCGGCGTCTCTATCTCCTTGACCGAAAAGGGTATCGAGAAAACCGATGCCATCGTCGCCCTGGTATTCCAGACCATCGGCGTCATGGAAGTACGCGAATCGCTATTCGAGGAGATCTCCCGACTTGCCGATATCGACTTCCTGTTCCAGGAAAAATCACCGCCCATGGACTACGTGAGCCATCTTGCCAACGCGCTTCACGAATATCCCATGCCCGAAGTCCTGCGCGGGCCTCTCGCCATGGACCATTACGACGAGGCGCTGATACGGCGCTACCTCTCGGCATTGACGCCCGACAACGTCCTGGTCATGGTGGTGCGCCCCGATGCCGAGGAAACCATCGAGCAGGAGACCATTACCCGGAAAGCCATTGCCGAGGGAACTATCACTCGGGAAACCGTTACTCAGGGAACCATTGCCCGGGGAACCACCGTTCGGGGAACGATTGATCAGGAAACCATTGCTCGGGCGACAAGCCATGGGTCATGGCTCGATGTGCCCCGATTCGGCGCCCGATACAAACAACAGGCCATTGCTCCCGATACCCTCCACGCGTGGTGGGAAGCACTTGCGGGCGCGACCGTCACATCGCGAATCACCATGCCGGCCCCCAATATCTTCATCCCCCGGGACCTTTCTTTGAAACACGTCTCCAGCCCCGGAAGGCCCCTCGCCATGAGCCATCGTGCATACTCCCCGAGGGGCAGGCCCGCCCGCATCATCCATGTCCCGGGTCTCTCGGTATGGTTTCGGCAAGACACCACCTATGGGGTGCCTCGGGCCGACCTCTACTTCAGCGTCCGATCGCAGGCAGCCAACGATACCCCGCGCCATTCGGTGATGACCCGGTTATTCGTGGCCCTGGTGCGAGATCGGCTTACCGAATTCGTTTACCCGGCCAGCCTCGCCGGTCTCGATTACGAGCTGTACCCGCACATACGAGGTCTATCGGTTCGGATTTCCGGTTATCACGACAAGCAGAAATTATTGCTCACCCGCATCGTCGATACCCTGCGCGAAACGGAATTCCAAGCGGAACGCTTCCAGATCGCCAAACGGGAACTTACCCGGAAACTGCGCAATGTGCGCCAACGAATGCCGTACCAGCAGGCACTCCTGGAATTACGGGATATCCTGCTACAGCCGCACTGGTCCCCCGAAATTTACCTTGCCGCGTTGCGGCCCGTCACCCTATCCGATCTGCATGCCTTTCTCCCGGAACTCTTCGGGCGGATCTCCCTGGTGGCGCTCTCCCATGGCAATGTCCATGAGGCAGATGCCCTGGATATGGTGGCCCCCCTGCAAGGGCGCCTCATTTCCGATGCCTTGCCTACCCGTGTCCCCCACGGCAGCATCACCGAACTCGCGGAGGGCACGCCCTATCTTCGAACCATAACCCCCGACCACGATGATTCCGTCGCCATCGTCTACTTCCAGGGGCAACGGCGTGGGTTCCGGGAACTTGCCCGAATGGCGTTACTCGGGCAGATCCTGAAGACGCCGTTTTTCCACCAGTTGCGCACCGAACAGGAATTGGGGTACGTGGTGCTCGCCAGTACATTTCCGATTCTCCGGGTCCCCGGACTCCTCTTTCTGGTGCAGTCGCCCGATAGTCATCCCTCGGCATTGACCACCCGGATACGGGAATTCCTGGCAGGGGCATCACACAGGTTGGCAGACATGAGCGAAGCCGAATTCGCAAGGCATAAGTCCGCGCTCATCACGCGAATCCTGGCCCGGGAGGAAAATCTCGGTATCCGTTCCGAGCGCTACTGGGAAGAGATCGACTTCGGGATCGAGGGTTTCGATTCACGCCGGCGCAAGGCCGACGCCGCCCGCGCCATCACCCTCACCGAGGTCAGGGAAATGTACCGAACACGAATTCTGGGGGAACACAAACGACAGTTGATCATCCATGCCGTGGGGAACCGGCATCGACGCCAACAGGGAAATGGCCCACAATCGAGGGAGGGCTTGATCGACCCGGTCCAGGATGCAGACTTGGTCACCGAACATCTGGTCATCGAAGACCCGGCCCTTTTCAAACAGGGGCAAAATACATTCTAGCCAGTCATCACTAGCTTTTTTTCGTCTTCATTGTTTCTTCTTCGAATCTGTTCCCGATGCCCGAAAGCCTGGAAGGACATCGGTAGTGACGCACCGTCTGTTTTTCCGGTAATTCATTTATTTACCGCGTTTATTTCCTGCTCAGCTTCGGAAATGTGTCGGATTTTACGAAACGCCGGTTTTGCTCTACTGCGACCCAATCATGCCTCATCGGCTCGAAGCGAAGTTTCGCTAGACGGATAATTTCATACCCTGGAGTATCCTACATGTCCGATACGCTTATCATTGCTGTCCTTACCGATAATTCATCGTTTGGTTATGGTGTTTACTCGGCCATTGATTCTATAAATTCGAATAGACTCACTGTTCATCATTCCGGAACTCGGCCGAATCGATCCCCGGAAACGACATGCCATCCAAATTTCAATGCCATAGCCTCCAAGGCCAATGCCTTTTTGGATAATCAGGAAAAGATAACCGAAGTTCGAATCATTTCGGAAAGAACGGCAACCGATCTCGTTGGAAAACTCAAAGACATCGATGAAAAGAAAATACTCGTCGGAATGGTCATTGTGGATAAAATCGGTGAGCGCAGTGCGAAACAACGAGGATCCGAAATCGAAAACGAACTGGATATTTTCTATCGGCGGCTCGAAGAAAATGATATCGATTACGAGAGATCCTCGTATTCGGATATCGTTTTTATATCGGAGCGGAATTGGCTCGATAATCCCTTCCGAAACGCTATCGATTATCGATTGATGGTAATGAGTCCAGTGCCCTGGATCTTTCAGGCGGGGTTACTGTGTCAGTTTGTCAACTATCTACAACACACGCGGCTAAACAAATGGGCCCAACGACGTCTGAAAAGCCCGGAAGGAAAGATCCTGCTCGGAGATGAACTCGTCAAGTTCATGGAGTTCAATCATGGAAAAAACTGGCTGCTATCCTGCTATACCGGTTCTGTGATCTCCTCACTTATCAAGCAAGTCGAGCACGATGCCGAAATCCTGGATGCTTATTGTTTACGTGGACTTTCCGAACACGGCATGGCCTGCGGTGCCTTTATCAACTGGCGCTTATACCGACGTAGCTACCTTATCATCATCACCAGCGCCATGGTGGATGAATTCAAGGGTACGCTTGCCAATCTACGGCAAAGCGGTGCCAAGGGTCTTATCGTGTGTGCCGATGCCAAACCCGGTAAATGGTTCGGATTCCAAGGCACTATCGATACCGAAAGTGACATTAGAAATATTCTGAACGCCAGGAATATCCCATTCGTGTATCTGCACGATAACGACAATAAAGAACAAGATTTGCAAGAAGCATTCGGTCTCTACCACAAAACCGCAGGCCCTGTCGTCATTATTGCAACGCAAGATGTACTCGAATCCAGAGACAACACACAGCGGACACTCCACTACGGGAATCGGTTGGCAACCACGGAAACCTTCGCCATCGACGAGGCATCCATGGACGAAGTCATCGAGCTAATCAACGAAAAACCGATTCACCTGCTTTGGCAATGTGGCGCATTGACGGAAGAAGAGGCCCAATTGACACGGGAAATCGCCCATAAGGGAGGGATCGCGCTTTGCGAGGCACTTTCCTCTCCTGGCAATATCGCCCGTTATTACAGAGGCAAACGCCTCGACAACCATATCGGCGTGCTGGGCCAGTATGGCAGCTCACAGGAAGTCTTCGAATTCCTTCATACCAACGGCAAGCTCAACCCCAAAACAGCGCAAAGCATTTTTTTCCTAAAAGGAAAAATCGGCCAAATCGATTCTCCATTCTCCGACGGAGCCAACGAAAGAAAACTGCATATCGTTCAAATCAACAAGCAAAGGAAACATATCGCACCATTTACCGATATTGGCCTTTGCATGCCGGTATTGGATTTCTTGAAGAAGATAGTCCATCGCATAGCCGTCGAACCGGAAATCCTTGCACGACGTTGGGAGAAGATCCATCGACACAATCGACCCAGGGTATCCGCCTTTGGCCTGGTACCGTCGTTACCCATGACGCCGAACTACTTTTTTCACGAGATCAATAAAACCCTGGAGGCGCTTATCGAAAACGAGGCCTACGACTATGTGGGCATGTATGACGTTGGTCACTGTGGCACTTTGGCCACGCGCAACATTTCACGTACAGGACCAGGTTATTCCGGTTGGTATGGTCGTGGATCCATGGGAGACGCCTTGCAGGCCACGGGTTTCATGGCGTTCACTGCTCACACGAATGTACTCGGTTTCGTCGGCGATGGCGCGCGCAGTATTACTTCCGACATTCTTCCAGGCCTATTGGAAAACCTCGAAAACAGTAAAAAACCGATTGAACATAATGTCACCATTTTCTTTTTCATGAACGGGGCATTCTCACTGATCAATTCCTACCAAGAAAGAATCATGTTCAAACCGGGCGGGCGCCAAATGATGTTGATAAATGACCAGGAATTCATGAACATCAAGGAATGGCAACGAGAATTTTGCGGTGTTGGCATCAATCAATATCTCATGAAAACCTACGATCCGGAACGCGTGCGATCCATCATCACCCAAAAACCATCGGTCAATTTCATTTATGTACCCCTGGTCAATAATAATGATGGGATTTCCATCCTCGATATTGGGAATTGGCAGTATTTCGATGGTGGCGATATATCAGTGATGCACTGAACCCGGATGATCTCCTCGCTCGGCCATGATCGCCTCGATGGGTTCTTCCTTGCGAAAACGATTGAATTTTCGAATAAACTCGATTTTCAATCCCGCATCGGCTATTCGATCGGCGTTCTGGCGTAATTCTTCCCGCAGCAGTTCAGCCCACTTGGCATCATCGAACAAACGGATATTTCGGTAGCCAGGAAAACCTGCCATCGCCTCAGGGTAACAAGCGTCCGGCAACGTTCCTGTGATGACAACTCGGTCGAAGCACGACAGTACAGAAATCTCGCTTCGGTGACGTTCGACAAAGGGATTCATCTCGGTAACATCTATCTTTATTCAGTTACCCGGAAGATCTTGAACAAAACGATCGAAAAATTTTCAATCTG
>CAZSVE010000115.1:0-7161 GCA_964610175.1 uncultured Thiotrichales bacterium
AGTGCTTCGCCCGATATGAACGAACGAAACAGGGCCACGGGCAGGGCCACGGGGAGTATCGCATCGGTGTCTGGGGGATGTGATTTGTTCGTTTCCCGCTCAGCTTCGCAAAAGAGTCGAGTTTTACAAGACTTTCATTTTGCGTTACCGATGCCAAATCATGCTCCAGCGAGGCTTGTGCTCGGACCGACAAGGCATGGTTCGTTGAAGTATCGGAAGAACAAAAATCCCGAGAGAACCGCTGGGTACGCCAAGACCCACCCCGCTTCAGCCTTGGCGCGAAGCGCTAATATGTTCCACAGAAGGATGGGCAAAGGCGCGAAGCGCTGTGCCCATCATGGATGAGAGGTAACGTATCGTGATGGGCACGGCCCATCAGTCGTGACGGATTCGGGTGCCTTTGCTCATCCTACAAGGTTGATATAAACGGAAGACCGCCAGTCGGTTTCGGATTCATCGGGCCATCCGTACCCCGAGCCAATGATGTTGGCTGGTTTCCAATCTTTCGCTTGGGAACCGGCGGTAAGGTTTTTTCTCGATTACGCCACTTCCCGAAATTCGATCCATTTGCAAGGATTTCGGGTACTGGAACCTTTTGTCGGTTCGAGGTAAAGGTTCGCTGGTGTCGTTTCCTTCGACTCCGCGCGCGGGGCGGTCTCTGCGCGGGTCGAGGGGTTCCCCGAGCGGAGCCGAGGGGTTCCCCGAGCGGAGCCGAGGGGGAACGTTCTTGCGTCGTCGTTTTCTCCCTGGTTGCGGCTCGGCGGGTGCTGTGAATTCTGTCTGTTTCGTCGAATCCTGCCTATCCCTCGTCGCGGTACGCACAAGCCTGCGCTAGAATGACCACTGATTTTTTTCCGCTCGGCATTCCCAAATGAGTCGCCATTTTACGAAACGCCGGTTTTGCTTTACCAATGCCGAGTCATGCTTTGTCGGTTCGAGCACAAGCTTCGCTAAAGCGTAGGATCGATACATCCCCCAACCTGTCGCGAACCTTGAAGGTAGCACCATGAGAGACTCATTCGAAACAAACACCACCCTAACGGTCGATGAGAATCAGTACCGAATTTATAGCCTGCGGCGCCTCGATACCCACGCGGATACCAGGCATCTCCCCTTCTCGTTGCGGATCCTTTTGGAAAATCTGCTTCGGCACGAAGATGGTGTAAGCGTTACCCGCGAAGATGTCCTGGCTCTGGCCGCATGGGAGTCCCAGGCGGAACCGGCAACGGAAGTGGCATTTACGCCGAGCCGGGTGATCCTGCAGGATTTTACCGGTGTCCCCGCCTTGGTGGATCTGGCCGCCATGCGGGATGCCATGGAGGATCTCGGCGGGAAACCTTCGAAAATAAATCCCCTGTCCCCCGTGGAGCTCGTGATCGATCACTCGGTGCAGGTGGATGTTTCCAGTCGAAGGGATGCCTTGGCGCGCAATGCCGAGATGGAGTTTTCCCGCAATGGAGAACGCTACGCCTTTCTGCGATGGGGGCAGACCGCCTTGTCGAATTTTAGTGTGGTGCCGCCGGGCGCGGGGATCATCCATCAGATCAATGTGGAGTACCTGGCGCGTGTCGTGTTTACCGAGGCGTACCATGAGGAGGGGAGGGAGCATCTGCTGGCCTTTCCCGATACCGTCGTGGGGACCGATTCCCACACCACGATGATCAACGGTATCGGAATCCTCGGCTGGGGGGTTGGCGGTATCGAGGCAGAGGCGGCCATGTTGGGTCAACCCATCACCATGCTGATCCCGCAAGTGGTGGGTTGCAGGCTCGTTGGAGAGTTGCCCGAGGGGAGCACCGCTACGGATTTGGTCCTCGCCCTGGTGGAAATGCTGCGCGCCCATGGCGTCGTCGGCAAATTCGTGGAATTCTTCGGAACCGGGCTCGATCACCTGTCCCTGGCCGATCGGTCCACCATCGCCAACATGGCGCCCGAATACGGTGCCACCTGCGGCATCTTTCCCATCGATGAGGAAACCCTGCATTACTTGGCCTTGAGCGGACGGACACCGGCAACCATTGCCCTGGTTGCGGCCTATGCCAGGGAGCAGGGGATGTTCCGGGAAACCGGGTCGTCCATGATCCACCCGACGACCCAGTACACCGATGTCGTCGAATTGGATCTCGGGACCGTGCAGCCGAGCCTGGCGGGTCCCAGGCGACCCCAAGACCGGATCTTGCTTCGTAATGCCAAGAAGACCGTTCGGGAGGCCCTGCATGCCATACGGACGGAAAAAGGCGATTCGGATATCCCGACGCGGCCCAAACGAAATTCCATGATCATAAGGCACGAAGGGAATTCTTACATCGTCGAGGACGGCGCCATCGTGATCGCGGCCATTACTTCCTGCACCAATACCTCCAATCCCGATGTCATGGTAAGTGCCGGACTCGTTGCCAAGAAGGCCTTTTTCAAGGGACTCAACGCAAAACCATGGGTAAAGACCAGTCTCGCCCCGGGATCGCTGGTGGTAACCGAATATCTGCGGGCATCGGGTCTCCTTCCTTACCTGGAAAGGCTTGGCTTTCACGTCGTGGGATATGGCTGCACCACCTGTATCGGAAACGCGGGGCCACTTCGCGATATCATCGCCTCGGATGTCCGGGCCGGAAATCTCATCGCATCGGCCATCCTTTCCGGCAACCGTAATTTCGAGGGACGCATTCACCCAGACGTCAAGATGAATTTCATCGCGTCGCCGCCGCTGGTCGTCGCCTACGCCCTGGCGGGCACCATGGATATAGATGTCTATCGGGATCGCCTGGGCTATGACTACGACGGAAAACCGGTATTCTTGTCCGATCTTTGGCCGAGTCGTCGCGAGGTTCAGGACATTATCGGCAGCCATATCGATACCGACCTGTTCACATCCGGCTACCAGGACGTATTCCTGGGGGATGATAACTGGCGAACCATTCCCATCTCGGCCACCGAGCGGTTTTCATGGGATGAATCCTCCACGTACATCCGCCATCCTCCCTACTTTTCCAACATGTCCCGCGATCCCGACGACCCCGAACCCATTCGATCGGCGCGGGTGCTTGCCCTGCTCGGAGATGGCATTACCACCGATCACATCTCTCCCGCCGGGGTCATCGGGAGTGACGGTCCGGCGGGGCGCTATCTACAGGAACACGGTGTGGCCCCGGATGACTTCAACTCCTACGGTTCACGCCGGGGCAACCATGAGGTAATGGTGCGTGGGGCCTTCGCCAATGTTCGCCTGCGAAACCAATTGGTTCCCGGAACCGAGGGTGGATGGAGTGTGCACGGGCCGACGGGGGAAAAGATGCCCATCTACGACGTCGCCAGGAAATACCAGGAAGAAAATACCTCCCTTATCATCATTGCGGGCAAGGAATACGGCAGCGGCTCCTCTCGGGATTGGGCAGCCAAGGGAACCCGGTTATTGGGCGTGAAAGCGGTACTCGCCGAAAGCTTCGAACGCATCCACCGATCCAACCTCATCGGCATGGGGATACTGCCGTTGCAATTCTCGGATGGGCAAAACGCTGCGTCCCTGGGGCTTACCGGATTCGAGACCTATGATCCGGACCCCCTGGTGTCAGGTGCCCGTGAGATGGCCATTACGGCGACGACTCCGGAGGGAATCGCGAAACGGTTTACCGTCGCTATCCGCATCGATACCCCCAAGGAGTGGGAATATTATCGGCACGGGGGGATCCTCCCGTATGTGTTGCGCGGTTTGCTGTCACCCATGGCGAAATAGTGCCGTTTGCCTGGAAGTATCGGAAAAAAACTAAAGATTCTCGGAGAATCGGTGTGTGCGCCAAGGCCCACCCCCGCTTCGGTCTTGGCGCGAAGCGCCAATATGCTCTATCCCGTATTCTGGACTGATCCCCGGGCGGATAAGGATTACCCTTGACCCGGGGATTTTTCCATGGGGGAGCGAGGTCGGAATCCGAGTCACCGGCTTTGTCCACATTCTTTCAGGGAAATCGATTTCCGGGTTTCGAGGAAAATCGTGGTTTTTTCGGCTCGATCCGACCTTCGACGCTGATTCGGCTCCGATCCGTTGGCCAGTCGAGTTGTTGTTGACCAGTTGGCGCGAAGTCGGTTTATACTTAGCGAAGCTTCGCCTCGAATCGATGAAGCATGATTGAGGCTTGATAAGCCGATATTGGCCCCTTGTAAAACTTGATCCAATTGCGAAGCCGAGCGGGAAATAGACGAATTAGCGAAGCTTCGCCAAGCCATTGAAATGGCGACACGATGATGTCATACGTCGGGGTATCATGCGCTGGGGTATCGTACGCTGGAGGTATCGGAAAAACATCGAAGATCTCGAATGCGCCTGGACCCAATTCCTCATCGGTCCTGGCGCGCAGCTAACATGTTCACCAAACAAAAATTATAAGGATACGATTATGAAAAAGGTCATCAAGGTGCTATCACTTGTCGGGATATGCGCAGTGTCCATTACCGGTTGTGGAGAGAGCAGCGTTAGTTTCCAAAACGACGTGCGCCCGATCCTCGCTAAGAATTGTCTCGAGTGCCACCAACCGGGTGCCAAGGGCTTCCAGGAAAGTGGATTGGCGGTAGGCGACTACGAGAGCCTCATGAAAGGCACCAAACCCGCCGCGGGCGAACAACGCGGTCAGGTAATCGTGCCGGGTGACAGCATTTCGAGTACCCTGATCATCCTGGTCGAGGGACGCGCCGATCCGTCCATCAGTATGCCTCACGACAGAGAGCCCTTGAAGGAAAAGGATATTGCCATCCTGAAAAAATGGATCGATCAGGGCGCCAAGAACAACTGACACAAAATGCGTGATTAAACAGCGTCTTAGCGGCGAGATAGCGCGGATCGCCTTCCACAACCAGGAAAATGGTTTCTGCGTCCTGCGCGTCAAGGTACGGGGATACTCCGAGCCCGCTACCGTGATCGGCACCGCCGCGGCGGTAACCCCCGGCGAGTACGTGGAATGCCAGGGTCATTGGGCCAATGACCCGAATCATGGGCGCCAGTTTCGTGCCGATCACCTGCAGATAGTGCCGCCCGGTACCCGTGAAGGCATCGAACGATATCTCGGTTCGGGAATGGTCCGGGGGATCGGTCCCCATTTCGCCGCAAAGTTGGTGCAAACCTTCGGTGAACGGGTGTTCGATATCATCGAAAAAGAACCCGAGCGCCTTACGGAAGTCCCCGGGCTGGGCCCCAGGCGCAAGGCCCGGATCGTCGCGGCCTGGGCCGGGCAGCGCGCCATTCAGGACATCATGGTATTTCTGCGTTCCTATGGTCTGGGCACAGCGCGCGCGGTGCGTATTTTCAAGACCTACGGGAACGACGCCATCGACCGTGTTCGGGAAAACCCCTACCGATTGGCATTGGACATCCACGGGATGGGGTTCGCGACAGCCGATACCCTGGCCGAGCGCCTGGGAATTCCCCGCGACTCGTCCATGCGGGCCCGCGCCGGGATTTTGCATGTCTTGCAGGAATTATCCGTCAAGGGCCACTGCGCCCGACAGCGCACCACGCTGGTAAGCGATGCCTCGACACTTCTATCGATCCCTCCGGTCATTATCGAAAATGCCATCGACGAAGAGCTTCGGGAAAAGCGCCTCGTCCAGGAATCCGTTGGGAATCGACCCTGCGTTTTCCTCGCGACACTCCGAAACGCAGAGGTCGGTGTCGCCGATCATATAAGGCGACTCCTTCGTTACCACACGCCTTGGGAGCGCATCGACACGGAAAAGGTCGCGTCATGGATCGAGGAAAAAACCGAACTCGTTCTATCCGATTCCCAACGTGAAGCGGTTTTCGCGGCTGTAAATGGCAAGGTAACCGTGATTACCGGGGGACCGGGTGTCGGGAAAACCACGGTAATAAACAGCATATTACAAATCCTGCGGGCAAAAGGTGCCAACCCCTGCCTTTGCGCGCCCACCGGTCGGGCAGCCAAACGCCTCTCCGAATCCACCGGATTTCCCGCCAGCACCATCCATCGCGCCCTCGAATTCGATCCCCGCACCATGGGTTTCAAACGCCAGCAGGATTACCCCCTGGAGGCCGACCTGGTGGTTTTGGATGAGGCCTCCATGGTGGATGTAGTCCTCATGAACCGGTTCTTGCGCGCGGTCCCCAACCGAGCGGCCCTGGTCATGGTCGGCGATGTGGATCAACTGCCTTCCATCGGCCCCGGCTCGGTCCTCGCCGATCTGATCGCCTCGTCTCGAATCACCGTGGTGCGGCTCACCGAGATCTTTCGTCAGGCCGCCGCCTCTCGGATCGTCGCCAATGCCCATCTTGTCAACCAGGGAATCGTTCCCGAGTGCTCCCATCCACAAGCACCACTGAGCGACTTCTACGTGGTAGCCGCCGACTCCCCGGAAGCGGTCCGAAACAAACTGGTGCAGATCGTCACCGAGCGGATCCCCCAACGCTTCGGGCTCGACCCGGTTCGGGACCTCCAGGTGCTGACACCTGTCAATCGGGGCCCCCTGGGTACCCTCACCCTCAACACCGAATTGCAAAAGTGGCTCAATCCCAACGCTGCGCCTGCCGTCACTCGGTTCGGCTGGACGCTCGCCCCCGGGGACAAGGTGGTGCAGCGTGTCAATAACTATGACAAGGACATATTCAATGGCGACATCGGGCGTATCGTGCGCGTCGATGAAAGGGAAAAACAGATCACCGTGGACATGGATGGGAGAGAGGTTCCCTATACATTCGATGAATTGGACGAGCTATCCCTGGCGTACGCCATGACCATACACAAGGCGCAGGGATCGGAATATTCGGCCGTCGTCATCCTCCTCGCAAGCCAGCACTATACGCTGCTTGCTCGCAACCTCCTCTATACGGCCATTACGCGAGGTCGCAAATTGGTGGTGATCCTCTGTCAGACCAAGGCATTGACCATGGCGGTCAGAAATGTCCCTTCCATGCGCCGCCTGACCAAATTGGCGGAAAGGCTGGAAGAAATTTCGTAGCTTTGGCAGTGCGGTGAAAAATGCGATTCTTCCAATGGAAACCATGCTTTTGGAGATCGACGATACCCTGTACGAGCGCCTGATGACGTTCATCGAGCAACTTCCTGCCCGACGAGCGTAAACATCTACTCGGCATTCGGGATCATTAATCAGTTACCCGGAAGATCTTGAACAAAACGATCGAAAAATTTTTAATCTGTCATT
>CAZSVE010000116.1:0-7114 GCA_964610175.1 uncultured Thiotrichales bacterium
TTTATGACTGAGCCGACGGTGCCTGCGGCTCACACTAGCGCTTCGCGCCAAGACTAAAAGGGGATGGGGCTCGGTTCACGCACCGATCCCCTCAGGATCTTTATTTTTCCGATACCTCGATAAATCACATTTCTTCCATTACGTGAGTGAAAAAACGGACTTATTCACTATCCTGCCGACCCCAATTCTATTCCACCGACACATCCCATGCCCAATGGCAGAGATCGCGCCTTTTCTTCGCCTTTGTTATCGACGCAGGCAAGGCGCCTTGCACGGGACGTTCTCCGTAGTGCACGGCAGCCTGCCCGGAATTCGGATAATCGATTCCGATGATTTGTATTTCCTGTTCAGCTTCGCCGATGAGTCCAATTCTACGAAACACCAATTTTTCCTTACTACTGCCGAATCACGCTTCATCGGATCGAGGCGAAGCTTCGCTAGAGCTTCGTCGTGGGCAACAGCGCGGCCGTGCGTGGTAACAGGAGATAATAATGTCCCTGCTCGCGCATGATTCCGGCCTTGTCACCGGCCTTCTTGCCGCTTCCCCAGAAGAGGTCACCGCGTACCGCACCCCGGATGGCACTCCCGGTATCCTGGGCGATTACCAAACGGCGGAGCGGGCGCGAGGGATCGCTTCCGGGATCGAGGGTGACGAGCCAGAGCGGCGTACCGAGAGGGATATAATCCGGATCCACGGCAAGGCTCCGTCTCGGCGTCAACACCACCCCTTGGGCCCCGATTGGTCCATCGAATTGGCCATCGATTCGGACATCGGGCTTTCGAATTCGAAAGAACACATAGGCGCGGTTACTGCGCATCAATTCCGCGCCTGACGCCGGATTGGCTTCGATCCACCTTCGAACCGTGGGCATGGATACCTCTTCCAACGCCATCTCGCCCGAGGCCACCAATTTTCGTCCGATGGCCGTGTAGGGCCGTCCGTTTTGTCCGGCGTACCCCAGCCGAAGATAGGAGCCATCGGGAAGGAGCGCCCGACCCGACCCCTGGATATGTAAAAAAAACGCGTCGGTGGGGTCATCGAGCCACAAGATCTCCAATCCCCGACCAGCTAGTGCTCCGGCCTCGATCTCCGCGCGGTCATAATACGGAACAAGCCTTCCTTCGGAGATGCGTCCGACGATCCTTCGGTTGCGCCGTTTATCATCGAGATGTCCCAGATCCACACTGATGAGATCATCCGGTCGCGCCAGGATGGGATATCGGAACCGTGCATCTGCTTGGAGGGAGCCGCGCAGTTCCGGTTCGTAGTAGCCCGTAAAAAGCCCCGTCCATCCGTCGTCGCCCCGATGATCTCCTCGATCACCAACCCCTACCGCGTAGGGCGTGAAACCACGCTCCAAAAAGTGCCGCACCTGCCCTTTATCCCCGGGGTCGATGCGGCCCGCTTCCTGGCAAAGGGAGATCCAATGATCCACTTTCCCCATTTCCACCCTGGGGCCGAAGTCCCGAGTCGGCGGATATCCGACAATCTTCTCGCAGGATCGCAAAAACACCGGCAGTATCTCCCCGTGGTGATCCGATTCCCATCCCGGAAGTTCTCCATAGGTAACGGGATGAAGGGTAAACCGGGGGGAAGGGGGGTACGGCGACGGGGGGGCGGGCATTCGCGCACAGGCACCGAGCAGAAGCGCGGCAACCATGAGTGCGACAACGTTGCCGAGGATCATCCGGAAATCCGTCCGGCGCGGCCAAAACCAAAAATTTCTCATTATCGATTCCATCTCGTTGTTGACTGGTAGTGCTATCCTCCGGGGTGGTCCGGAAAAGGTCGGGTTCGGGAAAACGGAACGGTGCAGAATATGCCGGATAATAGAATATGCTAACCCTTCTCTGCGTCCATCGATGGGCCCATCGATGACGCCCATCAATGGGCGCAACGGCGCAGGGCCTCGACATACTTCGTTCCGGCCCCGGTGTTGAAAAATACTATCTCTTCTTTCGGGTCCAGCCATCCCGATGCCAACAGCCTTCTGGCTGCCGCAACGCACGCTCCACCTTCCGGACAGGCATTGATTCCCTCCGTTCTCGCCATCACGGTCATGCCATGCAGTAGCTCCTCATCGTCCACCGCGACTGCTGTGCCCGAAGTCTCCCGAAGGGCGCGGAGCATCAGGAAATCGCCGATGGCACCAGGCACGCGCAGCCCGGCAGCCACGGTGCAGGGGTCCTCCCAAGGGTCGGCATATTCCTGTTTTTGCGCAAAGGCCCGCACGATGGGCGCACAGCCCGTGGCCTGAACACTCACCAGGCGAGGACGTTCATCCTCCGATATCCAACCGAGGCGCGCCAGTTCCCCGAAGGCCTTGTGCATGCCGATGAGGCCCGTGCCACCCCCCGTGGGATAAAAGATCACATCCGGAAGCCGCCAACCCAGTTGTTCCGCCAGCTCGAGGCCCATGGTCTTCTTGCCTTCGATGCGATAGGGTTCCTTGAGGGTGGAGAGGTCGAATGCCTCGAGTGCCGCTTTCTGTTCGGCGACCACCCTGCCGCAATCGGAAATGACGCCGTCCACGAGTTCGATGTTTCCGCCCATCATGACAACCTCCAGGCGGTTGATCTCCGGCGTGTCCTTGGGGATGAATACGTGGCATCCAAGCCCGGCGCGGGCAGCATAGGCGGCCATGGCCCCAGCGGCATTCCCCGCCGACGGAATAATGAGGTCCTTTACGCCCAAATGGCGGGCCATGGTAACGGCAAGGGTAAGACCGCGGGCCTTGAACGACCCCGTGGGATTGATGCTCTCATCCTTGACCCAAAGGCGATCGAGGCCAAGCGCCTCCCCGAGGCGCGGCGACGGGAGCAGGGGGGTATCACCTTCCCCCAGGGTCACGGGCGACTCGGACAGGGGCAATGGCAACAGCTCTCGCCAACGCCATACCCCGCCGCGGCGGGCCGAGATGGCATCGCGATCCACATGGCGCACTATAGCCGAGAGATCATAATGGCAGGTGATGGGGCGGCTCGCGGGAGAGAGGTTGTGTAACTTTCCCACCGGCAAGGTGGCACCCGTATGGGAACATCGAAGGGATTGGAGATAGGTATCCATCATGGGTCTTTTCGGTTTTTTTGTTGGTATCGGGTTCAGGTACGGGATGGGTATGAAAAGTGATTATTTTGTTTATTTCCCGCTCGACTCGACAAATGAGAGTTTTACAAAACAGTAATTTTGCTTTGCCAATGCATGAATCATGCTTTGTCGGTTTCTTCGGTTACCCTGGGAGTGACCTCCGTCAAACCGATAGTAGCTGCAAGGGGATATTCTAAGGGTGATATTTTGCTCTGCACCATGTGACGATATAATGCTTGTGAAACCGTAAAATAAAGGGGAGCCACCTTGAACATGACATTCGATGGTGAGATGAAAAAGCGCATTCTGGGCGCTCTCGTTTTTCTGGCCATTGGCCTTTTTCTGAACATTCACGCGCCGGAAGCCGAGGTATCCTGGGTGGTAGGGATTCTACTGTTGACTATTTATCTCTTTGCATTCGAGATCGTTCCGGTGGATGTGGCGGCCATCAGTATCATGGTCCTGTTGGGACTCACTTACCTCATTGGGCCCTTGGTCGGTCTCGGGGGTCCCCTTATCGACCCCATGCACCTCTTCGACGGATTCGCCAGTAACGCCGTCATCTCCATCATCGCGGTGATCATCATCGGGGCCGGACTCGACAAGACCGGCGCCATGAGTAACGTGGCCAGCTTCATCCTGAAAATAGGTGGCACCAAGGAAGCGCGCATCATCCCGGTAATTTCCAGCACTGTCGGCGTCATCTCCAGCTTCATGCAGAACGTCGGGGCCGCGGCGCTATTCCTGCCCGTGGTCGGACGCATCTCCGCTCGCACCGGGTTGCCCATGTCGAGACTACTCATGCCCATGGGCTTTTGCGCCATACTGGGCGGTACCATCACCATGGTCGGTTCCAGCCCCCTCATCCTGCTCAACGATCTCATCAAGAACTCCAATCAGACCCTGCCAGCCGAACAACAAATGGAAGTATTCTCCTTGTTTTCCGTCACCCCGATCGGTCTCGCGCTGGTGGCTACCGGTATCATCTATTTCGTCATTGCCGGGCGTTTCGTGCTACCCAACGTCAAGAGCAAGAAGGGGGAAAGCCCCGGCAGCACCGATGACTATTTCGAAAAACTCTATGATCTCAAGGGGGAGATCTACGAACTGGTGGTAAAAAAGGGCAGTGCCCTGATTGGCGAGCGCATCGGCGATGTCGAGCAGATGTACAATATCCCGTCCATCCTCGGGATCGACGATAACGAGCAACTCCGCCTCGCACCACCGGCCGACATCGAGATCGGTGAGTCCGCCGTCTTGGCGGTGAAGGGCCCGGAAGACCAAATCGCGGAATTCGTCGAACGCTTTGGACTTCAGCAACGCGAGGCCCTCGATCGCTTCGCCGAGCCATTGAATCCCACCCGGGCAGGCATCGCCGAGGTGGTTATTCCGGCCCGATCCCACTTGGTCGGAAAGGCACTATCCGACATCAGAATGCGTCGCACCTACGGTCTCAACGTGATGACCGTGTACCGCGATAACGAGGCCATCCGCGGCATTCTCAGAAATCTCGTGTTGCATTCCGGCGATACCCTGGTCGTACACAGTAGTTGGAACGATCTCGCCGCCCTGACCAAAGACCGCGACTTCGTCGTGGTCACCGACTTCCCCCACGAAGAGACACGTCCCACCAAGGTGGTGCCTGCGCTCATCTGTTTCGGCATCGCGCTCTTCATGGTGTTATTCACCGACATCCGACTCTCCGTAGCGCTCCTGACCGGGGCGTTGGGGATGGTATTGACGCGTGTCCTCGATATCGAAGAGGCCTACAAGGCCGTCAGTTGGAAGACCGTATTTCTGCTTGCGAGCCTGATTCCCCTGGGCCTCGCGGTGGAAACCTCCGGGACCGCCAAATGGATCGCCGACGAGGTGCTGCTCATTCTGGAAGGTGTCCCGGTGTGGGTGCTCCAGGGCGCCATCGCCGTATTGGCCACCTTCTTCACCCTGGTGATGTCCAACGTGGGCGCCACTGTGCTATTGGTGCCCCTGGCGGTCAATATCGCCATCGGTGCTGGCGCCAATCCGGCAATCTTCGCCCTCACCGTGGCCATCGCCACCTCCAACTCCTTCCTGATTCCGACGCACCAGGTGAACGCCCTGATCATGGGGCCGGGCGGCTATCGCGTACCGGACTACATGCGGGCCGGTGGCATCATGACCGTGCTGTTCCTGGTGGTCATGATGATCATGATGAATCTCGTCTTCTAGCGAGACTTCACCTCGAACCGATAAAGCATGATTTAGCCTCCCTCGGTAAAACAGAATTGCTGCTCTGTAGGACTTGATTCATTCGCGAAACTGAGCGGGAAATAAACGAACCGAGATGTCCGGCATCGGACCGACTCGAACTGGCGATGGATATCGGCCTCGATATCCATCGCCATCTCCAACTCCATCGCCAGCTTCCTCTTCGCATCCCAGCCCATGATACCCGAGGGAAATCGTTGAAAATCGAAGATATATCCATTTTCAGGTATCGGAAAAACAAGGCCAGCGAAGCTTCGCTGATATGTTCTACTGACGAATTCGACCATCGACCATGTACTTCATCTATAAAATCTCTCCCGGCAATCGATTGACTCCAGTCGACCGTTTCGACAGGTATCCGGAAGCCAAGAAGGCGGTACGATCCTTGCGGGAGACATTGGCACCGCAAGACGAGCACGCCTTCCGGATCATATTCGCGCAAAATACCGAGGAGGCAGAACGCCGATTGCGGGAAAAACGGGAACCCTACCCGGGCGAGGACTGATTCGTTGATTTCCCGCTCGGCTTCGCAAATGAGTCGAGCTTTACGAAACAATCCATTTTGCGTTGACGGATGCTAAATCATGCCTCATCGGTTCGGGGCGAAGCATGACTTAGCGAAGCTTCGCCTCGAACCGACAAAGCATGACCCAGCATCAGCCGAGGCAAAATTGGTATCTTGCAAAACTTGATCCAATTGTGAAGCTGAGCGGGAAATAAACGAATTACTAGCGAAGCTTCGCCTCGAACCGACAAAACATGACCCAGCATCAGCCGAGGCAAAATTGGTATCTTGCAAAGCTTGATCCAATTGTGAAGCTGAGCGGGAAATAAACAAAATATTCATGAAGAAAAATCGGCGCCTTGTAAAACTCGACCCATTTGCAAGGATTTCGAGAACTCGAAGCTTCTGGTTTCTTCCCTCGACATTCCACGCTTCCCATCGTGTGAGCAAACTCGTCGCCAGGTAGCCCCAGGTCCATCGTCGGGCGAAGCGTGGCCGCCGGATTCCTTCGGGCCTTTCCAGATCCGATCCATCGATTCCGTTCCATGTACAGAGAGGTTCATGAATGCCATCGAAAGAACTCACCCACCTCGATGAAAAAGGCGAAGCCCGCATGGTGGATGTGGGCGCCAAGCAAGAAACCCTCCGCGTCGCCCGAGCAGAGGGTTTCATCACCATGCCGGTCTCACTCATCGAGCGACTCACCACCTTGAAAAAAGGCAATGCCTATGAAATTGCCCGGCTGGCCGGAATCATGGGTGCCAAGAAGACCTCGGAACTCGTCCCCTTGTGTCACAATCTCAACCTGGACAACGTCTCCCTGGAATTTTCGCCGGACCCGAAACAGGGTAGGGTTCGCGTCCTGGCCGAGTCCCGGTGTCATGGCAGGACCGGGGTGGAACTGGAGGCCTTGAGCGCGGTGACCATTGCCCTGTTGACGCTTTACGATATGGGAAAGGCGGTGGAGCGCGGCATGGAAATCGGCGGTATCAGGGTGTTACATAAATCCGGCGGGAAAACTGGCACATGGAATCGAGCATCCATCCCCGATGGCCCCGACGATTCTTGATTGACGACCCGGAAACAACCGCATCGCTGGCGGGTCTCGTACCCACCCATCGAAAAATCCGATGCCGGTGATCCGATGCAGGTGATATCGCAGGGTTTTTCCATGCCCGATCCTGGACATCGACCAGCCGCCACATCCGCTACCAACACCGGACATGTTAGCGCTTCGCGCCAAGACTGAAGCGGGGTGGGTCTTGGCGGGCGCA
>CAZSVE010000117.1:0-7021 GCA_964610175.1 uncultured Thiotrichales bacterium
ATTTTACCACTGGTTCAGGGAGACGTTCCCGCAGCAGGGTCCCTGCCTGTTCCGGATAGGAAAGCAGTTCTTTCAGGAAATGATCGTGTGGGTGAGCGATATTACTGGGCAATGTAGGAAACGCCGAATGGATAATGCATCGAATAATACACCGGCAAGCCAAGATGATGCGTCTTTCCGTATCATGCTACCAATAAGCACCGGGGAAATCCTCCTACCATAGGGATGGGCGAGTAAGGATTAATTTGTTTATTTCCCGCTCGGCTTTACGAATGAGTCGAGTTTCAAGGGCTCTTTACTAGCGCAGGATTATGGTTTATCGGTCCGAGGCGAAGCCTCGCTAGTTGCTTATTTCCCACTCGGCTTCACAATTGGGTCAAGCCTTTGCAAGGCACCAATTCCGCTTTACCAGCACTCGAGATCATGTCGGGGTTCGAGGCGAAGCTTCGCTAGAGGATGATTCACTTTGCCAGGCGCCGACTTGGGAACGTGGAGCGTGGAAACCCCAGCTTCCGGAAAAGCTTCCCAAGCGCCCACTCGGGAACCAGCGAAAGTCCTTTTTGGTTCCGGCCCGACCGGGCTGGGTTGGGTTGGAGGCTGGAAACAGTGGAAAAATAGCTCAAGAAGACATTCTATCCAATTTCATGAACAGAGGCGGCAATAGAAAGAAATCCGTGATCAAGGCCAAACCGATAATCAAGGCCGTCATGATTCCCATGCTGAAGTTCAAGTAGAAATGGGATAGCGTTAGCACTGAAAAGCCTGCAATCAATGTCGCTGTGGTTATCCATAATGCCAGGCTAACCTGATGGAAAGCATAACGTACCGCATCGGGTGGCGCGAGGCTTTGCTCACGGCGAGCCCTCGGATATTTGCTCAAGAATTTTTTGATCGTTTTGTTCAAGATCTTCCGGGTAACGGAGTAATAAAAAAGCAATTTTTACCATCCTGTGCGGGATACCGTGTGTCGCTATTTTCGATGGCCCATTCCCGACGACCCATCCCCAACAAAATCGAACCATCGAAAACGATGCAAGAGGTCATTTCCGAACCCGTGGGTAAAAGAGCGGCTCCTTTACCGTCTACCGAGATCGGTCGGAGCCTCCTTGCGAGGCCATCATCCGTCTCGCCTCTCCGAGGAATTCGGCCAATACCTCTTGTTCCTGCTCGCCTATCCCACCCTTTTTTTGCAGCGCTTCCCAGTATCGGACGGCATTGGCGTATTGCTTTCGTTGATAGGCCGCGATGCCGGCGAGCCAAAGCGCCGGGGGATAATCGGGATCGATACGCAATGCCGATTCGATGAGATCGAAGGGTTTTCCCTCCAACCCGCCATCGTTATCCCGTGCCAGTAACTTGGCGTAGCTCACCAGGATTTCCGGGTTATTCGGCCATCGCTGGAATGCCTCCGCAAGGGACGCACGGGCCTCTTCGAGGCGCCCCAGCATCACGTAGGAACGCCCCAGCATGAGCCATCCCTCGGGATCATCGGGGGCCTCCCGAAGACGCGAAGCGAGGCGCGCTACCATTTCTTCCACGGAGGGTTGTTTTGGCGAACCGTCGACGGATCGATGGCCGATTTCGGGGGCGGCAAGTTTCGTCGGGGCTACCAAAAGGGCCGGATTCCCCAGTTGGAAATACAATCCGAAGGCAACGGCAGGTAGCGCGATGGCGATGAATACGGCGAGCAACTTGCCGGACCGCGTACCGCCCTGCCTCGCGGTCGGTGCACCATTCCCTTCGAGATCGGAGAGGGCGGATTGCCGGATCTCGTTCCGAAAACGCGCGAATTCGGCATCGTCGATCCTTTTGTCCCGGTGCTGCTGCTCCAGTTCGAGGAGACGTTCCCGGTGAATAGCGGCGTTAAGGAGCGCGCGATCGTAGGCGACGCGCCTGCTGCCTCCGAGCATTGTCGGCAACACGAATGCAAGCCCGATACCGGTCATGACCGTGGTAATCGATAAAAAGGTGCCAATCAATGCGGCTGCTCCCTGAATTGTCGAGGTAGGAATTATTTTGTTTATTTCCCGCTCGGCTTTACAAATGAGAAGTTTTAACGGTTCTTTACTGGCGCAGGATTATGCTTTATCGGTCCGAGGCGAAGCCTCGCTGGTTTGCTTATTTCCCGTCCATCTTCGCAAATGAGCCAAGTCTTACAAAACGCCAGTTTTGGTTTATCCAACCCGGCAAAGCCGGAACCAAAACGGGATGGGCTCGGATTTCGGCGCCGGGTCCCCCAGAGATTCTTGTCTTTCCGACACGTAACCATGGCTTTACGACTTCACCGGCTAGTCCACTATTGTAAAGGATGGACTATATTATCGAAAATAAAGAAAGATACGGTGAATGCTCCATGGATATATCCGAATCGCCTGGCCCGGTTCGTATGGCCCGAATTGCCTGGCCCGGATCGCCTGGACCGAAAAATGGCTGTAGCCGACGTCGAAGGGCTACCGATGGTAACGAAATACATCCAGCATCGCCAAAACGAAACCGGCGCTTCGTAAAAATCGAGGATTCTCGTGCACCCTGTCGACACGGACCGGCCAAGGGGGTGACTCATTCGCGAAGCCGAGCGAGAAATAAACAAATCGACAAAACGCCGGTTTTTCCTTACCAAGACTACATCATGCCTTGTCCGCTCGAGGCGAAGCTTCCCCGGACAAACCATTCGGCGACGCCCCCCGACATCGGTCACAAGGATCGCGTCGGGGGGGTATTCGACACCAACCTCTATCAACCAAAACATCGGGAGTTGCACAATGCATGGAAAAGACCTCTTCGCGGATGGCCTCATCGGCCTCGGCATCGAAGCCGGGCTCGTCCGCCTCGACCTCGGCAGTCTCTCCGTCACCCAAAAAGACAAGGAAGGCAATTCCATACTGGAGCACCGCCAGCGGGTAGTGATGTCCGTGGAGGCATTCCTGCAAACCCACCGGGCCATGACGGGACTATTGGAACACCTGGAAAAGACCGGCGCCGTGACGAGGCGCGAGCAACCCATGCCAGTGGAAGGGAATACGGAATCGGAAAAGGCAACCCCGGCCCCGCCCCCTTCCCCGACAGGTTCTCCGAATTTCCAGTAGCACACCAGCGAAGCCGAGCGGAAAATAAACGAATCATCGTGAGAATCGGCAAAGCTTGTGCTCGAATCGATGAAACATGATTTCCGCTCGCTCCCAAGCGAAAGCCTGGGAGCGAAATCCGGAAAGGGTCCCCAGGCCCTCGCTTGGGAACCAGCGCGGATCCGAAACGCACGGGACTTCCGGCCACGCTCCGAATGACCCTTGCGCCAATGCGGGAAATCGCTTGAAACAGGGCCCTCGCAACAGCCGAGGGCTTTTTATATGGAAAACGGAAACCTGCCCCAACACACGGCACTGCAATGCCTCACCCTCATCGCCCGTCACCACGGGATCCAGATCAGTGTCGAAAAGCTCATCCACGAGCATTCCCTGGAAACGCATGAGCCGGACCGCAACCGCCTGTTGCGCATCGCCAGGGAGATCGGCCTCGAGGCCCGCTTCACCCGGTTGGAATGGCAGGAACTCGACAAGGTCGGCGAGGCCTATCCGGCCATGGCCCGGCTCGACAATGGCAACCATGTCATTATCGTCGGCGTCCACCAGGACGAAACCGGAACGGTCGACCAGGTAGCCGTCTTCGACCCGCTTGCCGAGCGACCCAAGGACGCCCCGCCCGATTTCCTGCTCATTCCCAGGGAAAAATTCCAGGCTGCCTGGAGTGGCGACCTGTTGCTCCTCAAGCGTTCCTATTCCTTGAAGGACGAAAAGCAACCCTTCGGCTTCGCCTGGTTCATCCCCGAGATCCTGCGACAACGGACCGTATTCCTCGATGTCGCCATCGCCGCCATCTTCATCTACCTCGTTGCCCTCGCGACCCCCCTCTTCTTCCAGATCGTCATCGACAAGGTCCTCGTCAACCAGGCCGAGCAGACCCTCAAGGTATTGGGCATCGGCATCGTCATCGCCCTCATCTTCGACGCCCTATTGGACTTCCTGCGGAACTTCCTCCTGCTCCACGCCACCAGCAAGATCGACATCCGGGTCGCGGGGCGCACCTTCTCTCACCTCTTGAAACTCCCCGTCTCCTTCTTCGACCGCATATCGGCGGGAGTGCTCACCAAGCACATGCAGCAAACCGCCACCATCCGGGAATTCCTCACCGGCAGCCTCTTCCTCACCCTCCTGGACTCCTTCGCCCTCCTCGTCTTCATTCCGGTATTATTCTTCTACAGCGTCGAATTGACCTTCGTCGTCCTGGCGTTTTCCGGGGCCATCGCCCTCGTGATCGGGGTGTTGATCCCACCCTTTCGGCGGCGCTTGAAGGCCCTCTACCAAGCCGAAGGGGAACGCCAGGCCCTATTGGTCGAATCCATCCACGGCATGTCCACCGTCAAGGCCCTCTCCATGGAGCCGGTACTGCGCAAGGGCTGGGAAAACCGCGCCGCCCAGGCGGTCTCCATGCAATACCGGGTCGGAAAGATATCCATCACCGCCCAATCCTTCTCCAAGCTCCTGGAAAAGCTCATGACCGTCGCGGTCATCTGGGTCGGGGCCCAAAGCGTATTCGACAATCGAATGACCGTCGGGGCGCTCATCGCCTTCCAGATGGTCGCCGGGCGCGTCTCCGGGCCCCTCGTCCAGATCGTCTCCTTGATCCATTCCTATCAGGAAGCCGCCCTCTCCGTGCGGATGCTGGGCGCCGTCATGAACGAACCCGAAGAGCGCGGAGGCGTCGCCGGTGGGCTCCAGCCGCCGCTCGCCGGGGGGATCGAATTCGACAAGGTCACCTTCCGCTATGCCCCCGATGCACCGCCCTCTCTCGACAACATCTCCTTCGAGATCCCCGCCGGCAAGGTCATCGGCATCGTCGGCAGAAGCGGCTCCGGCAAGACCACCCTCACCCGCCTGCTCCAGGGCCTCTACGCCCCCAACCCCGGCATCATCCGCATCGACGGCTACGATCTGCGCGAATTGGACCTCACCTATCTCCGTCAGGCCATGGGCGTCGTCCTCCAGGAAAGCTTCCTCTTCCGGGGTTCAATCCGGGAAAACATCTCCATGGCCAGGACCAGCGCCACCTTCGACGAAGTCGTCCGGGCCGCGCGCATGGCCGGCGCCGACGAATTCATCCAAAAGATGCAGCAAAGCTATGAGACACCCCTTGAAGAGGGGGGAACCAACCTCTCCGGCGGGCAAAAGCAGCGTCTCGCCATCGCGCGGGCCCTCCTCACCAACCCGCGCATCCTCATCCTCGACGAAGCCACCAGCGCCCTCGACCCCGAAAGCGAGCGCATCATCCGCGCCAATCTCACGATCATCGCCCGCGGAAGGACCGTCATCATCGTCTCCCATCGCCTCTCCACCCTCGTCGACAGCGACGGCATCCTGGTCATCGACGCCGGCAACGTCGTCGGCATGGGGAGGCACGAACAATTGCTCGCATCCTGCGCGATATACGGGCAACTATGGAAACAGCAAACGGGGTGACGCCGAACATGTTAGCGCTTCGCGCCAAGACTGAAGGGGGGTGGGCCAGATCTGTTCGGTTCTCCCTGGGGGCGCCGCACTCCAGAGCGGCATGGGACATTTTTTTCGACGAAAACCAAGTCGGGTCGATCCCGTAGACAAGGATTCCGGGCTTGCACAAAAAGAACCGAACAGCCCTTCAGTTCTCCCTGGGGGCGCCGCACTCCAGGGCGGCATGGGACGTTTTTTCGACGAAAACCAAGTCGGGTCGATCCCGTAGACAAGGATTCCGGGCTTGCACAAAAAGAACCGAACAGCCCTTCAGTCCTCCCTGGGGGCGCCGCACTCCAGGGCAGCATGGGACATTTTTTTCGACGAAAACCAAGTCGGGTCGATCCCGTAAACAAGGATTCCGGGCTTGCACAAAAAGAACTGAACAATCCTGGGGGGGTGGCCTTGATTTCGAGGCCCGATTTTTCAGAATTTTTTCCCGATAACGTGCGCAAGCCGCCAGCTCCCGATCCGCGCCGACGGCTCGTCTTCAGCCATGCGGCGCCAATCTCGGAATAACCCTAGCGCGGCCAGGGCCACAACCAAACCTGTTGCCGTCCATGGCGACTGGGTCCCGGCATTCCCTGCCGGGATGACGTGGTAGGCCATGTTCGACCTTTCCGTGGAAATTCACCGCTCCCATCATCCCGCCATGGATGGCGGAAAACCGATGCGCTTTGCAACACCACAATCGGTAAATCCTCTTCAACCAACCCCCAAACATTCGCGCGCTCATGTCAATCGTCGAGGAGGAATTGCATATCCGCCCGGAAAGCCTTCCGAGCCTATCGGCGCGCTCTCCGAACACCTCCGCTGGCTTCCCCGGACCTCGGGGAATCTTTCCAGAAGTCCTGACACGCTTCCCGAGACCCAAGGCAACCTTTCCCAAGGTCCGGGAAGGCCTTCTCACGGATCGAGAAAACCTTCCCGAACCATGGGCGGGCTTACCGAAACCCCAGGCAACCCTTCCCAGAGTATGAGCAAGCTTGCCGGGACCCCGGGCAACCCTTCCTAAAACCCGGGAAAGCCTTCCCACGGATCGAGAAACCCTTCCAGAATCGTGGGAAAGCTCCCCCACGCCCTCATCCGGCCACCCGAAACCATCGGAAACCTCCCCCATGCTCCGGCAAAGCCCGTCTAACATTCATGAAGAGGGCTTCCATCACCCCGGAAATGAAACAATGGCTCCCGTAGGTCGGGTCGAGCTGCGTGCAACCCGACAATAAATCATCCTGTTGGGCTTTGTTGGTTCCTACCCGTGTTCGCGGGCAGGAACCGGGATTTGTCGGGTTACGCCCTCCGGGCCAACCCGACCTACGGCCTACAAACCTGGGCTGTTGTTTCACAGTAAGCTCTTGGCAAGCCCGCCGAAAATCCGGTTCGCTTTCCCATCACGAACATCCGCATCGGCCATCGAATCGAGATAGACATAATGTTTTGACCTGCCCAAACTCAAGGTGCGAGGGTTATGTTAAGAG
>CAZSVE010000118.1:0-6717 GCA_964610175.1 uncultured Thiotrichales bacterium
TGCCTCATCTAACCAACCAGAGATAGAACTAAGTACGCTTTACCCGGATGAGCCGTAAAACCTAACTCATTTGCGAAGATGAGCGGGAAATAAACAAAATAAACGGAAGTCACGGATTCAGGATACTATGCGAATAAAACTTCTCGACGCATAAAGAATCGTATACCGAATAAACCAAACGCCTTTACAGTATAGCTAAAGCTGCACGGTATAGAAGTTAAGAATCTTTTGAACATTACAACAAACACAAAACCATCAAACACACTTCGACATCCAGCACCTACTCACAACCGAAGGCGACAAGCAAAACAATATTTTTGGATTTATTATCTTTCAAGCATTTAGCGAACACAACGTAATATCAAGATATCCTAGTTTTCACGACACAAAACGCATATCCGATCATCTAATGAACTTTTACCCAGAAAGTAAAACCAGTACTTTATCATACTTGCCCGTGGTACCTCACCACCCAATCCCTTCCAATGTGCAATCCCTCCTCAATAATTGACGTCACCGTGCAAATGTCTGGACACAATCAAAGGACCAGCCGCATGGTCTTGATTGCAACCCACCGATTACACACTGGGAAATAGTGAAGAGGGGCGTGATTCTAACGTAAAATGGCACTGAATCACTCTGGGCAAAGATTGGAAACGCCTTTATTTTAGGTTTGACACAATCGAACACACTTGGCGCGATAAGCACATTAACCAACCAAAGATTAGCCTAGTGCAGCCGGTAGCCGCAACCAAAACCGCAGAACATCCCACTCAGCTTTCCAAACGAGTCAAGTTCTGCAGAACACCAATTTTGCTTTACCGATGCCCGGTCATGCATTGTCGGTTCGAGCACAAGCTTCGCTAGGAAATTGCCTGCATCGAAGATCAAAGCTCTTCATGAACAACGTACGCTTTTGTCGAATGAGCCAGAAAAAGCTGTATTATCTGGATAACCTGGGAATATCCGCATGGAAACTACGTGCTGCGAATTCCGTTGCCGAAGGGACTTGTTCCTTCAGGACAACAATCCCCGGCAGCGCGAGTGACACAAGATACAGTGAATCATCTGGCGACAGACTCGACAGCACCCAGACAACTTATCACAGCCCCTCGCAATCGGATTGCAACTCTCCTAGTATCCCGAAGCATTCTCCCCTGGATACCACTACCGTAGGGATAGGTTGGGAAAGTCTGCGCACCGAAGTCTCGGCATGTACGGCCTGCGAATTGTATAAAACACGGATTCAAACGGTGTTTGGCGTCGGATCGTCGACCGCTGACTGGATGTTTATCGGTGAAGCACCTGGTGCCGACGAAGACCGTCAGGGCGAACCGTTCGTCGGACGAGCAGGACGACTACTCAATGCCATGATCGAAGCCATTGGTCTAAAACGAGAAGAGGTTTACATCGCCAACATCCTCAAATGTCGTCCTCCTAACAATCGAGAACCCAAACCATCGGAGGCATTGTCCTGCGAATCATTTTTACTACGCCAAATTGCGCTCGTAAATCCCAAGATAATTCTGGCCGTCGGACGCATCGCAGCCCAGAACCTGCTCGCGACAACCACACCCATCGGTCGGATGCGAGGACGCCGTTTTGCATTTCGCAATACCGGTATCCCATTGATTGTGACCTACCATCCTGCATATTTGCTGCGTTCACCACTGCAAAAACGGCGGAGCTGGGAAGACTTATTACTTGCACGTGCCGTTCGTGCCGAAACACCTCGATAGCCAGCACAGCTTGTTCCCTATTCCGAACAAATAAATTTCACTCACGGCTTGAATCCAGGCCGTGCAAATACCTTCGCCCCAATCAGAAATTCCCCCAGATCATTCAAAACGCCCTGGGTGAATTCGACCTGCCCCAGGAGACGCTGTAACTTGTCCTTCGACGCGGCATTCCCATCCCTCTTCAGCAAGCGGCATACCCGCTGCTCCAGGATCGCGATCTCGTTATTGACGAAATCGTAGATGTCCTGGGTGGTATCGGAGATGGTCTGCAGCACCCGAATCATATCCCTCCATCGGAGGACGCCTGTTCCCGAGCGCTGGCGACATTGCGCCGTCGGTTGATCTCCGCGCTGATGAATTCGATGTATTCGATGACCTGACGGCAGCTCCTTGGAATCGCTCTTTCTGGCAAGACGTTGATCGATGTCCTTGAAGAGGCCGATTTCATTCAAGATCTCATGGTAGGTGGCGCGATTCGAAAATTCCCGATCCCGCCGCCCATCCGCGTCATCGTCGCCGAAGCGCTCGTATTGCCCCTTTGGGCCGAGATCGAGATGCTGCATTTGCAGGACCAAGCAATGCCCCGGCATCGCCTCGGTGATCTCATCGAGGATGGCCACGGCTTCTTTGCTGTAGGGTTTCAAGGTCAGGATATTCCTCGCCACATTCAATTTCGTGGCGACGGCATCATCGGGATATGCCGCTGCCCGATCGAAACATTCCTCGACCCGTTGCCATTGGTGGTTTCCATATACAGAGACGCCCAGATTCAAACAGATGTAAAGTGCCCCTTCCTCCCCCCCACCCCTCCCCATCGGCTTCCGTCAACGGAATCCTCTCCAGGTACTCAATGGCCTCATCGTAGCGATCTTGGGTCTCCAGAAATAATCCGAGCTCCAGCAAGGTAATTTGATCATCGGGATCGACTGCCAGGGAGCGCTCGAAAAGTTCGAACACCCTCTCGTTGTCCCCAGTATTGGCGAGCGCCGTCGCGTAACTGGTAAGGGCGATGGCATCCATGGGATTCCCTTCCACGGCCTCCCGGTACAATCCCAGCCTCCAATTCGATTGCGGGATCTGGTTGGCCAGATCGCACAGGCTCTTGGCCAGCAGGTCGGATCTCTCCCGATGATTTTCACGCAGAAACCCAAGAAATTGTTCGGCGCGTTCCTGTTTTCCTTGTCGGGTGTATTCGACGATTCGCACCTTCAGCCTGTTGATGTCCTGTAACCGGTGTCACGCGTCCTTTCGCGGCTGAAGAGATCCCTGGGGACCTCGTTTCCAATGGGGGACTTGTTTCCACGCTTGCCCATACCGCCCTTGCCTCAACTAGTGCTGAATAGGCCCGCGAACCCCATGAAAGCCAGGGACAGGATCCCCGCCATGATGAGATTCATGGCCATGCCCTGGATCAATACCGGTACCTCGGAGAGTTCCACCTCCTCTCGCATCCCGGCCATCAGGGTCAGAGCCAGAGTGAACCCTCCGCCGGCGCCGAGGGCGTAGACCAGTCCCTCCAGGAAACCATACCCCCGGTTGGTGGCGAAGATGGCGAGTCCCAGAATGGCGCAGTTGGTGGTGATGAGGGGCAGGAAGATGCCCAGGGTGCGAAACAGGGCCGGGCTCACCTTCTTGATCACCATCTCCACGAATTGCACCGTGCTGGCGATGACCACGATGAAGGCGATAAGGCGCAGATAAGGGGCGTGGATAAGGACGAAGGTATTGAGGACCCAGGCACAGCAGGCAGTGATCACCATAACGAAGGTGGTAGCGAGCCCGAGCCGAAAGGCGGTCTCGAATCGGGAGGATACCCCCAGGAATGGACAGAGTCCCAGGAAATAAGAGAGCACGAAGTTGTTGATCACCAAGGCGCTGATGAAGATCCAAGCTAGATTTTCCATCATGTTTTCTCCGTATTGGCCATGCGGACGACTGCCGATCGCCGGTATTTCACCCAATTGAAAAATAAAAGGACAAAGCCGAGGGTCAGGAATCCCCCCGGTGGCAGCAACATAACCACCCAGGGCTCGAAGTCGGAGCCGATCAGGGAAATTCCGAAAAAGGATCCACTGCCGAACACCTCACGAACGCTGCCCAGGATGAAGAGGGCGAGCAGAAACCCCCCGGCCATACCGATGGCATCCAGCAGAGCCACTCCCACGGGGTGTTTGGCGGCGAAGGCCTCCTGGCGCCCCAGGATCATGCAGTTGGCGACAATCAAGGGAATGAAGGCGCCAAGCTCCTTGTGCAAGGTAGGAAACAGGGCCAGGAGGGTAAAATCGGCTACCGTGACGAAAGTGGCGATGATAATGATGAAGCAGGAAATACGGATCTGTTTCGGGATGATCCCCCGCGACAAAGAGACGAGGAAGCTGGAACTCACCAGAACGAAAAAGGTGGCAAGCCCCATGGCGAGGGCGTTGACAGCAGTGTTGGTTACCGCCAGCATGGGACAAAGGCCCAACATCTGCACGAAGAGGGGATTGTCTCGCCAAAGACCCTTGGTTAGCTCCTGGAGCTTCGTATTGGTTTTTTGGGGCATTATCTTGTTGGTATCGACTTGGTTGCTATGGTGACGAACGCATAGGTCCGTGGTCCTGGATGGCGATGATCCATCGATGGTCGATGGAGACTTCAGTCGATGGAAACTTCGGCTTTTGGCAACCGAATCCAAAGACAAGCACATTTTATACCGGATTCCCGCTTCGGCGGGAATGAATGCCAGTGACACCGAGATGCCTGTTTTATTGGCTACGGGCTGCGGAAGCTTTCGCGTGGTTGGCCATAAGAGATGAACCCATCTGCCGAGGGATACTCGAGCCGAATCGGGAATTGCAAGGGAATGGAGAAATCGCAGGGGGAGTGGAAGAACCAGCGAAGCTTCGCTAGCATTTCACGTTAGAATCACGGGATCAAACACCATCGATTCATTTGCTACACTACCGTCTCCCTGGGGGCAAGAACCCGGTTTGCGTGGGAAGTTTCCCATGCGCGGCCAAGCCACTTGCCTTGCAAGCCTCATGAGCCATCAAAAGTCACTGTTTGGCGAAGCTTCGCTTCGAGCCGATAAGGCATCATTATGGTATTCGTAGGGCAAAATCAGTGATTTTGTAAAACCCGACTCATTTGCGAAGATGAGCGGGGAATAAACAAATCAAGAACCGGCAACTCTAGCGAAGCTTGTGCTCGAGCCGACAACGCATGACCCGGTATCAGTAAAGAGAGATTGGTGCCCCGCAAAACTCGATCCAATTGTGAGGCCGAGCGGGAAATAAATAAATTAACGGGATGTAAAAACTCATGAATGCGCAAAACGTATGTGTGTATATCGGCGAAGGCCTGCGTCGCTACGGTTTCGGACAGGGTCATCCCTTTGGCCCCGATCGAATGGATGCATTTTGGAACGAGGCCAAACGCCAAGGCGTGAACAACAAGGTCTGTGTCCGGGAACCGATATCCGCCGATCGGAAAATCATCGAGCAGTTCCATACCAGGGAATACGTGGATCGGGTCGTGGCGCAATCCAAAACAGGCACCGGATTGCTCGACTATGGCGACACGCCGGCGTTTCCGGGAGTATTCGAGGCCGCCTCGTTCGTGGTGGGCAGCACCCTGGATGCATGCGACCGGCTCATGGAGGGGGTGTGTCGTCGAGCATTCATTCCCATTGCCGGACTACATCACGCACGGCGCGGATCAGCGGGCGGATTCTGTGTGTTCAACGACCCCGGCGTTGCGGTGGAAACACTCAGGGCCCGCTATGGACTCACAAGGATCGTATACGTAGACATCGACGCCCATCACGGCGATGGAATGTTCTACTCTTTCGAAGAAGACCCCTACACCTTCATCGCCGATATCCATGAAGATGGGCGATACCTCTATCCCGGTACCGGCTTTGCCAACGAAACGGGCCGAGGCGCTGCCGTTGGTACCAAACTCAACGTACCCATGCCCCTTTATGCCGACGATGACGCCTTCCTGGCAGCGTGGGAGGCCGTGGAAAAATTCGTCGACGCGGCAAAACCCGAGTTCATTCTGATGCAGTGCGGTGCCGATGGACTCGAAGGCGATCCCATTACCCACCTCCGATACACGGAAGAGGCCCATGCCCATGCAGCCAAGCGATTATGCGCCCTGGCCAATCGCCACTGCCATGGCCGGGTGGTCGCTACGGGTGGAGGAGGATACAACCGCGACAACATCGGTAAAGCATGGACGGCCATCGTCAACAGCCTGGTAGAAGCGTCCTGAATCGGGAAAGTCGAATTTATCGCAATCCGTATGCAATTCCCCTTCGACAATTGACATCACAGGGGGAATGTTTGCGCATGCATGGTAAAAGTAACTCGATAGAGTTGGGAGTTTTGGCTCTTCGGAAAAATCCGTGGGTAGTGTGAGCCGCAGGCACCGTCGGCTTAGTCTCGAACGGTGCGGCCAATCCGAAGCAAGACGAACTGGACTGGTCTAATCCTACCCGTGCGGGTCCGTACCTGTACAGAACTGAACTGAACTACCTGCTCGAACTTGCCGAAAAGCGGGGTATGCAGCCAGCGTCGAAGGGCGACCGACGGCCCACAAGAGGAGCCAGGCAAGTAGAGTCCGGGAGATGTCGCGTTTCGGCCTTCGACGAGTGCCAAATTCCTACCCAAACCGAAACATTGAAGGCGCATAAATTAGGGGAAAATGCGACCGCTGGGAATTCCGGCGGTACGCGACCGAGTTGCACAGGAGGTGCTACGGCAACTTCTATCGCCTGTCTTCGAACCTCTGTTCCATGAAGATTCGTTCGGGTTTCGGCCAAGCGCTATTTCTTCGGCGAAACTGTCACATGGCGCTGGAGAAGTTCAAAACCAAGGTCCGGGAGATTACCCCCCAGTATCAGAATAGTTGCCCGGTAAAGTGAAACTAAAAAAAAAGGGCTCTTCAAAAAAATTTGTGGGTAGAAGTTTGCCATCCCAATAGCATTTAGGGT
>CAZSVE010000119.1:0-6434 GCA_964610175.1 uncultured Thiotrichales bacterium
AAGCTGTGTTTGTTTATGTCAAATACCGACCCACAAATTTTTTTGAGGAGGCAAATTTATAATAACACCTGATATTGGTACACCACCTGTTAAAAATACTTTAAATACAATTGTTAGAAGAAAAATGGCGGATGAAGTTAATGCTGCTATTGTAATAACTGAAAATGGCTTTCCTTCTTGTGTGTTAATTAGCAACCCGCAAGAGAGAGAATAAAGCAACCATCGAATTATGCCTTCGTTCACTCCGGTATGGCCGTTAAGTTCGGGCTTTGTTATGGCTACTGCACCAATGACACCCAGTATTCCTACAAGTGCAATGCGTCCAACACTATCGTTATTCATTTATTCAAGCCTTTCTGTAGTTTTAGTGAAATAGTCCAGTATTAATTTCATCCTAGTGTTGTGTACATTTCGATCTCGATCCATATAGGGATGAGAAAAATTCTCTCCATCTAACACTGTGGCATATCGTCGTTCTGCTTTGACTCTAAGCAAAGAGGTTATATCAGAATTCAGTACTTGATCCTTTTTCCCAGTTATTATAAAAATTTTTCTGGCGTTATTCGGAAGATTATTAATGGGGTCTATTTCTTCAGGGCACCCATAGTCTGAAAATTTGCTCGGGGTTGAATCAATAACTGCTAAATCATACTGCACACCTGAACCGATTGCGTTCATGATGACAGCACCACCGAGAGAAATTCCGTAAAGTAGGCGCTTATCATATTTTGTATTAAAAAAAGTGATTAATTCTTTGTAGTCTTCAATGATGGCATTTATCCTTCTATTTCCTTCTGAATTACCATATCCTCTATAGTCGAATATATATACATCGTATCCGCGTGACGATAGATACTTCAAGAAGGAAATAATCTGATCTGCGATCATGGCATTTCCTAGAGCCATAAGGATATAGCCTTTCGGTGGAATCCTGTTTTGGTATTTATCGTGTGAAATGTACTTATACCCTCTAAGTATTTTGTGATCAGAGGTAGTGAACTCGGTCTGTTCAATAAGCGGAGAGATCAATGCCCTGTTTTTGTCGGGATCGGGTGCTGCTGAACTCCAAAGCCAAAAAAGAAAGCGCTCTTGTATAAAGCCGCATACGGTTTTTTCTCTATCATCTGCTGCCGCATTACTGACAAAGATAAGAGAGAGAAGTAGGATAATTGAAAATTTCATGCTTATTTTCTGTTAAGAATTATTGTCCTTATGGACAATTAACAACCAGTTTCTTCATGAGATCTTTAGGCCGCGATATCGCGGTATAAAACCCCTCTGCAAATGTTCGCATAAATCCTGCATTTACAAAGCAGAACATAATGCCCCTTCGGGGCAATTTTTATTTCCCGCTCAGCTTCGCAAATGAGCCAAACTAATGCTCAATCATACTTTTTCGGCCTGAGGCGAAGCCCCGCTAGGAATTCGGCACGTGACCAGCGAACGCTTCTGGCAAATCGCCACATTCGTAAAGACGGGCGTTTTACGGACGGCCGGATCGCCGATTTCCCGATGTCCATTTCATGCCCCCCGTGCGTATCTCGTGGGGTCCGTCGCCCCGATGGCCTGGAAACCGGCCCGGCGGAGCCGACACGCATCGCAGAGGCCACAGGCATTTCCCTCTTCATCGGCCTGGTAGCAGGATACCGTAGCGGCGAGATCGACCCCCAATTCCAGGCCCTTGCGGATGATGTCGGCCTTGCTCATCCGGATAAGCGGGGTATGGATGGTGAACCCACGCCCCTCGACACCGGCCTTGGTGCCGAGGTCGATCGCCTGGCTAAAGGCCGAAATGAATTCGGGGCGGCAATCCGGGTAACCCGAATAGTCGATGGCGTTGACACCGATAAAGATATCGCGGGCACCCATGCTCTCTGCCCAGCCCACGGCAATGGACAGGAAGATCGTGTTGCGTGCCGGCACATAGGTAATCGGAATCCCGCTGCCTGGTTGTTGGGGAATGGCGGATGTCGGATCCGTCAATGCGGAATGACATAGATCGGCAAGGTCGATTCGCGCCACTTCATGGGCCTCGATATCCGATGATTCCGCGATATGCCTTGCCGCCGTCAGCTCGGCCAGGTGACGCTGTCCGTAGTCCAGGCTCAAGGCATGGCAGGCAAAGCCCTCGGATTTCGCGATGGCAAGACAAGTCGCCGAATCGAGACCGCCAGAGAGCAAGATGACGGCCGGGCGCCTGGTTCGTGGCTGACTCATGGTCTTCTCATCGGGGTTTCTGTCGATTACCGAATCTCCTTGAATACCCGCTCCGCCGCCGTCCAGGTGGCCTCCAATTCCCGGTCTCCATGGGCACCGGACACGAAACCGGCCTCGAAGGCCGACGGCGCGAAATACACCCCTTCCCGCAACATGCCATGGAAAAATCGCCGAAAGCGTTCCTGGTCACAATCCATGACCTGGCGGAAGTTGCCGATGGTGGGTTCCTCGCTGAAGAACATCCCGAACATGCCGCCAACCTGCTGGGTCGTGAATGGGATACCGGCATCACTGGCACACGCCGCAAGACCCTTGGTAAGCCGGCGCGTCGTGTCGAAGAGATGATCATGGAAACCCGGTTCGGAAATGATTTCCAGGGTGGCAAGCCCCGCCGCCATGGCCACTGGATTCCCCGAAAGTGTTCCCGCCTGGTAAATGGGGCCCATGGGCGCGATCCGATCCATGATCCGGGCCCGCCCGCCAAAGGCCCCCACGGGCATTCCACCGCCGATAACCTTCCCCAACGTGGTGACATCCGGTCGAACGTTGTAACGCGCCTGGGCGCCCCCCAGGGCGACGCGAAAGCCGGTCATGACCTCATCGAAGATGAGAATGCTGTCATACTCGTCGCAAAGGGAACGGAGTGTCGCCAGGAATCCCGGCACGGGGGGGACGCAGTTCATGTTACCGGCTACCGGCTCCACGATAATCGCGGCGATCCGATCACCCTCCTCCTGGAACACCGTCCGCACCTGGTCGGCGTCGTTATAGTCGAGCGTTATGGTTTCGGCCGCCAGGGCTACCGGAATACCGGGAGATGTGGGTACGCCCAGGGTGAGCGCCCCGGATCCCGCCTTCACCAACAACGAATCCACGTGGCCGTGGTAACAGCCCTCGAATTTCACGATCTTATCCCGCCCGGTGGCGCCACGGGCCAACCGAATGGCGCTCATGGTCGCCTCGGTACCGGAATTGACCATGCGCACCTTCTCGATGGAGGGAACCAGCTCGTGGATCTTCTCCGCCATCGCGGTCTCGAGAATGGTCGGCGCCCCGAATCCAAGCCCCCGCCCGGCCGCTTCCCGGACGGCCTCAATAACCAAAGGATGGGCATGGCCTGCGATCATCGGGCCCCAGGCCCCGACATAATCCACATATCCGCGCTCATCTTCGCCCACCAGCCAGGCGCCCTGGGCGCTTCGGAAAAAAATCGGCTCACCGCCCACCCCATGGAAGGCGCGCACCGGAGAATTGACGCCACCTGCGATGTATTTCCGGGCTTTGCTAAAAAGATTCTCTGGATTTTTCATTTTTCGACGAGGTGTAATTTGTGGTGGTTCGAACTTGCTCCGAACAGAGGAGTACTCTGACAGAGGAGTTGAAAAAAGGGCGGGTTATCGGTTTATATGGGGGTGTAAATCGTTCGCTTGTTTCCCGCTCGGTTTCACGATTGCATCGAGCCTCACGAGGCGTTGATTCCAACTTATCGATGCCAGGTCATGCCTCGTCGTTCGAGGCGAAGCTTCGCGACGCGCAGGGTTGTGGGGGGAAGCGCATCGCGTAAACCCCAACAGGCCGGTCCCAACAGGCCGGTCCCAACAGGCCGGTATCCGGTATTGGGATTTCGTGTTGGGGTTCCCCCTATCGGGCTTACCCCAACCTTCCACGCAGGCTCCATAGTAACGAACAAATCATCGAACACAAAGTTCGATTGAAGTTCGATCGAAGCGTTGTCGTGTAATCGCCCACTCGCTGTCCTGGTTCGTTTATTTCTCGCTTGGTTTCACGATTGAATCAAGCATCTTACAAGGCGCCAATTCCACTTTACCAATATTCAATCATGCCTTATCGGCTCGAAGCAAAGGCTCGAAGCAAAGCTTCGTCAACCATCCAGAGCGTGTTTTGAATCAATGAGAGAAACCACGAAAGGGCCATGACGTCCGCTCGATCCCGCATCCATCTCCTCGATCCACTGCTCGCCAATCGAATCGCGGCCGGTGAGGTGGTGGAACGCCCCGCCGCGGTCGTCAAGGAACTTCTGGAAAACAGCCTGGACGCCGGGGCGCGCAATATCCGCATCGATCTGGCGCAGGGGGGGGCACGCCTCGTTCGAGTCCGGGACGATGGCATGGGCATCGTCCATGAGGACTTGGTGTTGGCCTTGCGTCGCCATGCCACCAGCAAGGTGACCTCCTTCGAGGACCTCGTCCAGGTACGGACCCTGGGGTTTCGAGGCGAGGCGCTGCCAAGCATCGCCTCGGTTTCCCGCCTGTGCCTGATTTCTCGCACGCACGATGCCGATAACGGCTGGCGGGTGAGCACCGATGGCAGCGAGGCCATCGTGCCGCCCGAGCCCGCGGCGCATCCCCAAGGCACCACGGTGGAAGTGTGTGATCTGTTTTTCAATACCCCGGCCCGCCGCAAGTTTCTGCGTACCGCAAAGACGGAGTTTCGCCATGTGGAAGAGGCGGTGCGGCGCATTGCATTGGGTCACCCGGGGGTGGGCTTTCGACTCGATCATAACGATCGTGTGGTGTTGGATTTGGCCGCGGGCGAGGATGCCATGGGACGAATCATCCAGGTGTGCGGCGCCGCGTTCATGGAGCAATCCCTGGAGGTTGCCGTGGACGCCACCGATCTCCGGCTATGGGGACAGGTGGGTCTGCCGACCTTCTCCCGGAGCCAGACCGATCTACAGTATTTTTTCGTAAACGGGCGTGTGGTGCGCGATAGACTGGTGAGTCATGCCATTCGCCAGGCCTACAGTGATGTGTTGTACCACGGGCGTCATCCCGCCTATGCGTTATTCCTGGAAATACCGGCGGAGATGGTGGACGTAAACGTACATCCCACCAAGCACGAGGTGCGTTTTCGGGAGGGGCGACTGGTCCATGATTTTATTTTCCGGGGTCTGCACCGTGCCCTCGCCGATGTACGGCCCGGCGGAGAACCGTATGGGTGGGAGGCACAAGATACGGATTCCATGTTGCCGCTTTGGCGACCGGGCGGTGGGCAGGGGGGTCGTCGAGGACGACGGGGCGTTGCCCGGGGGCAATCTCCATCGGAAATCGGCAATGGTCTGGGACCGGGAAGCGATAACGACCCGGGCAGTGGTGGTTCGATGGATAGTCATTCGGGATCATGGGGGGTGCGCGAGGCGCCATTTCGATATGGGGTATCGGAGCCCGGGACCACGGTGCAAAGCCCCAGGGGGGCCTCCGATATGGACGATACGTCGCCGGGCCCGTTGTCGGGACGCCCGGATGCGGCATGGGCGGAGGCGCCACCGCTCGGCTATGCCATCGGGCAACTCCATGGCATCTACATCCTGGCCCAGAACGCCAGGGGATTGGTGGTCGTCGATACCCATGCCGCCCATGAGCGCATCCTCTACGAGCGCATGAAGAGTGGCCTTTCCCGTGAGGGTATCCGCTCTCGGCCATTGTTGCTCCCGGTAAACCTCACCATCACCGAATCGGAGGCGGAGTTGGTGGAGGAGCGCGCCGATGCATTCATGGAAATCGGCATCGAAGCACGCCGCACCGGGCCTTGCCAACTCTCGGTGCGCCAGATACCCACCGCATTGCGCGATATCGATGTGGCGGCGCTGGTCCGTGACGTGATCTCGGATTTCAAGGTCATAGGCGCGAGTTCGCGGGTCGCGAAAGAGGGCGATCGGTTACTGGCCACCATGGCCTGTCATGGCGCGGTGCGGGCGAACCGACGCCTGGCCATGGAAGAGATGAACGCCCTGCTCCGGGATATCGAGGGCACGGAACACAGCGGCCAATGCGGCCACGGAAGACCCACCTGGATACAGCTGGACATGGCCGATCTGGACAGGCGCTTTCTGCGGGGGCGTTGATTGGGACCGGGATATCCCTCGGAGATGTCTCCTACCGCTTCGATAATCCTGCCTTGGGGCCCGACTTTTATCCGACCCTGGTTTTCAGTTTGTTTATTTCCCGTTCGGCTTCACAATTGGATCAGGCTTTACAAGGCACCAACCTTGCCTTACCAAGGCGCAATCATGCCTTGTCGGTTCGAGCACAAGCTTCCCAGGCATTTCCGGTGCTCCCGTTATTCCGACCTGGGAACAAGATTGGCCTTTTTGTGAAAGGGTAACTCATTTGCGAAGATGCTTGGGAAATAAACCAATTCATTTCTCTTGCTGTTTCGTGGTTTCGGGCCCGCCGGAGGGAGGTAGATCACTTGCG
>CAZSVE010000120.1:0-6407 GCA_964610175.1 uncultured Thiotrichales bacterium
AATGGGGCGCCTTCAATGCTTCGGTCAGCCTAGGAACGTGGCATACGCCGAGGCCGAAACGCGACACCTCCCGGACTCCCACTTGCCTGGCCCCTCCGCCGCCGTCGGTCGCCCTTCGACGCTGGCTACATACCCCACCTTCAGGCGAGTTCGAGCAAGTGGTTCTGTACAGGTACGGACCCGCACAGGTAGGATTAGGCCAATCTTTCACTCCTTGTGGCTGATTGACCGCACCGTTTATGACTGAGCCGACGGTGCCTGCGGCTCACACTAGCGCTTTGCGCCAAGACCGAAGCGGGGTGGGCCTTGATTTCGAGGCCGGATTTTTCAGGATTTTTATTTTTACGATACGTCAAGGCCAAAGCGGGGTGGGTCTTGGCGTACCCAGCGGTTCTCTCGGGATTTTTGTTTTTCCGATACTTTAAAGCATAGCGCGACCGAGGCCGCAACCAAATCCTGTTGCCATCCTACAAGGTCGATATGAACGGAAGACCGCCAATCGGTTTCGGATTCATCGGGCCACCCGTACCCCCAGCCAATGATGTTCGCTGGTTTCCAAGCTCCCGCTTGGGAACCAGCGGAAAGGTTTTTTCTCGATTACGCCGCTTTCCAAAACTCGATCCATTTGCAAGGATTTCAGGCATTCGAAACTTCTAGTGAGTATCGAAATTGGGCGAGGTGGAGACGTCGGATGTCGTCTCCGTATCTTCTTTCGTCTTTTGGGATACGACGCCTTTCTCTATCGGATGGGCGACGATCCGGCTGACCCCATCATGCAATTGGAGTATTGCCGGTGTCGTCATCATTAGCCGACAGCCCGACTCATCACCCCCCGTAACTACATCGGTATCGGAAAATCCATTCAAGTCGATCACGAAAATGCCGTCTTTGATTCGGATATCACGAACCCCGAAAACCAATGATTCTTTCACGATTCACCTCCCCCTGGCTTTACTCCAGCTATGCCGGGAATCCCTTTCCGGCGCCATTGATTGGTTGGAATCGAAGGCATATGGGCCTTCGCTGGCGGCCCGTCCGAGTAGATCGGATTAGACGCGCCAGCGCCGTAACCCGACAATAAACGCTTAGCGCGACCAAGGCCGCAACCAAATCCTGTTGGCCGTCCCTTGGCATCTGGGTCCCGGCATTCCCCGCCGGGATGACGAGAGAGGTTGTTTCGGACGATTGTGTAGAAATTCAGCACTTCCGTCATCCTGGCAGGGAATGCCGGGACCCAGATGCCAGGGATGGCAGAAACTACCGGTGAATTCTCGTGAAGTCACAATCGCGAAAACCCTTCGGCCAACCACGAACCTTCGCGCGGTCATGTCGATTGTCGAGGGGGAATTGCATAAGAAATGCCGGGCCGGGCATCCCTGCCTCGGGGCCTCGATGCCCGACCCGACGGCCATCGACGATTTTCGAGATGCGTTCACGGCCCCTCAGGCATACGCCATGGCGATATTGGCCGTATCCGTGAAATTCAACGATTTCGAGTGGTTACCTATACTACCCACGTTCGCGGCCAAGTCCACGCCCATGTCCATCTCCACGAGGGGGGCAGGGCTGAATGAGGGGCCCCATTCCCCGACGCCTTTCACTTTCAGCTTAGCAGTTACTTCAGCGATCCCCACGCCAAGGATCACTCCACCGTTGAGGTTCAGGTTCCGCTTCGCCGTGATCTCCCCGTCATAGCCGAAGTCGACCTTCAACTCCGTAGCCGATTTGTCGGCGGGGGCCAGAAAACTAAAGCTGTCCCCCAATTTGCCGGTCCGTGTTTGGTCGCCGAACGCCAAGGTGAGATCCATCTTGGTGGGGTCATAGTCCATCTTTATCGTTTCGCCATATCCCAGTCCGACATCGAGGCCGAGGCTCAACAGCTTTGCTTCGAGATCCGCCTTGGCCTTCACCTTACCACCGAATCTCGATTCATTGAAAAGCTCCTTTTCGTAATTCAATGCCGAAAGCACCGGGAACGACTTGGTCATTTCGGCCAGCACATTCACGAGATCGATATTCCCATTGACGAGATTATCACCCGCGTCACGTTCGGCCTTGAAAGACGAACCGTTTCGTTCACTCTCGACGCCCTCCAACTGCGGGGCGTTCAAGCTGAGCGAATTTTCCGGCCTCTTCTTGTCCGAGTCCGAGTTCGAGTTGGAGTTCGAGTTGCTACTGGCGGCGGCATCCCCTTTGGTGAGCGTAAGGCTGTGCGATGTTGTCGATAATTCCCAATCACCCATCTCGATACCACCCACGGCCAGAAGGTCGAGCTCTATAGCCGGATTGAATTGCAGCGTTGCGCCACCATGTGGTCTGATTTTCCCAACCTTCTTCAGCTTGGCCACGGCTTCCGCCTTCACCTCGATCCCGGCGGAACCGGACACCACCATGTCGGCATTGAATCCCCAGTTGCTATCATCGAGCTCGAAACCGGCCCCGTTCGCCACATCATAGCTCCACTTGGAAGTATCGATGGTAAAGGTCTCGCCTGCATGAATCGCGCCTGGCACGACCATTTTCAAATCGGTGTCGAGGTTGGATTCGCCGGCGATGGACCCCAGGTTGAAACCAAGATCGAGCCCCGCGGTGAGATCCGCCCACGCGCGACCCTCGACCCCAAGCTTCAGCTTGCCAACCTTCCCACCTTTCCGGAAGCCCTCACTAAAGCTCTTTTCTACCCCCGTTGTCTTGAAGGGGCTCATAAAGGTCCATTGTTTTCCGGCAAGATTGAAGCTTTGGTTCCCTTCGAACACGTCGGTGCTTACGGTCTTCTCCGGCACAAAGGTGGCGAGCACTTTGGTGTTGTTGCCCTCGTTGACTTCCCCCTTAATCTTATTGTCGTAATCGACGATGGCGCCAAGGTGATAGGTTTTACCGTCGATGAGATCTTCCGGCAAAAGGAATGTCGCCGACTTGTCTTCGGTCCCGTTGTACCCCAAACTCCCGGAGCTGCTGGCGCCCAGATAGGTATCACCGGTCGTGATGGTGCTGTCTTCGGAAAGGTAATACCGGGTAGAAAATCCAACCCCGGTGGAGGCGCCTGTATTCTTCAGCGTGACATTTGCCGTAACGCTCTCACCCGCGCCAAGAACACCCGTCACGCTGCCCTGGGATATGGATAGATCCGCCCGCGCCGTGAACGTTTTGAGCACCCTGGTGTTATTGTTCTCGCTCAACTCCGCGACCCGATTGTCGTAATCGACGATGGCGCCGATATGATAGGTCTGGCCGTTGACCAGATTGGTCGGCATCCTGAGGCTCGCCCATCGGTACTCTGTCCGGTTGTAGCCCAAACCACCGAAGTTTCTGGCGGTGCTGAGATAGGTATTGCCAGTCGTAATCGTTGTGTCACTGGAAAGGTAAAAGCGGGTGGAAAAGGCCGTAGGAATGGATTCGTTACTGTTTTTCACGCTGACCTTCGCCATGGAAGTCTGGTTTGGCCCGAAACTCCCCCAGTCGAAGCCGCCCGAGGTGATAGATAGATCCCCCACCATCCTGAAGCTTTTGAGCAGCCTCGTGTTATTGATCTCGTTCCTCTCGTTGATCTGCCCTCGATTGTCGACGATGGCGCCGAGATAATAGGTTTTACCGTAAGTCAGATTGTTCAGCGTGAAGCTCGCCGTCTCGTATGCGGTCCTGCCACGATCCAACTTGTATGTATGATTCACGGCGAGGCGCCTGTCAGAGGTCGTAATAAAGCGGTCGGTGGAAAGGTAATACCCTGTATGAAAACCACCCGCGTTGGCGCTGCCGTTGTTTTTCACCCAGACCTTTGCCGTGACGTGGCCACCGTTCCTGAAACTCCCCGTTACGCTACCGTAATGATTCCTCTGATCACTGAATACCAGATCCGGCGACGTGGTCGGAGGAGGAGGGAAACCCCAGTCATAATCGAAATTAAAATTCAACATGTTCGTTCTCCTTGACTATTTTTCGTTACCGTCGATTCACCGCGACCTCGACCGAACTCCACACCCACGCGCAGCGGGGCCATGCCCGAATTCGTTTGTATTCCAGTCGATCGAGGCGATCCATGGATCGTTGTGCTAGGTGTCGCGCCGGACCGTTTTTCGATATTGCTTCCCGCATCGATAATGATTGATTACCTTGGCCCTGACTATTACGCCGGGACGATTCTCGAAAAACCAAGGTTTCCACCATCCTGTACCATGGGCGGCCATAGTCAACACGAGTTTTAGGAAGCGGATTGGTTCAAATTGGATCGTGAATTCAAGGGAAGGAATCCATTCGCCGGCACCAAGGCCAACAAAAACACTCTACCCCCCTCGTTTCCGAAACATGATCGAACTCATGGAACGCAGGTTTTATGACTAACTGCCTATTTATCCTTCTTTGTCGGGCCCGGCGGGAATTGCCGGGCGGATGCGCTATACTCTCCGAAACTCCCCCTGCCCATGAGGAGCGATGCAAATGAGCAACATTACCTACGAAGAAGTACTCGCCCTGTTTCGGGAAACCGACCGCCGATTCAAGGAGACCGAACGCTTGATCAAGGGACAATCCATGGAAACCGACCGGCGAATGAAAGAGACCGACCTGCGGATGAAAGAGACCGACCGGCAGATGAAAGAGACCGACCTGCGGATGAAAGAGACCGACCGCCAGCTCAACAAACTCGGCCAACAGATCGGGGGACTGGGCGATAAGTTCGGTTACTTTACCGAGGGTCTGGCCTTGCCCTCCCTGGAACGTATCCTGACGGAGCGCTTCGGCATGACCTTTATCCTGCCCCGGGCACGCATCCGCAAAAATGGCGAGGTTATCGAGATCGATGTGCTGGCCTATGCCAACGAGGACATCAACCTCGTGGTGGCGGTGGAGGTAAAGAGCCGGGTAAGGACGGAGGCCATCGAACAATTGGGCAGACTCATAACGCGCTTTCGGGAATTGTCTCCCGAACACCAGGATAAGGGAATGATAGGTATCCTGGCGGGTGTGGACTGGGATCGGGGCGTTGCCGAAAAGACCCGGATGGCGGGTTTCCTGACGGCTTCCATCCGGGATGAGATGTTCGAGATCACCGCCCCCGCGGGGTTCGAGGCGCGCAGATGGTAGATCATAGGCTTCCTTCCATGTCCTTCGACGAGAAGATTCATCCCGATAAAACCCGGCCTTCGGTATCTCGCCTAATCATTACTCCCGGGTGTGCCGGATTGGGATAAGAACGATGCATGGCGCGTTCATCATGGCTGGTCTCGGATTGTTTTTCGGTATCGTGCTGGCGGTGGCCTATCGCTTTCTCCAGGTCGCCGAGGACCCCCGGCTGGAGGCGCTCGAGGATATGCTCCCCGGCTCCAATTGCGGCGCATGCGGGGAGCCGGGTTGCCTGGCGTTCGCGAAGCGGCTATTGACCGACATGCAATCCCCCGGCCTTTGTACGGTGGCGGACCGGGACGTGATCGAGGAAATCGCCGAGTTTCTTGGCGTCGAGGCGGGACAATACGAGAAACGCGTGGCGCGTCTGCACTGCGCTGGCGGCAAAAAGGAGGCCCATCAGATCGCGGAATATCGTGGCTTCAACGGTTGTGCCGAGGCGGCGGTGGTGGCCGGTGGCGGCAAGGGGTGTCTGTTCGGTTGCCTGGGGCTTGGCGATTGCATGGCGGAATGCACCTTCGAGGCGATTCACATGAACCAGAATTCATTGCCGGTGGTGGATGTCGATAAATGTACGGCATGTGGCGACTGCGTTATCGTGTGTCCGCGCGATCTGTTCGAGATACTGCCCGTCAACCATCGGTTATTGGTGCAGTGCAGTTCTCCCCTGGCCGGAGAGGATGCGCTCGCACTTTGCCGGGTTGCTTGCGATGCCTGTGGGCGATGTGCCATCGATGCAGCGCCAAGCCTCGTTCGCATGCACGAGAACCTCCCCGTTATCGCCAATTACTCCACCAAGCTGGCAAGGCCCAAGGCCGTCCAGCGCTGCCCGACGGGCGCCATTCGGTGGCTGGAAGGAACCCAGTTCTCCGAGGAGCGGGTGGAATAGACGCGCGTTTATCCGTCTGTTTTTGTTCGTTTCTCGTTCATCTTCGCAAAGGAGTCGAATTTTACAAAATACTAACCCGGCAAAGCCGGAACCAGAATTCCATCGCATGGATAAAGGATATGTCATCTCGACCGAAGGGAGAGATCTTGTGCATTTGGAATTTTTCAAGTCAGAAGATTTCTCGCTACGCTCGAAATGACAGATTAAAAATTTGGCTCTTCAGAAAAATTCGTGGGTAATTTTCTACGAATCTTGGCGTTCATGTCGGGGTGACGGAGATGGTGCCATCGGTATATTTGTTCAAACCACTCCCGTCATTCCGCCAGGGATTGGCGGAATCCAGAAGCCAGGGATGGCAACGAAGTTCGGTTTCAGCCATGTTACCAAGTATTCCGTGGAC
>CAZSVE010000121.1:0-6365 GCA_964610175.1 uncultured Thiotrichales bacterium
CTAAATGCTATTGGGATGGCAAACTTCTACCCACAAATTTTTTTGAAGAGCCAAATTTTTCAATCTGTCATTTCGAGCGTAGCGAGAAATCTTCTGGCTTGAGAAATTCCAAATGCACAAGGTCTCTCCCTCCGGTCGAGATGACATATCCATTAAGTATCGGAAAAACAAAAATCCCGAGAGAACCAGTGCGCGCCCGCCAAGACCCACTCCGCTTCAGTCTTGGCGCGAAGCGCTAACATGTCCTCCATGCGATGGAATTTTTGTTCCGGCTTTGCCGGGTTAGGTTTCAGGGCCGAGTCTCTAAATATTTGATCGACCTCGTTCCACTGTCTCCCGTATAGCATCTTTCATTTTCCGGGGTGATGGAAGCCCTCTTCATGAGCGGCCTCGGCTTGCTCATACGGGACTTCCCGCCAGTTTTGAGATGTACCCTCGCCGAAAAATGTCTTTTGCAGTCCCCACTCAGGGCTAAACTGGTCGCCGGGCGGAGGCGATTGAAAGTTCGGATAGTACACATGGGCGTGATACCCAATCCAGGAACCGGAAAAGGATCGTTCGATAATCCGAACCGCATCATTCGCACGCTGAATCATTTCCTGGAGTGGGCCGCTTTCGATTTCGTCGGCTACCGCCCGGCACCGGGCGGCAAGTTCGGTGCATGATGATAGTTCCATTTGGCTTATCGCGGTCTACAAGGCTGATGAAAAAATTCTTTCCTTGATTTTCATTTACTTACGGAATTGGGAAATGAGGTGGTAAATCCCTGGCGTGATCCGTTTCTTCCCCTCTGGAGGTGGCAAGGGTGCGATGGCCATTATTCCCGCGCTAAAAACCCGGCAAACACCGGGGTGCTTCGATCCCGAAAGCCCGCCGCTGTTTTGGTGATGAGCCATACGGGGATGTTCTCGCGTTCCGCGAATGCATATCCCGTTTTCGGTCCGAGAACCGACAGGGCCGTGGCCAGGGCGTCTGCCCGCATTGCCCGCCGGTCCACCACCGTTACCGAGACCAGATCATGGGTTACGGGTTTTCCGGTTTTCGGATCGATGGTGTGAGAATAGCGTTTGCCGTCCTGATCGAAGAAGTTTCGGTAGTCCCCGGAAGTGGCCACGGCGTGATCATCCACGGTGATCACCCGGTGAATACTCCGCTCCCCCGATACGGGTTTTTCGATGGCTACCCGCCAGGGTTCGCCCGTGGGTTTTTTGCCCTTGATGCGCAACTCACCACCGATATCCACCAAATAGTCGCCAAGGCCATGCCCTTCCAGGTATTCCGCGATTTTATCCACGGCAAAGCCCTTGGCGATGGCGGAGAGATCCAGATAGAGTCGAGGATGGTGTTTTCGGAGGGCAGGTGGCGTGGCGCGGGTGGTGAGCTTTCGGTAACCGATCCGGGCCATGGTGGCGCGGAGATCCATCTCCGAAGGGATGGGGTGCTGCTCTTCCTTCTCGTCGGGTTTGTTGTCGGTTTTTTCGGGAGGTCCGAATCCCCATAGATTGACCAGGGGACCCACGGTGATATCGAAGGCTCCATCGGTCAGGTGGCTGATGGAGAGGGCCTCGTGCACCACCTCGTAGAGATTCCGCGATACGGGATACCAGTCGGTGCCGGGGTTCGCGTTGAATCGGGAGAGTTCCGAATCGGTCCGATAGGTGGACATGCCATGGTCGATTTCGGTGAGTATGCGCTCGATGTCCTTTCCGAGTCGTTTTGCATGGGTGTTGTTTTTCTTCTCGAGGTCATCGAGGTTTTCTGTCACCTTCACGGAATAGTAGGTGCCCATGGTGGTGCCGGTATAGTGAAGGGTATCGGGTGTCCTGGCATCGCAACCCACGAGTCCCACCATAACGAAAAATACGATGAGGGCCATGAGCGCACGGGGATGCGCCCATGTTTTCCATGTCGAGCCGAGGATCGAGAACATGTTGGTGCTTCGCGCCAGGATTGAAGCGGGGTGGGTCCTGGCGCGCGCGGTTCTCTCGATATTTTTGTTTTTCCGATGCTCCGACCCGGCATAGCCGGAACCGAAGTTCTCCGGACAAAGAGCAACGGGTGTCATTTTTTCCTGCGCTCGAAATGACAAAAAGCAAAAATTTTTTTGATCGTTCTGTTGGAGATTCCATGGGTAGCGGATTAAAGGTGTCACTTCCTGCCCTCCTTCGTCGAAGTCGTTTTTTGATCATGCCCCTGGTCGCGGTGCGCAGTCCCCCCCACGTAGACGGTGTCATTTCGAAGAACATGTTGGCGAAGCTTCGCTTCGAGCCGATGAAGCATGGTTCGGTATTCGTGGAGCGAAATCAGGGCCTCGTAAAGGCTCGACTCACTCGGGAATGCCGAGCGGGAAATAAACGAATAAGCGCTTTGCGCCAAGACTGAAACGGGGTGGATTTTGGCGTGCCGATTCTCTCGAATCTTTTGTTTTTCCGATACCTCTGGTCGCCACTGCCATCTTTAGTCGATGCATTTTCGATCGATGCCTTCAAGGGCCTTGTGCGCCGCTTTTTGCTCCGCGACACGGCGACTTCTCCCGCTACCCGAGGTGGTTTCGGGAGGGATCGCCACCTTGCATTCCACCGTGAACCAGTGCTGATGATCGGCCCCGGTGGCCTTGACGACGCGGTATTCCGGAAGAGGGAGGTGCATCGCCTGCAGCAGTTCCTGTAATTTGGTTTTGGCATCCTTGTCGATATTTTCATTCGAAATCCATCCGATCCGTGATCCGAAAATGTGCAGGATACTGTGACGGCAGGCAGAAAGTCCGCCATCCAGATACACGGCGCCAATGATGGCCTCCACGGCATTGGCAAGCGTCGATTCCCGGTTTTCCCCGCCGCTCTTGATCTCTCCGCTGCCAAGGATCACATATCCTCCCAGGCCAAGCTGTCGCGCTACCTCGGCAAGCGTTTCGCGACGCACCAGCCTGGCGCGAATGCGGGTCAAATCGCCCTCCGAAGAATCCGGGAAACGCGCATACAGGATATCGGCAATGACGAAACCGAGTATCGCATCCCCTAGAAATTCCAGTCGTTCATTATGCTCCGCGGAAGCGCTTCGGTGCGTGAGCGCCAATTCGATGAGGCCGACATCGGAGAATGTGTAGTCGATGTGAGAAAAGAGGCGTTGCAGAGGTTTCATATTCGAGCCGGGCATCGAATCGGGAAGATTGGCCGATATTCCATCGGTATGTTTTTTGGACGGTTATCCATGAAATCTTGAACAAAACGACTAGCGAGGCTTTGCCTCGGACCAATAAACCATAATCCTGCGCTAGTAAAGAACCGTTAAAACTCGACTCATTCGTAAAGCCGAGCGGGAAATAAACAAATCGAAAGGACAGGTTAACGCTCCGCCTCGAGACTGAAGCAGGGTGGGCCTTGGCGTTCGCACCGATTCTTTCGGAATCTTCGGTTTTCCGATACCTTGAGATGACGGTGCCCTTTTTCGCATGATGAACTTTCGGTTCCGGCCAGGCCGGGTCGGGATTTCATGGGACCGATGGCTATCATACCGGCCATCGCTCCTTTTGGTAGCCCATTTCCCAAAACATCCATTCGTATCGACTCGTGGTGATGAAGTGTTGCGTCATTGCTTGTCGTTCCGATGCATCGAGATCGGCGGCAATGCGATCCGTCAGCGTAACCAGGGTTTGGACGGCCTCCGCGAATTCTTCTCCACCATAGGTGTCGATCCAGCGTTGATATGTGGCCTCTTCGGAACCCTTTCCTCGCAGCGCCTTGCCGACCTCCCCATAGATCCAGTAACAGGGAAGCAGTGCCGCCAAAAGTTCATGAAATGGTCGCTGATAGGCAATAGAGAGCAGATAGTTGGTATAGGCCAGGTTGGTGGGCGCCATTGGCGTCTCGAGGACATCGGTCTCGGAGATCCCCCAGTCTTGGAAAAAGCCGGTGTGCAGTGCCTTTTCGTCTCGCAATATCCCGATGGCATGTTCATTGAACATGATCATGGTATCTTCCGACGGTGCCTTCGCCGCCGCGATGCACAGGGCGCGGGCGAATTCCCGGAGGAACAGGGCATCCTGGACCGCGTAGAAGCGAAAGGATCCCATTTCGAGTGCACCGTCGGTAAGCCCTGCCACGAAGGGGTGAGACAGGATCTTGTCGACGAGGGGGCGGGTCCGCTCCCGAAGGGTCTCGGTGAAGGGTGTCTGTCGGGTTGGCGGTTGGGTCATGTTCGTCGCCTTTGGTTGGGGGATTGGGTTCGAGTACTTCGTTTATTTCCCGCTTGGCTTCACAATTGGATCGGCTTTTACAAGGCGCCAATTTCGCTTTATCAATATGGGGTCATGCTTTGTCGGATCGAGCACGAGCTTCGCTGATTCGTTTATTTCCCGCTCAGTTTCGCCGGACGGTACCGGAATCGAAAAAACCGGCGCTTGGCATCGATAAGGAGAGCTATCCTTGCCGAATCGGGGTCCGCGCATACACCGAGCGAGGCTTCGCTAGACTCGACTCATTTGCGAAGATGAGTGGGGAATAAACGAAATAGAGGCATAACGCCATGGGCATGGCGTTATGCCTCTACGCTAAAACGCGCATGATCTGTTTCACGGAAGGAATGATTGATCGAGCGCTGCCATTTTTTTATCAAGCGTGAGAACACCAAGGTTGCGGTGGGCATAATCATTGGCAATGAGTCGATCGAGAAGGCCACAGCCATGCGCGAAGGAGAGGATGGGAAACACTTCCAACCCATTCAAAGGACGCACGAGCCCGCTTTTCAGGACTTGAGAAAGGCCTCCCCGTGAACTTGCCTTATCCAGGCCATAGTGATGTTGCAGGACGATGTAGGCCTCGCCTATCACCTGATTCGAAGCAAAAACCGCGGATCCTTTCTCTACGAGATCCGTTAGTTTTTCCACGCAATCATCGAAACGATCTTCTGGGTCACCTGTGACGAGCCGGACCAAGATGGACGTATCAATCCCGTAATGCTGCGTCATATGTTTCTTCTCGAAAACGTTCCAAGTCGAAAGTCCCGAGTCCCTGCCTGATGTTTTGCTTGAGAGGAGCCAGCCGAGCCGGATCGATTTTTTGCGGCTTGAGCATGATGCCTGCTTCACTCGGCCAGAGTTCCAGATAATCCCCTTGCTGAACGCCCAGCGCCTCCAATATAGCCGCTGGGAAAGTCACCTGACGTTTTGCTGTTACCTTGACACGCATAATTATATCCTCCTTACCAAATATATAGCATCGGTAAGGAGATATCGCAATATGTACCCATTCCGGCCCATCGAATGTGAACGAGAGCACAGTGCGGCAGGCCACAACCGAACTATTTTTGCCTCCTCGAAAAAATTCGTGGCTGGATTTTGGGACAGAATGCTAAATCATGCTTTGTCGGTTCGAGGCAAAGCCTCGCCAGGTCGTAGCTTCGATGTTCCCGATCCGTCGGGTTTTCCATCCTCGAATGTCCAAGGATCTTCACTCCCAATACTGAAAAAAGTGATGCACCGGCCCATGTCCCTGTCCGATGGTATATCGGGCACCGGCCCGGATGGCGTGCTCGATATAGGATTTGGCGTTCTCCACCGCGGCCTCCACGTCGTGCCCCCTGGCGATGTAGGCGGCAATGGCCGACGACAGGGTGCAACCCGTGCCATGGTTGTTGCGGGTATCGATGCGCTCGCCTTTCAAGGGTTTGATACGCTCCTCGCTCGCCAGGTAGAGAAAATCGGTGCTGTCGTTTCCCCGTGCGTGTCCACCCTTGATGAGAATATTCGGGCTACCGTACCCGGCCAGTTTCGCGGCGCCTCGACATATGGCATCGAAACCCTCCAGTTTATCATCGATCAACAGCTCGGCCTCCGGGATGTTCGGGGTAACCACCTTGGCGAGCGGCATGAGATATTTTTTCATGGCGTCCATGGCATCATCCTGCACGAGTCTGTCGCCGCTTTGGGCCACCATCACCGGGTCCAACACGATGTTGTCGGCGCCATGGGCTTGCAGCCGGGTCGCAATGGTCTCGATAAGTTCAGCAGAATAGAGCATTCCGATCTTGATGGCATCGGCGCCGATATCCGTGAAGACGGCCGATATCTGATCGGCGACGAACGCCGGCGGGACAGCATGCACCCCCATGACGCCCTGGGTGTTTTGCGCCGTCAGGGCAGTGATTACGGACATGCCGTAGCAACCGATGGCGGAAATGGTCTTCAGATCGGCCTGAATGCCTGCACCGCCGCCACTATCGGACCCGGCGATGGTCAATACCTTGTGGTAGCTACGTGATTGGTTTTGTTCCATGGTTTGTTTGGTCATCGTTCTCTTCTCGATGTATCGGAAAAATGGCTCTTCAGAAAAATTCGTGGGTAATTTTCTACGAATCTTGGCGTCCAT
>CAZSVE010000122.1:0-6282 GCA_964610175.1 uncultured Thiotrichales bacterium
CGCACGCACGGTTCGGAGGGAGGGGCGGGCTAAAACCCGTCCCTACCCCTATAAATCTTTTGATCGTTTTGTTCAAGATTTCCTGGATAACTGACTAACGGATGCGCCCTCGGTAGCCTGAAAATCGAGGCAATTCACGGTATACAACACAACCCAAGGGTCGCGTGGAACGCGCCAGCCAGCCCTTCAAGATCGTTTGGTCAAGGAAATGCGATTGAGGAATATCGGTGATGTGGAGGCAGTCGATACCTTAATCCTACGGGTAAGAGACTGCGCTTTTTTCGGAACTGCGCTCGTGAAAAAAGGTTCTCCTTTGGAAAGCAAGTTTAGGAAGCTGCATGTCAGCAAGCACTGTCGTTAACCAATATGCTTGAGTAGTGCACTGAAGCGCCTATAGTACCGCGCGCACAGGACCGAAGGTGAGGCGATGAGCGGGGCAAGCACCGTGCTCCCGCAGAGCGGAGAGATGATTGCGCGTGGGGTAACCCTTGTGCTTCGCAAAGCCGTATTGGGGATAATGCCGATGAAGTGCAATCATTTCGGCATCGCGAGCGACCTTGGCAAGAATGGAGGCCGCGCTGATTGCCGGGACGATCTTGTCTCCTCGGATGATGGTTCGCGTCTCCAAGGGGAGAGCAGGTGCCTGCTTCCCATCCACCAATACCCGAAGCGGCGTAACGGGCAATGACAATACGGCTCGACGCATGGCCAATAATGTTGCTTGAAGGATGTTCAAGGAATCGATTTCCGCTACATCCGCTTTGCCGATGGCCCAGGCAAGACTCTTTTCCTCAATAAGTACCGCCAGTTCCTCGCGTGGCCCGGGGGAGAGCATTTTGGAATCACGGATTCCAGCGATGGATACATCGGGATCGAGCATCACAGCAGCTGCCAGCACGGGTCCCGCCAAAGGCCCTCTTCCCGCTTCATCGACACCCGCTACAAGGACATCGCCATGATCATCGAATTCGTTGATATTCAATTCAAAAACTCCTTAGTGCTACTTTGGGATATGAACGCTGCCTATATTTCGATGAAGTGGGTAACTTCGATTTAGGCCAAATGGGAGCGGCAATGCTGCTCGTGGAGATTGGCGACGATATAGCGGCCTTCGGTACAGCAAAAAAACTTGCCTTTTGGGCCGGTGTGTGTCCCGGCAACCATGAGTCGGCGGGAAAACGGGTTGCTGGCAAGAAGCGCAAAGGCAATCCGCACGTCCGGCGAATTCTGTGCGAAGCGGCCAATGCGGCTGGTCGTACACGCTGCGCGTGTCGGGAGAAGTTCGAGTCCTTGCTCGTCAGAAGATGACGAAAGCGGACGGTCTTTGCCCTGGCACATAAAATATCGAGAATCGTTTTCGCATTGCTCTCGCGTGGCGATTCCTACCGAGATGCCACGATCGACTACGAAGCACTGAGCGTAGAGCGCAATGCCCCACGCTGAATGAGAATGCTCATAAAGTATGGTTACTGTTACGTCACCGCAGCCGCCTGAGCGTCGACAATGAACAAACGGCTTTTCGTGGCCGGTTTCGGCGATGCGGTGGTGTGTCTCTCGTTCGGAGTATCTTTGCATAACAATAGTCATCAATGAGTTCATTATTCGCTAGTATTTGGAGTCAAATGCGCTACGCCACACAATCCCGAAGCCGAGAGGCTTACTACCATCAAGAAAAGCACGAACTCGTTCCAACGTTTGATTCCTTGGGTCTTGAAACATCACGATCATCTTTCGATGATCCCACTCCGATGATCCCAAATCTCAGGCCGCCTTCAGGCTCATTTTACGCTGGAATTGCCTTCTCCCCCCTTTAGGCTCATGTAGCATTGGAAGAGACAGAGACTTGAACTTGACGAGGTTGTCATAGTATAAGATACTTTTAATATTCTTAACTCATGGGAGCGGTTTCTATTTTAACTTTGTCAGCATGATGAAAAGTGATAACGATAACGCAAATCAGGGTAGGCGGCGCTTTTTAACCGTGGCGACAACTGCTGTTACTGCGGTGGGAGCTGGTTTTGTTGCTGTACCGTTTATTAAATCTTGGCAGCCCAGCGCAAAGGCCAAGGCTATCGGCGCTCCAGTTGAAGTGGATATCAGTAAATTGGAATTTGGCCAGAGATTGACAGTGACGTGGCGAGGGAAGCCGGTGTGGGTTGTGCGGCGATCTGAGGATACTTTGAGTGCCCTTTCTATGCTTGGTAGCAAGCTGCGGGATCCTGCTTCTAACGTTGAAAGTCAACAGCCAGAATATGCTGCGAACCAATATCGATCTATTAAGCCGGAGTTCCTGGTGCTGGTTGGGATATGTACACATCTTGGCTGTTCGCCTAGCTTTGTTAGGGGAGTTGATTCGCATTCCTTGGGGTCAGAATGGAGAGGAGGCTTCTTTTGCCCCTGCCATGGATCTCGCTTTGATTTAGCGGGTCGTGTCTTCCAGGGTGTGCCTGCTCCTACAAATCTTGTGGTTCCTCCCCACGCCTATCTAAATGATTCTCGGATTCTGATTGGTGTGGATCAAAATTCCATTGATGTGCAACAGCAGATAGTCTAATGAAGAACTTGCTGAATAGCTTGGTTGCGTGGACAGATGTTCGTTTTCCTTTGACGAAATTGTGGAATGAACATTTAGCTGAATATTACGCACCTAAGAACTTTAACTTCTGGTATTTCTTTGGCTCGCTGGCATTAGTGGTTCTTGCGATCCAGATTTTAACTGGGATATGGCTTACTATGAACTATAAGCCGGATGCCGAGTTAGCTTTTGCGTCGGTAGAATTCATTATGCGAGATGTGGAGTGGGGTTGGCTTATTCGCTATCTCCATTCTACGGGAGCTTCTGCTTTCTTTGTCGTGATTTATCTCCATATGTTTCGTGGGCTTATGTACGGTTCCTACAAGGAGCCTCGTGAGCTATTATGGCTTATTGGGATGGTAATTTATCTTGCGCTTATGGCAGAGGCGTTTATGGGGTATCTGCTGCCGTGGGGCCAAATGTCTTATTGGGGTGCCCAAGTTATTGTTTCCCTGTTTGGTGCTATCCCGTTTATAGGGGAGGATTTGGCTTTATGGATACGTGGTGATTATGTGGTGTCAGATGCCACCTTGAACCGTTTTTTTGCGCTGCACGTTATTGCATTGCCTATTCTTTTGCTCGGTTTAGTGATGGCGCATATTATTGCATTGCATGAGACTGGCTCTAATAATCCAGATGGTGTGGAGATTAAGAAGAACAAAAATGAGCACGGGGTGCCCTTGGATGGTATCCCTTTTCATCCTTACTATACCGTGAAGGATGTAGTAGGAATTGTGGTTTTTCTTTTCTTGTTCTCAGTAGTTGTTTTCTTTTCTCCTGAGATGGGAGGGTGGTTCTTGGAGAAGGATAATTTTGTTCCTGCTAATCCACTGAAGACGCCTGAGCATATCGTGCCATTATGGTATTTTACCCCTTTCTATGCGATCTTGCGTGCGATCCCTGATAAACTTGTTGGGGTTCTTGCAATGGGAGCATCGATTGTTATGTTGTTTCTATTACCATGGGTTGATAGGCATCCAGTTAAATCGATTCGTTATCGTAGCGTATTATACAAAGGTTTGTTAGGCTTATTCGTGATTACTTTTGTTGTTCTAGGATGGTTAGGTACACAGCCTGCTGTGCCTGTATTGTCAGAGCTCGGTATGCGATTTTCAGAATTGTATTTTGGTTTCTTTGTTATTCTTTGGCTTTATAGCAAAGAGCGATCTTCTGGTACACATTTGGGGGTTTTTGTCGTTGTGATGATGGTGGTGCTGGTCGCAGATATGGTGCGGTTTAGCTCCGATAATGCAGGGCTGATTTTAATTAGCATATTGATTCCTATCGCGTATTTTGGTGTTTTTACTTTAGGTGCTATCTATACGGATCTTAATAAATCAAAGCTTGTCCCGGATAGGTTGATAATCAAATGAGAAAAGTATCGTTCATCGCAGCTGTTTTGTTGCTCGTATCAGCATCTGCTGGTGCAAGTGGTGGTGGTTCTGGTGATATAAAGTTGCTTGATCCTGGAGTTGATCTAAAGGATATTGCATCATTACGGCGGGGCGCAAAGCTTTTTGTAAATTACTGTGTTAGTTGCCATAGTGCGAGTCTTGCGCGTTATAATCGTATGGCTACTGACATGGATTTGACCGATGATCAAGTGAAAATTAATATGGCCTTTGCTACTGATAAAGTAGGAGATGTCATGAAAGTGGCCATATCTTCGGAAGATGCGGCGGCATGGTTTGGAACGGAACCACCAGATCTTTCGGTGGTTTCTCGTTCTAGGGGGATAGACTGGTTGTACTCTTATTTGCTTGGTTTTTATAAGGATATGGATCCATCTAGGCTCTTTGGTGTGAATAATGTGGTATTTTCAGATGTAGCTATGCCACATGTACTTTTAAGGCTTCAGGGTGTACAAGAGAGGTTGGATGCTGGTGCTGGTAAAGAACCTTCTTACGAAATGGATAGGATATTAGGTTTAGCAAAACTTGGCGTTATGGATGTGACTGACTATCGGAATGCAGCAGCGGATTTGGCCGCTTTCCTGGCGTATCTGGGTGAGCCGACGAAGTTACAGCGTCAGCAGGTTGGTGTCTGGGTTTTGCTGTTTTTAGCTGTACTATTTATATTTTCGTATGGGCTTAAAAAGGAATATTGGAAAGATGTAAAAGGGATGTGGGGTTCAGGAAAATAATATAAGCCTGTATCGGCAAAAAGATAAAGCACAGCTGAAATATCGCCGCCGGGATTTTTTCGAGGTGTTACCAAGCAAAGGTGTAGGTTTTGTCATCTCCTGATCGGAGGATTGGGCTCCTTAGATCTTCAAACGATGCTTCGTTAATTCTATATATTTCCAATATAGGGTGTGCGTGCGTATCGGATGCGAAAGAAAGGGTAATATCGCGTGATCATTTGGGTTAGCTTTTTTGCGAAATAAGCGGATTTGGACGTTATCCCCCCCCCCTCCCCCACCTTACTCCCTTGCCTATTTCTCTGTCCGTGAATAGAGCAGAGATTTGTCTGTTTTTGGGGATGGTAGGAAATCTATTGTTTATTTGTGTATGTATCTGAAAAATAAGAATTTCTGAGGAATTGAGTAGACAAGGAAACCGACTCCTTAATGGGAGAGGTTATTGTCAGTAGAGAAGAGTGAAGGTGCGGAATTGGTGGTTATTTGATGTAGGTGATTGTGAAATCTAACCCAAAAGTGGTTTTAGTTGTATTCCGGTAGATATTGCTGGCAATCTTATTGGTGACTGATTGATCCTATTTTTGGTTGGGTATATGTTTAGGCTTAAATGTGAGTGCTTATTTTACCTGGATTTGTATAAGGAAAGGCGGCTCAAGTATTTTGTTCTGTTTGTAAGTTGCACAGGTAGTAAGTAAATGTTTGGCTAAATCAATATGGTGGCTAAAGCCCTATATCGCTACCTTCCATCCGGTATTATCAGGAACTCTCATGACTGTTCATGGTTGTTCCGCCTGGAGAATTTCCCATTAAAGGGAACCTTTGTCATAAATGGTGTATTGATCTAGGTATGTCCTCGTTAGCTAATAGACGCTCAGTTATGTCTCTTTATTCTGATGCGGTATGTCCTGTAAGTCATGCTGTGCGTTTTGTGCTGGCAGAGAAAGCGATTAATGTGGAAATCCATAATATCATTGGTGATGAACGACCTGAGGATCTTATTGAGCTTAATCCCTACAATAATGTGCTTACTCTGGTTGATCGGGATCTTGTCCTTTATGAAGCACAAATTATTATGGAGTATTTAGATGAGCGTTTTCCTCACCCACCCCTTATGCCCGTTGATCCTGTAGCGCGGGCGAATAATCGACAATATCGATATCGGTTTGCGCAAGATATCTATGCCATTCTTCCAAATCTTACGCAAGGAGGGCGAGATCAACATGTTAATACTGCTAGAAAAAAGTTGCGGGATCGGTTGGTTTCGATTGCTGCAATCTTTGCGCAAACTCCTTACTTTATGGCGGATGACTACTCGCTTGTTGATTGTTATCTAGCCCCTATTTTGTGGCGAATACCTTATTATAATGTAAAGCTTCCTAAACAAGCGAAACCATTAGTTCAATATGCCGATCGCTTATTCCGCCGAGAAGCCTTTAGGCGAAGTCTTACAGGGATTGAGCAGGAAATGCGGGAGCTATAGTGAGTTAGAATCTCTCTTATCTATAAAAGAGACGGCTATTCATCAAATCGTGTGGGTAATGTGATTTTAATAACCAAGTAAACTCTC
>CAZSVE010000123.1:0-6258 GCA_964610175.1 uncultured Thiotrichales bacterium
AACAAATAATTTTTGATCCCCAAAAAATACACCAAAATTTCTCAGTGAATTTAATGATATTTCAGTAAGCTGTGTTTGTTTATGTCAAATACCGACCCACAAATTTTTTTGAGGAGGCCAATTTCCTGGCAGACTCTTTTGCCATGAATCCAGGGGGGAGATCGTTCTAGCGAAGCTTCGCCTCGAACCGATGAAGCAGATTGAGTCTTGGTAAGGTGGAATTGGTGCCTTGTAAAACTTGATCCAAGTGTGAAGCTGAGCGGGAAATAAACAAAGTAATCCAGCCTGGTCTCGGTTGGAGCGAAGCGTTGGCGCTACTTTGTGGATGGAAGCTTCTTGATTCCCGTCGCGTATTCGATCTGGGTGATTCGATCGACCACGCGAGCGTTCATCTCACTTACTGCCTGAAGCGTGACATTGGCCATCTCTTTTTTCAGGGTCTCCTCGCGCATTTCCAGCTTATTTCCCATACAGATAACGCACCGTTCATCGGGCTTGCCCAACAAACGGATAGATTGTGGCTCGTTCCTCGCACAATCTACCCTTACTCGTTACACAATATGATCGATACAAAAACCTTCGATATCTGTGGTTACGAAATTTCTCTATTGTCTCATTCCGAAATGTGGATGCCTTGTAGCGCCGTGGAAATGATGACATTCCTCAAGGAGGCCAATCATCTGGGGGGGCTGGGGGATCTTCGTGTCCTGGACATGGGAACCGGTTCCGGAGTTGTCGGCATCCTATGTGGACTGATGGGCGCCGGGACGATCACACTAAGCGATTACAACCGTTTTTTCGTAGAACAGGCGTCGAAGAATGCACGGTTGAACGATTTGAGTGTCCGAAGCATCGTAGGCGACCGATTCGGCGCTTTTCAGGAGGGACAGGACGAATACGATCTCATTATCAGTAATCCCCCGGTCCAGCCGTGGCTGCATACCGATATCAATCGGACAATGGAAAGGGCCGGTGCGGCCGACTGGAACGAGGCGGGCGAGAACGGTCGTATGGTCTTGGATGCCCTCATCGAGGAATCGGACAAATACCTGTCGGTAAACAGCGCACTGATCACCAGCTGCTCGACCCGCCATGGCCATCGGCAAACGATCCGGCTCATGGAGAAACACTGGAAGGGGAACTGGGAAACGATTTACGCCGCCGAACACGCCTGCGACCCCGACTATCACGGACCCTATATGCCCACTTGGCGGGCCATGCAGGCCGAGGATGGCGATCTACGCATCTATCGGATCGATACGCGCCAGCGCCGATTTGCCCCCTGGACGGACCCCGATGGAACCCCTGTCCTCCTCGCCACGGACAAGGTCAAGGGCAAGAAAATACCGGTCTGGTTCATCCGGACGGCGCGAGGTTGGCGGATTACGGATACCGAGGGCAATACCCTCCGGGAGGTGGGCAAGCATCACCCGGACGTGCCGGGCCCGGCCATCGATGATCGCTGGTACTACACCTATTACTTGATTCGCGCCCGAAAGCGCCGGGAAACCGATGCCCTGGGGACGCTTTCTATCTCCACCGACGTCTATTACGGCATCCACACCGAGCGCGCCCGTCGAAATTTCGCCATCTCCCGTGAAACCATCGGTCACTGGCGGCCCTATATCGCTTCTCTGGCCAAGGTCAAGAAGGCCGCGGCGCTCGCCAACGCCGATATCGGCACAATTCCGCAGCCCGTCAGTGAGGCCATTTGCGCCGCCGCCGATGAGGTCGTAGCGGGCAAGATAGAGGCCCGCCATTTCCCCATCTGCATGATCCAGGGCGGCGGCGGTACCTCCACCAACATGAATCTCAACGAGGTGCTGGCCAACCGAGCCAGCGAGATCCTCACCGGACGCAAGGGCTACGACGCCATCCATCCCAACGATCATGTCAACTACGGCCAGTCGACCAGCGATGTAATCGTGACCGGACTGAACCTCGCCCTACACCTGGAACTCATCGATCTTATCGTTGCTCTGCAGATACTCGAGGCCGTGCTGGAAAGCAAAATGGCGAATACTAAAGGTGTCGTCAAGGTATCCAGGACATGCCTCAAGGATGCCGTACCCATTACCCTGGGCCAAGAGTTCAGCGCCTATCTCGCCGCCATCCAACGGAGCATCCGTTTATTGAAACAATACGCTTACGAGTGCCTGGATGTTCCCCTGGGTGGAACCGTGGTGGGCACAAGCCTTGGGGTCAACGCCGAATACCTGGAGCGACTCTATCCCCATCTGGCGAAAGTCACTGGCTTGGCAGTGCGCCGAAATACGAACTTCTTCGACGTCCTGCAAAACGGCGATCAGTTCATCCAGATATCCGGGGCATTGAAGTCCACCGCAGCGTTGCTCTCCAAGATGGCCACCGATCTCCGTATCCTTTCCAGCGGCAATGGCGAAATGATATTGCCGGCGGTACAGGCGGGTTCGTCCTTCATGCCGGGCAAGGTCAATCCGGTGCTTCCCGAACTGATCAACCAAGTGGCCTATCTGGTGTACGGCAACGATGTAACCGTCGCCATGGCGGTGGAGGCCGGAGAACTCAATCTCAATGTCTGGTCCGCCATCATCGCCAAGTCCCTGTTCGAATCGTGCCGAACCATGGCCGAGGCCGTGCCCATCTTCGCCAGGCGTTGTATCGATGGCATCGTAATCGACGAAGCTCTGTGCCGGAAAAATGCCGAGAACAGTCTGTCGAACTCTTCGGTCATCGCCATGGTGTTCGGGTACAAAGCAGGCGCGAAGGTGGCCAGGCTGGCGGAAGAACAGGGGATATCCATCCGGGAGGCCGCCGTTCGGCTGGCGATTCTGCCGGACTCCCTCGCCGACGAACTGCTGGACCCCATGACGCTCACCGACGTGGCCAAGAGCGCCGAGGCTATCCGGCGCGTAATGGCATGGCGAAAATCGAAAAGTGAGGAGTGATTAGCACATTACCTGTTGGACGAAGCCGCTACGCGGAGAAGGGGCAGCGCCATCCGATAAAAAAATCTAAAACAGCAAACTTGGACAAAGGGGTCAGGTCTTTTCTTTTTCCTACCTTCAGCTATACCGCCAATCATGACTAGACCACTCCGACTGGAATTCGAAGGCGCTCTTTACCACGTCACCTCACGAGGAGACGGACGAGAGGAGATTTATCCATCGGACGAGGACCGAGAAAAATTTCTTTCCATTCACTGGAACGATGTGGCGTATCGGTCGATATGTCCGAGCACCGTCTGGTGCCGATGAAGTATATGGATGCCAAGTTCGGGGGAAAGGCAAAAGGAAAGACTCGACCCTGTCTTCTTCGCGTCCCGTAGGGCGAAGGCCGCTCCGAAGGACTCGTCCACAAGTCCACAGGGCTTTCTCGACCGATAATTTACCTACCCCCCTTCGCACCCTAAACACTATTGGGATGGTAAATTTCTACCCACAGATTTTTTGAAGAGCCAAAAAATTGCATTTTTCACCACCTGCCAATGGACATTACGGCCTTTCGGGAGTACCAGCCTAGCCCGGTTAAGAGTAAGGATCCTTTACGAATTTATCGCTTCCCGGTTTCCATGCCAGGAACTCCGCTGTATTCTTCACGCAGCGTTACGCCTTTCACGGCACATACTCTTCAACCAGCACAACAAAGAGGGCAATCATGAAGATCTTCAGACCATCGGCAATTCTGCTCATCATCGCCGGGTTCCTGGGCCCTGCCTCGACCATGGCCTTCGACGGCATCGTGCAAAAACAGCGATTCGAGATGCCGAGCTACACCACGGTCGGTGGCAAGACCCTCCACAAGGTGCGCATTGGCTGGGAAAGCTACGGTACCCTCGACGAGGCCGGGGACAATGCCATCCTCATCACCCATTCCTATACCGGAACCAGTCATGCCGCCGGCGTCTATTCCATGGATGACGACCGCCCCGGCTACTGGGATTCCATCATCGGCCCCGGCAAGGTACTCGATACCGACAAATACTTCGTGATCGCCTCGGATACCCTGATAAACCTCAATGCCCACGACCCCAACGTGATCACCACGGGCCCGGCTAGCATCGACCCCGCCACCGGGAAACCCTACGGCATGGGATTTCCCCTGGTCACCATCCGCGACTTCATCCATGTGCAAAAGGCGCTCATGGATAGTCTGGGCATTACCTCCCTGCAGGCGGTCATGGGGGCCTCCATGGGGGCCTTGCAGGCCATCGAATGGGCGGTCGCCTATCCCCATATGGTAAAAAGGATCATCCCGGTCATCGGCGCCGGCGAAGTCAACGCCTTCCTCATCGGACACCTCGATATCTGGACGGCACCCATTCGGCTCGATCCCAAGTGGAACGGCGGCGATTACTACGACTCCGAGCCGCCCAGGGACGGACTTCGGGAGACCATGAAGATAATCACCCTGCTCGCCAGGCACTGGGAATGGACCGATGAGACCTTCGGTCGCGCCTGGGCCGAGGACGACAAGGACCCGGCAAAGGCATTCGAAAACAAATACGAAATCCAGGTGGTCCTGGATGATATCGCCAGGAAGCGGGCCGAAAACGCCGACGCCAACCATTTCCTCTATCTCGCCAAGGCCAATCAGAATTTCATCGCCGGCCATGGCAAGTCCCTGGCGGAGGGCCTTGCCGCCATCGAATCTCCGGCCCTATTCATCTACGCCGAAGACGATCTGCTATTCTTTCCGGAACAGATCCTGCAAACCAAGGCACTCATCGAGGCCGACGGAACGCCCGCCGAATACGTGGAACTCAGCGGCAAGCTGGGACACGTAGACGGGGTGATCTCCATTCAACAAGCCACCGAGGCCATCACGAGGTTCCTGGCAAAATGAACATACCCGAAAGACAAATCACCTTCACCTGTCGCGACGGACTCTCGCTGTTTTGTCGTGACCTCGGCCCGCAGTCTCCCGATACCACCCCGGTACTATGCCTGCCGGGACTCACCAGAAATTCCAAGGACTTCATCCCGCTGGCCCAGCGCCATGGAAATATCCGCCGTTTCCTTTGTCCCGACCTTCGCGGACGCGGCCTCTCGGAGCCCGACAGCGACTACATCCGTTACTATCCCCTTACCTACGTGGAGGATATGTGGGAACTCCTGGCGCATCTTGGCATCCCGAAGGTCGTCATCATCGGCACCTCCCTGGGCGGACTGATGGCCATGATCATGGCCAATGCTCGCCCGGAGGCGATATCCGGCATCGTCCTGAACGATGTCGGGCCGGACGTCAATCACGAGGGACTTCGAAGGGTATACGAATATGTCGGTCTGTTGCCCAAGGTGAACGACTGGGCCGAGGCCGTGCGTCAAGCCAGGGAGGTCTATGAAATCGCACTGCCGGATCTCGATGAAAAGACATGGCTCGAATTCACCAGACGCCAATATCGGGAAGACGAAAACGGCATTCCGCGACTCGAATACGATCACGCCATCGGCACGGCCCTGCGCGAGATGGGCGGCGTTCCCATGGACCTTTGGGCGCTCTTCGAAGGCTTGCGGGATCATCCCGTCGTTGCCTTGCGGGGCATCATTTCGGACATCCTGACCCAGGAAACCTTCGACAAGATGGCCGAGGTCAAACCAGACCTCGTGCGCGTCACCGTCTCCAATCGTGGCCACGTGCCGTTGCTCGATGAACCGGAATCCACCGCCGTCATCGATGCATTCCTGGCCGAGGAGTCCCGATGAGCTTATGAGCACGGGGGGTTCCAGGCCGGGTTTTTCCAGCCTGGAGTTTTCCCCGGCTCTCTCCCTGCCATGAGCGGGAGTTCTCCCCGAATATGCGCCTGTCACGTGATAGCAGGAGGTGGGGATTCGGATGTATCATTGCGCGGCATATTGCAATGTGGATTCTTGGAGGAAATAACGCCTTGTCTCCGCCGGATATTCCGATTCCGTTAGTTTCATTGGGAATCGAGTAGCAGATACAAGTCGCTGGATAATGAAGTACAACGATGGATCATGGCGACGACGGATAGCATTATGGCTATTCCTGTTCATGGCTGCCGTAAATAACCCCATTTCCTGGGCGGAAACCGATGCGCCATTCCCGGTAGAAAATATTTGCGTGGAGGAAAATGCTCCGGCATTCGATCCTCCCTTTAGATCCGTCGAGCTGGAATACCGCATCGTCGATTTAAGAGAGAGCAAAGCCAGGAGCTGGCGAGGAAAACTCGATGTTACCGCCAAAATCTCCTTGGGCGGAGAGAAGTGTGAGTCGCGGGCTTTTCGCGCCAAGTCATAAACCGTGAGGCTTCAAGAA
>CAZSVE010000124.1:0-6217 GCA_964610175.1 uncultured Thiotrichales bacterium
TTACGTTGGATTCACGTCCAACCTTCAGGCTCATGTGTCTTTGGATAAGGCTAAGGCTGTGATCCCCGGGACGGATTCTATATCATGGCTGGCGAGGCTTGTGCTCGAACCGATGAAACATGATTGAGGCTTGGTAACCCGGAATGAGTGCCTTGTGAAACTTGATCCAATCGTGAAGCCGAGCGGGAAATAAACAACAAGCTAATACCGATCCTCACCAAGGCACCTTGGAGACAAAAATGACACAGGACCTTCTGCGCAGACTCGACCACCCCCGCGTCAACGGCGCGATCTTCTTCCCGCGCCAGGACCCGGGGGTGCCCCCACCGCCCGGCAGCGAGGACTTTTACATCGAGGTGGAACCGGACATCCGCGTCATGGCGCGCCACTATCCCCATCCCCAAAAAACCAACGCCCCCCTGATCCTCTACTTTCATGGCAACGGCGAGATCGTGGCCGATTACGACAACATCGCCCCGGCGTTTCATGCCGCGGGGGCGGCGCTGATGCCGGTGGACTACCGCGGCTACGGCAAGAGCGATGGCCAGCCCTCGGTGCGCAAGTCCCTGGATGACGCCCATGCCGTGCTGGATTTCGTGTTGCAATTGCGAGAAGAACGCGCCGCTAGCGGCCCGCTGGTGGTCATGGGCCGAAGTCTCGGCAGCGCGCCGGCCATCGATCTGGCGGCATCGAGAGGGGCGGATCTGGCGGGTCTGGTGGTGGAGAGCGGTTTCGCGGATACGCCTTCGCTGCTCGCGCTCTTCGGGATCGCGGTGGATACGCTGGATGTCCCGCCGGGGAGCGACCGGGATAACCAGGATAAGATGGGTGACGTGCGAAACCCCGTGCTCATCCTCCATGCCGAGGGCGACGATATCATCCCGATGTGGAATGCGGAACGCAATTTCGAGCGCGCCGCGAGCAAGAAAAAGCGCCTGGTGCGAATACCGGGAGCCGATCACAATACCATCATGATGTTCGGCGATAGATACTGGGGCGGTCTCAAGGTGTTTCTTTCCGGTCTGTGAGTTTTGGGCTGTGAGCTTTTGGGCCGCGGCCGGCTGGATCGAAGATCGCATCGAAACATCGGGGTATGGCGATTCTACAGGGGCGATTCTCCAGGGGAGACCGCCTCGCGGATAACATTGCACCACAACGAAAAAGCATCTGACCCATGCGCATTGCCACCTGGAATATCAACGGTCTACGGGCCCGGAAAGACTATCTGCTACGCTGGCTCGCCGAGCGCCAGCCGGACGTGGTGGGTCTGCAGGAATTGAAGATGACCGACGAGGCCTTCCCGGCGGAGGTGTTCGAGGAGATCGGCTATCGGGTGGCCACCCATGGCCAAAAGGCCTGGAATGGTGTCGCCATCCTGAGCCGCCGACCCATGGAGATCACCGGAGTGGGATTGCCGGGGGAGGAGGCGTTCGGGGCGCGCCTCATCGGTGCGGATATCGATACCGGCAGCGGCGCGCTTTCCTTCACCACGGTCTATGTCCCCAACGGAAAGGACACCAGCCACGAGGACTTTCCGCGCAAGCTCATCTGGCTGGATGCCCTGGCGAACCATGCCGAGACCCATATCGGGACGCGACAAAAGGCCATCCTGTGCGGGGACTTCAACATCTGCCCGGCGCCCATCGATAGCTGGCGCGGAGAGGCGGCCAACGGGCAGATCTTCCATACCGACGAGGAGCGCCAGCGCTTCGGACGTTTTTGCGCGCCACCGTGTGGTCTGGTGGATATCTACCGAGAACGCTTTCCCTATGAACAGACGTTTTCGTGGTGGCACTATCGGGCCGGGGCCTTTCCCAAGGGACACGGGCTGCGCCTGGACTTTCTCCTGGCGACGCCGGAGTTGTACGCGGATCTGGATTCGGTGACCATCGATCGGGAATATCGCAAGAAGCAGGACGGATCGACGCCCTCGGATCATGCGCCGGTGGTGGCGGAGTTTGCCATGGGGTGAACGGAATGGGCCCGGTACCGGGTCGCGGATCCGGCGAAGATGAGAGGGAAGCAACCAACGAAGCCTCGCCTCGGACCGACACGGCATGATTTCGCTGGTTCCCAAGCTAGAGCTTGGGAGCATGGATCGTGGGAACTCCAGCTTCCGGAAAAGCTTCCAAAACTCCCGCTTGGAAACCAGCGGAAAGGGTTTTTTCTCAATCACGCCGCTTTCCGGAATTCGATCCAATTGTGAAGCTGAGCGGGAAAGAAACAAATCACTACTTTTGCCCACGCGTGCCATATCTCACCATGCCCGCTCGACAATATTTCAGCCATTCCTTCCCCTTTGTGATTTCTTGGGGAATGCGGGGCAGGTTCATGAAAGGCTACCCACAAAACGGACATGGGACGCCCAGGCGCCCCCTCCCCCCTTCCATCCGCGTTTTCCTCGCGATCATGCTGGCGATTCCGATACAGGCGTTCATTGCCCAGATACCCGGCGCATGGGCCGCACCGATCACCCCTACCCCTGCGCCGATCGGATCGGCAACGACAGCGACGTCCCCATCCCCGGTCGCCCCCGACACGGCTTCCCCGACCTCGGAGATCCATGCGCAGCTGAAATCACGCCGTGAAACGGTGCTCTCCAGCGAGCTCGACGCCAGGATTCGAGAGATCCCGATCCGCGATGGGGAGCGCTTCGCAAAAAGGCAGGTGTTGGTGCGGCTCGATTGCGCGTTGCAACAGGCCAGGCTGGCCAAGATGAATGCGGTTCTGGCGGGCGCGGAGAAGGTGGCCAAGATCCAAAATCGCCTGCTGGAACTGAATTCCACGGGGACCCTGGAAGCGGCATTGGCCAGGATCGACGTGGATAAGGCGCGGGCCGATATTCGGGTACAATCGATCATGCTGTCCAAGTGCACGGTATCGGCACCATTTACGGGGCGTGTCGTGGAAACCAAGGCAAGGGGACATCAATTCGTGCGCACGGGACAGGCCCTGGTGGAGATACTGGATGATTCCTCCCTGGATATCGATTTTATCGCGCCATCTCGTTGGTTGGCCTGGCTGAAGGCGGGGCAGGAATTTTCCATCCTGATCAATGAGACGAAACGGAGCTATCCCGGGAAAGTGGTGCGCCTGGGCGCCAAGGTGGACCCGGTGAGCCAATTGGTGAAGGTGATGGGGGCGATTTCGGGCCGCTTCCCGGAGTTGATGCCGGGGATGAGTGGCCGGATCATCATCACTCCCCCCGAGGATGGGGGCCGCTAGCCCCGCACGGTTCTATGCGATACCTCTAGACGATACCCCTGGCAGGAGATATACCCTTGGCCTTGGCCGGGCCGCAATCGAAAGGCATTTTCGATCCTTCGCCTCGGACCGACGATGCATGAAGTAATTTCGCTGGTTCCCAAGCTTTTGCTTGTGGGAACCAGCGGATGGAGCTTGGAGGCCAATGGAATGCGCCGAATTTTACGAAGCGCCGGTTTTGCTTTACCGATGTCGAATCATGCCTTGTCGGTTTCGAGGCAAGGCTTCGCTAGTGACCAAACCCTCCCCGTATTGCCACCATTATGACGAAACCTGCTGCCTCCTCGGAACTACGCGCCGTTTCGGCGCTGCTGCAGTTGCAGGAACGAACCTGGGCGGCCAGGAGCATGGAAGAACTGGCCTTCATCGCGGTCAATGAAACCCACAACATGGCGTCCTATCGTCAGGCCGTCCTTTGGATACGGGACAGGGGGGTAGTGACGGTTTCCGGCGTCGCGGCATCGGAAAAAGACGCGCCATTCATTCAGTGGACCCGGCGCCTTTTGAGCCGCGCGCTTGTGGAGGATTCCCCCCGGGCCGTCGGTGCCGATGACCTTGCGCAAGACGATGCCGAGGAATGGCGTAATTGGTTGCCGGAGCACGGCTTCGTTCTGCCGCTCGTGGACGCCGACGGCAAACGGTTCGGATGCTTGTTGCTGGCCCGCGATGAGCGCTGGTCGGCGCCCGAAATGGCGCTGATAAAACATCTGGTGGCCACCTACGGCCATGCCTGGATATCCCTGACGAAAAAAACCAGACGGATACCCACGAGGCCCGCCGTAAAGAAGTGGTTGCTGGCGACCCTGGGGCTCACCATTGTCTTATCGGTTTTTATTCCGATTCCACTGACAGTTTTGGCCCCGGCCGAGATCGTTCCCATCAATCCCATGGTGATCCGATCCCCCCTGGAAGGCGTGGTGGATCGGATCCGGGTTCGTCCCAACCAGACCGTATCGAAAAACACCCCCCTGTTCGATCTCGATGGGACCACCTTGAACAGCCAGCTCGATGTGGCGAAAAAAAACCTGCACACCATCGAAGCGGAGTATCGACAAACCGCCCAACAGGCCATGGTCGATCGGCACAGTAAGGCAAAACTCGCCATCCTCAAGGGAAAGGCCAGTGAACAACAATCCGAGATCGACCACTTGCGGGCGCTCATCGCGAGAACCCGGGTCAAGGCACCACGGCAAGGCATCGTTATTCTCGATGATGCCACCGAATGGATTGGACGACCCGTCATGGTTGGCCAGAGAGTCATGATGATAGCCGATGAGTTCGACGCCGAAGTCGAGGCCTGGGTGCCTATCGGCGACGCCATTCCCTTGGCACCAGACGCCCCGGTAACGGTATTCCTGAATGCCGATCCGCTGCGCCCGGTCAAGGCAAGGCTCCGCATGTTCGGCTACGAGGCCATCCCTCGTCCCGACGGCAGCCTGGCCTATCGCGTCCGCGCCGTGCTGCACGATACGGAATCCGGGCGGCGGATACGGATCGGACTGCGCGGGACGGCGCGCATCACCGGCGAGCGCGTCCTTCTGGCCTATTGGATATTCCGGCGGCCCTTGGCTGCCGTGCGGCAAACACTGGGATTATGACGACGCGAGGAGACTCCAAGCCACAAATTCATGGGCTCGGATAACCGCGCTGCCGTGGAAGCGCTGCAATCGAAATATCAAACGCCTTTTAGTTATCTGCCTTCAGTCAGTCCTTGCTTTTCACTTCTTCGTGTAGGAGGATGCGTCGCTAGTGAAGCTTTGCTTTGAGTCGACAAAGCATGACCCGACATCGGTAAAGCAAAATTGCTGCTCTGTAGAACTCGGCTCATTTATGAAGCTGAGCGAGAAAGAAACAAACAGAAGCTTCGCCTGAAACCAACCAGGCATGATTTAGCACTAGTCAAAGCAAAATTATTGTCTTGTAAAATTCGACTCATTTGCGAAACCGAGCGAGAAGGAGGCCAAAATAAGTGCCTATTGCGAAGGTAAAATAATTGTTTTGTGGATTATTGGGATCATGATGAGTAAATAGTTATGAACAGTTTGGCAATCTCCGAGCATCCGCCGAAACGATATACCGCTTTCGATGCAAAGCGGTTCACCTCCGACACTCGGGAGGACGGCTTCACTGTGCGGGTTACTCGCTCCGAGGGTATATGGATCGCGGAATGCGACCAGCTCGGTTTGGTAACAGAAGCGGATAATTATGCTGACCTCGAGGCACGTACCCGGAAAATTGCCCCGGAACTTGCCGAGATGAACGGTCTCGATACTTCGGGACAATCGATCCGGCTCGAATTCCAAATCATGGAGATTCCGGATGAATGGTAAGTACTCTCTATCCGCAAATCAGGGATATCTTGCGTGCCCACGGATGTGAATTCATCAGACAGGGGAAGGGAAGCCATGAAATCTGGCGTAGCCCCATCAGCAATAAATACTTTTCGGTTCCGGTTACCGTCAAGGTAAAACCCACTGCAAATGCCATTTTGAGACAAGCAGGAATTGAACGCAGGATATAGCATCGCGCGGAGTGGATTCCGACTTTCCCTGATTATTTTGTTTATTTCCCACTTGGCTTCGCAAATGCGTCAACGGTTTGGTTTGAATACGGGAGTAACCGCTGACCTTTCCTATGAAATCCAGTAATAACCCCTTCTCGGTTCTACTCCGGCGCTGGTAGCAAAAACGTATTTGTTCAATCCACTTGTAGCGTCCATCCTTGGAGCGGATCGAAAACTTTGCGTCCGGAATACCCGCAAGAAATTGCTGAACTTGTTCAAGTGTCTTTATCTGATCGTCATTCATGATGGTGTACATCCCCCGTCATGAACAGGTTCCAAACCTTATTTCAGTATCATTTCACCTTAGAATCACACTCACCCTACAGTATCATTTTATATTGGAAGAGACTGAGAGAGTCCTTTCCAATTGAGAGATGAGCCTGAAGGGGT
>CAZSVE010000125.1:0-5777 GCA_964610175.1 uncultured Thiotrichales bacterium
ACCTGAAGATGAGTGAACGGGAAAAACGCGAATATGACACCTTCATCGATTATGCCAGGTCGGCATGGGGAATGATCGACAACGCCAGGCGGGAAGGAAAAGAGGAAGGGAAGCGGGAAGGCGCCCACCAAAAAGCCCGGGAGATCGCGCTGGCGCTGAAGCGGCAGGGATTGTCTCCCGACGAGATCGCCCGGTTGACGGGCCTGCCCGTTATCGAATAAGCGCGTGCTGGGGTTTGCCCCGGAGATTTCCCCATGAAAGAATACAGCCCCGCGAAAGAATCCCATGCGAACCATCGATATCTCGACCCTGCATTCCCTTGTGGATGTTGTCTCGCCCCTGGTAAGGACCGAGCCGGAGCGCCGCGCCTTCGTCAATAGCGCCCTGGAAGGCAATAGGGAACTTTCAAAAAAGATCCAATGGACCGGAACGGGAGAGCTCTTCCTGCTCAAATTCTTCCAGTTGCTCATGGAGGATGCGAACGAGCGCGATTCAACAAACACCATTACCGCCTTCCTGCATGCTGCCAGGGACCGTCTCGGCAGCGAGCATCACAGAAGAATCGATGAGGCTGTCCGCTCCGTCGAGGACAGCCTGACCTTCGAGCGCGAACCCTCGGACCCGGGCCCGCCCCTGCCCCTCAAGATATTCCTGGCCTCCCCCGGCGACGTGTCCCATGAGCGCCAATTGGCCCGGGAGGTCATCGGGTACATCCCGTACGATCCCCTGCTGAGAGAAAGGATCGATCTCAAGGAGATCGCCTGGGATACACCGGGCGCCCAGACGCCCCTATTCGCCGCCACGAGCCCGCAAACCTCGGTCATCCGCAATCTATCGCCCCCCAGCGAATGCGATCTGGTGGTGGTGATCCTGTGGTCCAGGATCGGCACGCCGCTCAATCGCCATTATCACCGGACCGACAACGGCGGACGCTACAACTCCGGCACCGAATGGGAATATCTGGATGCCTTGAATGCCAACAGGAAACAGGGTACGCCGGATATCCTGGTGTATCGGAGAACGGAAAACCCCAGGATCGACGTAAACGATCCCAAGGTCCATGACGCCATCTCCCAGTGGCAATCGGTGGAGGAATTTTTCTCCGGCTTCAATGACGCCGATGGCTCCGCTTTGGGCGGATACAATCCCTACAAAACTCCCGATGAATTCAGAAGACAATTCGAGTCCCACCTCAAGGCCTTCATCCGGCAGCGGCTCGATGCAAGGACGCAACGCCCATCCGTATCCGTCGAGGCGGGTGGTTCTCCCTTGGAATATTGGGAAGGGTCGCCTTTTCCCGGTCTCCGTGCCTTCACGCCGGACGATGCGCCCATATTCTTCGGGCGGGGACGCGAGACCGATGAATTATTGGAACGGCTTTCCCACAAACAGAACCGTTTCATCGCCGTCGTTGGCGCGTCCGGTTCCGGTAAATCCTCCCTGGTGGCCGCCGGCCTGATCCCGAGGCTGCTGGCCGGGGCCATGGAGGGGCGCATGGACTGGCGATGGATTCGCTTTACGCCGGGCGCGCAACCGTTTGTTGCATTCGCCAATGCAATTGCTCCGTCATCCCGGCAGGGAACGTCATCCCGGCATGGACTGCCGGGACCCAGTGCCAGGGACGGCAACAAACAACCGGGAAGCCGGGAACCAGCGTCCAGGGATGGCTTCGATGAACCCAGCGCCAGGGATGGCAAGGGCATGGACGATTACGATCCCGGACTGGCCGAAGCCCTGTCCCTGCTGGAATCCGCCTTGCACGGATCACCCAGCTCCACCGAATGGCTGGTCTACATCGACCAGTTCGAGGAATTCCTCACCCTCACCCGCCCCAGTCTTCAGGGCGAGTTCGTCGAGTGGCTGGCGCGGTTGACCACCATGCCCCGGGTCCATGTCATCGTCACCCTTCGGGCCGATTTCTACGCCGGTTGTGTCGCCTGGGAGTCTCTGTCCAAGCTTCTCAGGACCGGTTCCTTTCCCTTGTCCGCGCCCAATATGGTCGCCCTTCACGAGATAATCACGCGCCCCGCCGACCGGGCGAGATTGCATTTCGAATCCGGCCTGCCGGTCAAGATCCTGGAAGATACCGGCAGCGATCCCGGAAGCCTCGCGCTCATGGCCTTTGCCCTGGCGGAACTCCATGCCGGGCGTGATGACGGGGGCGAGTTGACCTTCGAATCCTACGATGCCTTCGAGGGCGTACAAGGCGTCATCGGCAAGCGGGCGGAAGAGACCATGGCGGCGTTGGCGCCCGCCGTGCAGGATGCCTTGTCCCATGTGTTCCGGGAACTGGTGGAGGTGGATGACCGGGGCGTGGTGACCCGGCAACGTGCCCCGAAACCCAAGGTCGTACTGTCGCCGGAGTCCGATGTGCTGGTTACGGCGCTCACCGACGCCCGGTTGCTGGTCTCCAACGTGGACAGCGCCGGCGACTCGATTATCGAGGTGGCCCACGAGGCCCTACTCAGAAGCTGGCCGAGACTGGCCGAGTGGATCGATAGCTGTATGGAGGATCTCCGTCAACTGCGGCAGGTACGAATTGCCGTGGAAGAGTGGGTAAGACGCGGCAAGGCGGAGGCATTTCACTGGCCCGAGGAACGCCGCCATCTTCAGGCCGGGATGCTCCATCGGCTGCGACCACCGGTGTCGGAAGAGGAATGGCAATTCCTGGGGGACGGGCTTCGAAAACTTGAAGAGATGTATCAGGCCGTCCATCAGTGGATATCAAACGGTTATAAAAATGGCGATCTGTGGCCCGACGAGCAGCAAGAGGAATTGCGGAAGCTCGTAGAGCTCGTATCGGTGGATCTCGACGAGCCGGAGCAGCGCTTTATCAACCCTGATTTGCGTCTACTGAGAGAGATCCGTCTCAGCGCGTTGGAATGGGAAAGGCAGGGATTACCGGAAGATGGCCTATGGACGGAAGAAAAACAGACGAAGGCCCGGCAGGTTGCTAAGGCGTGTTCGCACCCCTTGAACGAAATAGAGGCGCTTTTTGTCAACGGCGAAAGGATACTATTAAGAGCGCTTCGCTTGGAATCCAAGAATTGGGTAGAGAGAGGGTACAGGCCGGAAGAACTCTGGTCGGGAGAAAAACAAGCGCATGTCCAGGAAATTGCAAAGAAATATGGGTATGAACTGAATGAACAAGAGAAACATTTTATTACTTTCGACGATACTACCTTGCTGAGAGCGCTTTCATTGGAATCAAGAAATTGGGTTCAGAGAGGATATAGGAAAGAAGAACTTTGGTCGGAGAAGAAACAGGCCAGCGCACGGGAAGTTGCAGAAAAGCATGGATATGAATTGAATGAAGAAGAAAGGCTCTTTATTACCGCTACCAACCATAAGATTCAGAAAAACATTCTTCTCTATAAACTCGCAAAACCTACGCCATCAGCTTGGAAACGGTTTGGTCTTGGTCTGGGAGTATTTCTGTTAGATCTTATAGTTACAGGAATGGTAACGAGTATTTTTGATTTGGATACAAGTGAGCCATGGTGGGAGAACATATTTGCATTTTTCGTGATTGTTCCTATTCCAATGTACGCAATATACCTTATGATTTCCGGGATTATCAGTGGTATAAAGACAGCAATTACATACCTCCGAACTCAAGGAAGACTGGAAGTTGGCCGGCGAAAATCAACCGTCGAACAAAATCGAACCACTAACGTAAGCGATCGCCATGTGGAACATGAATGACGTAACCAGCATCCAATATCACGGAGACCCCAGGTGCTGTGGGAAGCGGTGATGAGCAATAACCCATCACGCTTCAAAAGCCCGGATCGGCCGGTGGAGCGGGTGAGTTGGAAAGACGCTCAGGAATTTCTTGCAGTGATCAACGGGCGTATGCCCGGACTCGATCTATCGCTGCCCAGCGAGGCCCAGTGGGAATATGCCTGCCGGGCCGGAACGATGACGGCCCTATACAACGACCCCATGGAAATTATTGGCGTCAACAATGTCTCGGGTCTGGATACCATTGCCTGGTACGGCGGTAATAGCGGTGTGGATTTCGAACTGGAAAATGGTAAGAGAGGCACGCATCCGGTGGGCCGAAAGGAACCGAATCCCTGGGGGCTTTACGATATGCTGGGCAACGTATGGGAATGGACACAGGATCAGTGGCATAACGACTACCGGGACGCGCCAACCGATGGGACCCCTTGGGAAAATTCGGACTCTGGTACGGGACGTGTCCTTCGCGGTGGTTCGTGGGGTAACTATGCGCGCTACGTGCGTGCTGCCTGCCGCAACCATGTTGAGCCTGGCCTCCGTTACAACGTCTACCTCGGCTTCCGCTGTGTCCGAGTTCATTCATAATCCGGCAAAACCAGGGAGCGGAAACCGCATGGTCTGGCCGTGGAGCGCATGGATCGGGGCGGGGAACGAACCCCAACACCGGAATTAAGCAAATCAGAAAAGTTGTTTCTTGCAACCAGGGTAGAACCAAAAGCTCCAGTTTTATGGCCAAGAACCAGTGTTATGCCCAGCACCAGCATTCGGGGACAAGGAGGGTTCGGTTTTGGACGGTAATGCCATGTTATCTATAGAATGGATACAAAACAGAATAAAAAGAAAAGAATATTATTTTTCGGGACACGCCGAACAGGAACGCCGGAATGACAATCTCTCAATCTCCGAGATAAAACATGCCTTGTTGGGTGGCGTTATCCTGGAATACTACGAAGATACAGGGAGAGGGGAATCATGCCTCGTAGCCGGGTTTACCGACGCGGGCAAACCCATACATATCGTCTGTGGTGAAAGAAAAGCTAAGCTCATTATCGTAACCGTCTATATTCCACTGCCGCCCAAATTTATCACCGCCTATGAGCGAGGTTAAACATGAACACAAAATGCAGTTTTTGTGGGAACAAGCATTCGAAAGAAACGAAGACACAATATATCTACAAGCACGATAACAAGTTTTTGGCCGTCGATGACGTCCCTTGCGAACAATGTGAATACTGTGGAGAGCGATACTTCGACGGGAAAGTGCTGGAACGGATCGAGGAAGAATTCCAGCGTATTCATGTTCACGGCAAGAAACCGCAACGGGAATTGAGGGTCCCGTTGGAAAGCTATTCCGAATTTCAACTGGCATGAATGAAGTTGAAAGTATGAAGTTCGAAGCCCGGCATGGAACATCGGAACCCCGATGGCGACCCTCCGAAATTCAACGAATATTTTCGGACAGAGAAGAACATCATGAGTACACACGCACAAGTAGACATAGTAAACCACAACAACAAGCGTTACAGGTTCTCGATTTACAGGGATGGATACCCGGAAGGCGTCGTGCCGGGTTTGCCCGATGAAAAGCAGGATCTCGAAGAGATACGCAGGGCGCTTTATCTCGAGGATTATCCCGAGACCATGCCGGATTATTACTACGTCATTTCATTGGTGGATTCCACGGTCGAGATTTATGACGCTGATTCATCCGCAAGTCCGTGGAAACGTGGGGAGTTGATTTTCAGCGGGACGTTTTCCGAGGCGAAACGGAAATATGACAATCGATGGCGAGGGGACGTGAACGGCTCGGACTGAACCGGAAAATCAGAACGGGAGTCGGGAGCAGAAAATCATGTTAGCGCTACGCGCCAGGATCCAAACGGGGTGTTCCTTGCGCGGGCGCCGGTTCTTTCGGAATTTTTGTTTTTCCGAAACTTGGAGCAAAAAACCATGATCGGGAAACCCGCCAGAAAGATCGTCACCTTCGACTGGGCCATCAACACGGTCCTGCGCGACAAGGCCAATTTCGACGT
>CAZSVE010000126.1:0-5769 GCA_964610175.1 uncultured Thiotrichales bacterium
ACGGGAGTGGTTCGAACAAATATACCGATGGCACCATCTCCGTCACCCCGACATGAACGCCAAGATTCGTAGAAAATTACCCACGAATTTTTCTGAAGAGCCAAAATTTTTTGATCGTTTTGTCCAAGATCTTCCGGGTAACCGACTATCGAGGCGGAGTTTGCTTTTTTTGGTGCACGGCCCGGGGGGATTTTGCCTTCCGTCACATATTGTCGGTAGAAGGCCTGTCCATAGAAAGCGATTGCCTGAAAGCCTCCAGGCTTGGAGACCAATAGAAAAAGCCTCGAGGGGAAGATCGTGTTCGAAATGCTGTGCTCCCGACAACTCCACCGCGGCATTTTGGTTGGCCATCGCTTGCAGCTTGTCCATTCCCTGGCGATCGACATCCACCAGGATGGTGAAAAAGCCTGCTTTTCGACGTACGAAATCGGAAATGATTTCTTGTTCTTGTACTCGGGGATTCCCTGCACCCGAGGGATCTTCGGCCTGTCTCCCTTCTCGAGATCGGGAGGCTATTGCAGGCCCCGCAGGGATCGTTGTTTCATATCGGGGCGCTGGCTGACCTTGGCCCTGATTGTCCTCGTTCCGTTGTGGCGCACGATCTCGAGTGACGCAATGGAATCGGGTCTGATCCGTGCGATGGCGCTCATCAACTCGTGGGCGTCGTCGACGGCTGTATTTCCCACGTGGGTAATGACATCGCCCGGCAGGATGCCGGCAACATTGGCTGGACCGCGGCGCAGCACGCCGGCTACCAGGACCCCTTTCGTGCTATCCAGGCCGAATGACTCCGCGAGTTCGGTGGTGATGTCCTGGGTTTCGATTCCGAGCCAACCGCGCGCCACGAATCCGTGTTCGATGATTTGTGTCATCACGTCCTTGGCAAGGCTGACCGGGATGGCGAAACCGATCCCCTGGGACCCCCCCGATTTGGAGAAAATGGCCGTGTTGATGCCGATCAACTCACCATCCGGGTTGATGAGCGCACCGCCGGAGTTCCCGGGATTGATGGCGGCGTCGGTTTGAATGAAGTCCTCGAAGGTATTGATTCCAAGGCGGTTGCGTCCGGTGGCGCTGACGATGCCCATGGTCACGGTTTGGCCGACCCCGAATGGATTGCCGATGGCGAGCACCACGTCCCCGACCCGCAGCTTCTCCGATTCGCTGATGACGATGGAAGGGAGCCGATCCAATCGGATCTCGAGCACCGCGAGATCCGTGTCCGGATCGGTGCCCACGACCCTGGCCTCTGCCTTGCGTTCATCCTGCAGCATCACCTGGATCTTGTCCGCGTCGGCGATTACATGATTGTTGGTAAGGACATAGCCTTTCTTACTGATGATCACCCCGGAGCCGAGACTGGTCTTGACGCGTTTTCGGGCGTTGCTTTGGCCGAAGACATCCCCGAAGAAATGCCGAAACACCGGATCGTCGAACAAGGGATTGATGCGCCGGGTCACCACCTTGGCAGTGTGGATATTGACGACGGCCGGACTCGCGCTGGCTACCGCGTCCGCGTACGAAGTAATCACTGTCCTCGTCGATCCGACAGGATTGGCGGCCAGCCGTTGTGGGGATTCCTGTCGTGGGGATTCCCACTGCGGTGATCCTCCGGAGTGGCTTTTCGTGAATGCCATGACCGTATCGCTGCGCAACAGTTCGGGAAAAAAGAACACCACGACGAGCGCTGCGGCCAATCCGGCCGTAATAACCCGGTAGATTATATTTGTTGGTCGACCGAAACCCATGAAATTGTTCTCCCGTTGATTTGCCTATTTCCCGCTCAGCTTCACGATTGGATCAAGTTTTACGAGGCGCCAATTTTGCTTTACCAATACGGGGTCATGCCTTGTCGGCTCGAAGCGATGCCTCGCCAGCCTTTCCCAGAAAATCATCGATCCCTTTCGCGGCATCGTCGGTCATCATATTGGCGGCCATGACCTGCCCGGCATGCTTGTAAGCGGCCTCCGAATCGTATCTGAATTGTTCATAGAAGAGGCGTTTCCCCATTGCCACGGCGATTGCCGATTTATCGAGAATATTCCCGACGAGCCCATTTACGGTGGAATCCAGCATCCCCGCGGAGGTAATCCGATTGACAAGACCATAGTCCATGGCTGTCCTGGCATCCACGAAGTCACCCGTGACGAGCATCTCGAAGGCGCGTTTGCGGAGAATATTCCGCGTCAAGGCCACTGCCGGTGTGCTGCAAAACAACCCGAGATCGATGCCTGACACGGCGAAGCGGGCGGTATCCGCCGCGACGGCAAGATCGCACGCCGCCACCAATTGACAACCCGCCGCCGTTGCGAGTCCATGGACGCGCGCGATCACGGGTTGTGGCAATTCCACGATGCGCATCATCATGCGGCTGCAACGTCGAAACAAATCCTCGTAGTATTCGCGGCTTCGGTTGGCGCGCATTTCCTTCAGATCGTGACCGGCGCAGAACGCGCGTCCCGCGCCCGATATCACCACGACACGAACGTCGGATCTATCGGCAATATCATCGAGACTCGTCTGAAGTGCCGACAACAGCCTATCCGAGAGTGCGTTATACTGCCCTGGTCGGTTCAGGGTCAGATTTACGACGCCCTGTTCGACGCGCGACAAGAGGACGGTATCATCCGAGGGGGAAGTAGGCGATTGTGTCATGGTCATTGTCGGGGATTGGTTGTCGAAATGGGAATGGAGAACATCCCAGCAAAGCTTCGCCTTGAACCGACGAAGCATGATTTGGTGGTAGTAGAGCAAAATCGGCGTTTTGGGACATAAATCCGAACGCTACGCGTTCGGATATGTCTTTTATTCGTTAGCGCTTCGCGCCAGGACTCAAACGGGATGGGCCTTGATACAGGCACCGGTTTCTCGGAATTTTTATTTTTCCGATACGTGAACATGGATTGCTCCGCGCCAGACCGACAGGGGACAGACCTTGGTTCGCGCCCCGGATCCTTCGGGAATCTTCGTTTTTCCAGTACTTCGACCCCGGAACCCGATTCATCGGTTCATCGGACTGATATGTTTTAACTTGCAAGTAACTGTGCCAGAAAGGAAATTTTCTGGCACAGTTCTTGTCTAAAACATCAGACTTTGTGTTTTAACACTTTTAAGTTACGCAGCAAGTTAAAACATGAAGTCTATCGAAGTGCTCGCAAGGGAATACCGCGGATCGAACAAAAGAGAGCACTGCCATGATCTTATCAGATATCGATGTACTGAGGCGCATCGGTGACGGTTCCATCGGGATCGACCCACCGCTTATCGAGGAACACCTGGGGGGTATGTCTCTCGACTTGCGCCTTGGGACAAAATTCCGCACCTTCCGGGAATCCTTCAGCCCCTGCATAGAGATCGGCCCCTCGGGAAGGCCCCTGGATTTCCCCATATCCGACGACCTCATGGAAATCCGTGAGATCGAGGGCGACAATCCATTCTATCTCCACCCCAATCAACTCGCCCTCGGCATCACCATGGAATCCATTACCCTGCCGAAGGATATCGTCGGATTCATCGATGGACGGAGCAGCCTGGCGCGGGTCGGCTTGATGGTAAACATCACCGCCCACACCATCGAGCCCGGCTGGTCGGGAAACATCACCCTGGAGTTCGCCAACCTCGGGCGCGTGCCGTTGGCACTGTACCCCGGTGCCCGGATTTGCGCGCTGCGCTTCGAACAGCTATCCGGCCCTGCCGAACAATCCTACGACGTCAAACCATCCGCCAAATATCTCGGGCAAAACGCGCCATACGCGAGTCGAATATCGCGGGAGTGAAAACGTAAGTCTTGGTGCAAATCGCTGCTATGTTCTCCGCGCTGCCCCATGGGAATTTTCCACGCCGTTTCCGTTTATGGTAGCCTGGTCGCTATTGACTGATATTCGGTAGTTCGCATTCGTTGGATCGCAAAGGGAGACCATCATGGCCGCAATCACTTTCGACACGCTCAAGTTCGTCGAGACCTTGGAGGAATCGGGGATATCGAAGACTCAAGCGGAGGCCATCTCCCGCGCCTTCCAGGATGCCCAACACGAATCGGATGTGGCCACGAAATCCGATGTTCGTGACATCGGATCCGAAGTTCGCGCCCTCGACGGTAAATTCGACGGCAGGTTCGATTCCCTGGACAGCAAGATAAGTCCAATCCAGTGGATGTTACTGCTTATCGTCATCGCCGTCGTGGCGCCGCATTTCAAAGGCCTGTTCTGAATTGCAATCATTCCGGCCTGGGCCGGTTTTCCTGTTTTGGCGCTTCTTTTCGGTCGCGACCGTTCCAAATCACTATCCCCTCCAAGCCGTCGTTATTCCACGACTTTCCCCCTAGCAAAGATGAGCGGGAAATAAACAAAGCAGGGTATTCACCCATCCATCCATTTTCGAAGGACGCCATCCCCGGGGAAACCCGCCATGGCATTGCACTTGCCACACTTGGTGCCTTCCGGTGGATACCGATAGAATGACAGGCAATGATCCGGGGCAGGTTCCCCGGGGGACAAAAAAGACGGGAGCCATGACCATGACAGCATTATTCGAAACCAATCTCCCCGGCCTTGCGCTGCGCAACCGCGGCAAGGTCCGGGACATGTACGCCATCGATGATGAGTATCTCCTCATCGTCGCCACCGACAGGATCTCGGCCTTCGATGTGGTCCTGCCCGACCCGATTCCGGGCAAGGGCGCCGTATTGACGGCATTATCGGATTTCTGGCTGGACCGGATGGCCAGGATAATCCCCAACCACCGGGCGAACCTCCCCCTGGAGGAAGTCGTGCCCGAGGCCCGGGAGCGCGCCCGCATCGAAGGGCAGACCAGCGTCGTGCAACGGCTCGACCCATTGCCCGTGGAGGCCATCGTCCGGGGGTATCTCATCGGTTCCGGATGGAAGGATTACCAAGCCACCGGGCGGGTATGCGGCATCGCGCTGCCCACGGGGCTCGCCCAGGCCGAGCAATTGCCGGGGCCCATCTTTACGCCCTCCACCAAGGCGGAAGAGGGCGCCCACGACGAGAACATCGACTTCGACGCCATGGTGGCATCCATCGGCGGGGAACTGGCGGAACGGGTCCGGAAGATAAGCCTGCAACTCTACGAGGAGGCCGCCCGCTTTGCCCTTTCGCGCGGCATCATCATTGCCGACACCAAGTTCGAGTTCGGCACCGACCGCGCAGGGGATCTGGTGCTCATCGACGAGGTACTCACCCCGGATTCCTCGCGTTTCTGGCCGGTAAGCGAATACCGCACCGGTATCAGCCCGCCGAGTTTCGACAAGCAGTTCGTGCGCGACTATCTGGAAGGGCTCACCTGGAACAAACGACCCCCGGCGCCCCGCCTGCCCGCCGAGGTGATTGCCCAGACCGCGGAGAAATACAGGGAAGGACGGCGGCGCCTGATGGAATAGAGAGGGTGGTGGATGGCGGATGATGGAATAGGCGCGTGCTCCACAAGCGTTTCGGAGTTGCGTAGGATTCCAGGCGCGCCGTATTCCACGCGAAGAGATAGGTCCGAAAGCCATTCGGCACGCGCCACCGACCCGATGCCCGGCATTTCCCGCCAAATCTCGTAATCCTCTCGGAATCTTTTCGCGTGGAATACGGCGTGCGGAGAGGGTTCGTGCCGGATTCAGGTGTCGGGGCGCACGCCTATTCCACCCTACGTTCACTGCCCGAAACCCGTAGGGTGGAATAGGCGCGTGCTCCACGAGGGTTTCTGGCTTGCGTGGGATTTCAGGCGCGCCGTATTCCACGCGAAGAGATAGGTCCGGGAGCCATT
>CAZSVE010000127.1:0-5529 GCA_964610175.1 uncultured Thiotrichales bacterium
CCGGTTTCGGCGAGGGAGTGGTATGTCTTCTACCACAGGGTGTCTTTCATAGTAAAGCAATGCTCCCAAGCGGGGCTTGGGAGCCAAGCAATCATGACTTACCGATCCATCTTCGGTCTGTTGTTTTGTTCCGATTTCGGCCTGCGGGCTGGAAACGATACCAGTTTACGCCCACCATCCGCCTATTTGATCTGTATATCCTTAACAAATCGCATGGACATCGTAATCGAATTGCCGGGCATATTCTTCCTGGATCCTGTGAATCTCTTCCACGATAGGGTCGCGCCACATGGCTAGCCTCCAGTAATTCTTGTGGGGTGCAAATTATCGGTGGCTCAAAGCCCCGGGAACGGCACAAGCGTTCAATGTGGGGGCGAAGCGCCGCGTTGTGTATGTGTGTGTGCAGTTCCAGGTCAGTAGATATTCGACGCTATGAATCGCCGCAACCGCGATATGGAATGCGTCGACTTGCGCTTTGGACGGCAAAGGAATATTTTCAATCAGATCCCCCCGGCGAGTCCGCCGACCTCATCCGTTATCGCGAGTTCCGAGACCGGATTACATTCATTCGACGCGCTGCGGCATCCGCGTCCCCGGCGGCGGCCTCCCGAGAAACGAACTCGGAAATTACCAGTTCAAAGCAGGCACTACGGGTCTCCCACCATTCCCGCGTCAATTTTCGATTCGCAGTGGCAACAAAATCCCGGCTACCTCTCGCGACAAGATAACTCACGATTGACGTTTCGATATATATCTTTGGTTTCATCCTGCCCACGCATTCATCCGGCGGCGCCCCGTGCCGAGACAAGTACCCTCTACTTTTATCTCATCTGCACGCTCCCAAGCTGAAGCTTGGGAGCGTGATAAATGATACACGAGCGATACACACATTATGCCGCCGTGGCTTCAAGAGGCAGGGATTGTGTTTCGAGTTTCGTAAGGTCCAGGACATCCCTGGCGTGCTTGATGTCTATTCCCACCGGTTTCCCGGTATCGTCGAAGTCGATCACGATCCCTGGCGCGACCTCTCCCGCCTCTGTGCCGGGCCGCTCGACAAGATGAATGTAAAGCGAATCGGTGTCGGCATGGTAACTTAGTTTCATGCGAGATGCTCCTTACTTGAAATTCCGGTTGAAAAAGGCGTTCAGGGTGGTTCGTCGATCCGGCAACGTTACGACGCGAAGATATCTGTTCCCGTATTCCGGGATTCGGCCCTAAAAACGAACTCTCCCATCGGGTTGTTCTTCCCTGTATTCCCCGGAAGACACAACCCGCTCGCACCATTCCTTTCTTATATATGGCCGCTTTAGCAGGACGTCGTTTTCGAAGTAGCCCGTATACGTAAACATGGAGCGAACCGTAGTTTTAACGCTGGCACCCAAGCTCCAACTTGGGCGCCTCTTTTCCGGAAGCTGGAGCTTCCGGGACTATACACTCTCAAGCTAGAGCTTGGGAGCGAGAGAAATCTCTATTCCCCCAGGATGGCCGTTTCGACCATGTGCTTGGCTTAGGTCCAGCAGGCGGCGGGCGTCCTTTGGTTCAATACCTTTCGAAATGCATCCTCAATGGATTGAATGGTAGATGGCGGCACAAAGCAACTTGTAAATCTTTAGTTCCCTTCCCGGACCGACTCAAGCAATTCGACCTCGTACGAATGCAGATCCAGCGTACGCAGGTCCGCGCTGCCAAGTTGACTCAGCGCATCTGTTACGGTTTCCGCCTCATGCAGAAACCCGCACTTCATCGTCAATGTCGCGGGTATTCCGTATTCGTCCAGCGCCGCGCATAGCCCCGGCAGGAAGAGCGATTCAACTTGGCCTGCGTAGTACGAGTAATTACCACACTGCATGTCTTCCCGCGTAAAGATGTACTTCTGAATACGATCGAGGGCCATCAGGTATTGGGGGAAATCGAAGCTTGCCCAATTCCGGTCGAACCGGAGAATGCGCTCAACCGCTTCGTTCGCTGTCTTGGCCGCATACTTTGAAGCACCGTCCAACTCATCCTTGATTCTCTCCGCGAGGGACTGGTGTTTACCAAGCTGCCAGAGTTTAAGCACCAACTGTTTCGCTGAGTAGACGCCATTGCGCCGGCGCCGAACCCAGAAATTCCATATCAGGTCGCAGCAAGCGCCAAGTTGTTCGTATTCCGGCGGGTTCGACCACGCGAGAAGCGCATAGTATCGGCTCAAGTCCGAGAGGATTTCCTCGGCCAATGTAATCTGTGCCTTCGGCTCTATGCCGTGGTTCTCGCGCAGTACATCAATGGGCAACGGAGAACGCTCAACTGTGGCGCTGATACGTTCACGCGCCTTTTCCTCCAAATCCTCTTTGTCCATCTGAATGAGTAGGCTTTCTGGCGTATTCTTGTTCTGTGAATGGAGCGGAAAGTCCACGAACGGAAGTTCCGGTTGTGGCTCTTCATGGAACAGGAATACGCAGCCCACGAAGTGTTCGAACATGCGACCGGAGCGCCCTTTGATGTTGTTGAAGGTGAAGTAGTCGAGTTTCTTGGTTGCTATTTTGTTGTCAAAGATTACGACATTCTTGGCTTTGGTGTTTATGCCTTCAATCAGTGTCGATGTGCAGATCAGGAACTGTATTCGACCACTATTGAAGAATCGTACCATCTCATGCGCTACTGATCGCGGCAATGGGCCATAATGAATTGCAATACCGGCACGTAGCGCCCGAGGTAAGACCCAATCCGGGTGGAACTCGCGGCCCAACCAGTTCGCAGCCGGTTCGGTGTCGGCTGCAATTCCCTGGACATCGGACGCGAGGAGTTCCTCGGCGACACGGTTTACCTGCGGAATCGATTTACAGTATATGAGCGTCGGCTCTTCGGCATCGCGGCAAATACGAATAAGCCCCCGGGAGCGAGCCTCCTCGGTTGGCGCATGCATGTCTACGATGTCCGCGACAACTGTTTGAAAATCGGTACTGATGAACTCGAAATTAAATCGCTGATTTGCGCCGGGGCTGATTTCCCGGATATTGGGACCGAGCATGTAGAACTGCGCCTTGTGCTTCTTGTAGAGGTAATAAAATGCCTCGTTCAGCGAAACAACACGTCTGTCTTCTTCACTTTGCCCTCCGATCTTGTAGAACTCGTCCAAAACGAAGAAGTCGATTCTGGGGAAGTTCTCCTTGTACGATACGACTCGTTCCGGCGTGAAAATGAAGATGTTTCGCCCTTCAGCGGGCTGTTGGGAGGGATGGCCCACGATGTGATACTGTCTGGAAAACTGCCTTTGCAGGCGTCTTCGGGTCTCATCGAGCAGGGCCAGGGTTGGCACGATGACTACGACGTTCGTGAACCGGCACGTGGCGATTACCGCATCGATGATCTTGCTCTTGCCGAAGCTCGTAGGCGCACTGAGGACCACGTTTTTTCCGGCAAGTAGTTTGTGATAGACCGGGGCTTGCTCCTGGTGGAAGATGATGTCTTTCAGGGCCTCCGGGCGATGGAATTCCAGGGCGAGCAGGTCGCGGATGCTCAGCGCGGGGTCATCGAGGTAAGGGAAAAGCCCAGTTTCGCGGACGAGCGAAGACAAGATGGGCCGAGTCTCCGTAAAGGTGTCTCGGTGTTCGAGCGCGCGGAGGACGAGTTCCTTGGCAATGCGTGATTTCGGGTTGGCAGTCACTGCACGCGCGATTGCCTGGAGCAACGCAAACTGGCGGTCTGCAATGCCAGAACCTTTCTTGAGCGCCTTGAGAGCGTCTTGTGTCTTCATATTTTTTGCCACGCTTTCAGCTTTGTATGAAGGGCGGCAATCAGCCTCTCCTTATCATTGAGCGGAAATAGAAACAGGTGAATTCGCACTGACGGGAGATCCTCGGTCTTCTTGTGAAACGTCTTGAAATGCTGATTAATCTCGGCGCGGAAATCACGAATATATTCTTTGGTAGCGGCCGTATGCCGTTGCACTGCCTTGCTTTCGTATGTCAGCAGAACGGGGATGCAGATACGCTTGAATATCTTGTCCAGGGGTGTACGCTCGGAGATGATCCGTTGCACAGCCGCAGAGTAGTTGTCCCGTTCGTCCAGCTTGTTGCCGATGAGAATGAACTCCTTGCGCAGGAAATTTTTCTCCAGATGTTCACCAATCTCGGAGACCACGTCCCTGATCGCTTTCGACACGCTCTTGTAGAACTTTACCTCGCCCAGCCAGAGTTCCAGATTATCAAGTTCTCCAACAACGTGGACGCAATCAAAGCCTTTGACGGTGTTGTTCATCGAACTCTCGTAGTAGAGTTTGGAAATCGCGGGCAGCGAATCGAAAACACAACGAATCGCGGCATGCAGGAATAACTCGCCGAACTCGCGCCCCGTTTCGCGTATTTGTCGGTCTGATAGATGAGCTTCGCGGCTTTCCGCAGACTTTTTACGGCAGACTCGTGGGACAGCTCACCGCGTTCCTTGGAGTTCAGGCAAAACTCGGGAAGCCACTCCATGATGTGGTCTGCAAATGCCGAGTATCGCCACTGGCCCTGCTCGTAGCCGACGCACAAGCCGGATACGCCTTTGTCCCGGTTCGGTTCGTGAACTCGGATCTCCCAGAACGGATCTGGGTGTGGCAAAGGGGGCATCAGTTCTTCTCCGATATCGGATTGGATATGGGCACTTTTCAGTTTACCTCTCTGTGGCGTCTTTGACATTTCCAGATAGGAGCCGCAGGTGACCAGATGCTCGGCGGTGAGATCGTCCAGGGTTCATTGTTCATTCAGCAACTCGGACAAGGGTTTGATCGGCGCGGGGGATGTCGGGGAGGTTTCGGTAATGGTTGGGCTCGCGGCGGTGCAGGTGGATGGTTTCGCCGCCGTTGGTCCAGACCCCGATGGGGGAGCCCTTGGCGCTGCAGTAGCTCTTGAGTTGTTCCAGGCCATCGGAACGCCTGGGTTTCTTGCACATTGATGATGATGTAGGCGGCGCGCGGATCGTCTTTGTCCCATATGACGATATCCGCCAGCTTGTCATGGATATAGGAACCCATTTGTACCGCTTCCTCGATGGCGATTCGCCCGGCGGGATAGCCGTACTTTTCCATCAGCATCTTGAGGTAGAGTTGCCGGACGATCTCTTCGGGCCTGGCAGGCCGTTTCTTGCCGGTGGCCAGACATTCGAGATAGGGCTTGCCCCGTTTCAGGAAAAGGGGAAACCCGGCAATGGCCTCGGGCTCGAAGATGGTCAGGGCGTGGGCCGTCCCCCGGAGGATTTCATCGACGGTGGGTGGTGTTTTTGCCGAGGTTTTCATGCCGCTTTTTCCTTTTCTCCGGTCCCTACGCGCCGCGCGGGAACCGGATAGAGATAGTAGTCCTGTAATCCCGCTCCACGCAGCGGGACAAAGGGATTACAAAACCGCCATCACCACATTACTCACCAGCCCTCCGCCTGCCTTATTCATGGCCACTACCACCATCCAGCTCCTTGCCCCGTTCCTATCCCGTCAACATGATCTCCGTTCCCATGGCAGTGGGTAAGGGAGAGACCTTAGCCACTCCCTCCCCGTTGCCGCGAAGGGGTTGA
>CAZSVE010000128.1:0-4952 GCA_964610175.1 uncultured Thiotrichales bacterium
CCCTAAATGCTATTGGGATGGCAAACTTCTACCCACAAATTTTTTTGAAGAGCCCAAGTTTTTTATGTCTGAGCCCATCGGTGAGCGATTCATGGTAACCCGAAAAAGTGGCGATCTGGTTGCCGAAAAGATGTTTACTTACCATCCGAAGGCAAACGGGACCGAGGCCAGATTCGAGGTCCGCCAGGAGTCGGACGGTTCGCAGCGGCTCATCGAGCTGCTGCCGGCATTTCTGAAACTCTCCGACTCGAGTTCGGGTTCCAACAATGTCTACATCATCGACGAGATCGACCGCAGCCTGCACACCCTGTTGACAAGAAAACTGATCGAGGCGTATCTGGCCAACTGCTCCAAAAAGAGCCGCTCACAGTTGTTGCTTACTACCCACGATGTGCTCCTGATGGATCAGGAGTTGCTCCGCCGCGACGAGATGTGGGTAACCGAAAGGAATGCCCTCGGCGTTTCCAGCCTGAAACCTTTCAGTGACTACAAAGATATCCGTTATGACAAGGATATCCGCAAGAGTTACCTGCAAGGGCGCATGGGCGGAATCCCACGGTTTTTACTTACGGAGGGATTGACGGATCTTCACCGGAAGACCGAAAAGGCGGCCTGATGGGGAAAAGGAGACGCTTTTACAGGGCGAAGGATAGCCGGTCTTATCGGAAGCTCTTCCTCCTCGCGGTGGAAGGCGCCAAAACGGAACGCCAGTATTTCGACTGGTTCAGAACATCCGGGGATACGGGTTTCGTGATCCGGGTGGAATGCCCGAAATGCAACGGTAAAAGTTCCCCGCCGCAAGTGCTGGAAAGGATGAAGAAATACCTCGAGCAAGCGCCCCTCGAAGTTTTCGACGAGGCCTGGCTGGTCGTGGACAAGGATCGCTGGACCGACGCTCAGCTCACCACCCTTCACGGCTGGTCGCAGGAAGCGAACAACTACGGCTTCGCTCTGAGTAACCCCAAGTTCGAGAATTTCGTTTATTTCCCGCTCATCTTCATAAATGAGTTTTACAAAACACTAATTTTGCTCTACTAATACCAAATCATGCCTCATCGGTTCGAGGTGAAGCTTCGCGAGTGGCTGCTTCTGCATTTCGAGGACGGAACCGACATCGCCAGTGCCCGCCAATGCACCGATCGCCTCGAGCGCTATCTCCCCGGCTACGACAAAGGCATCGACCGGTACAAAATTACCTGGAAGATGATCAGTGACGCCATCGAGCGGGCCAGGAAGCGCGATACTCCCCCTTGTACCACCTGGCCGCGTACCATGGGTACGACGACCGTTTACAGACTGGTGAAGAATATTCGCCAAAGCGCCAGGGACATCCACGATTAGAAAAGGCTCGATTCCCCGATATCTGGATATCTGGATGTCGTCAAGGATGTAAGAATCCGGAATATGGAAATCGAAAATCGCCACCGGAAACACAATCAATTGCCACTTCCCTTGCCCCCCCAAAGGGGTCATTTGTAAATTGCATTTTTGCTTTTGGCATAACGAATTATGCTGGTTCACCTGACAGTACGTGACTTCGTCATCGTAGATCACCTGGAATTGGCCATCCGGACGGGCATGACGGTAATGACCGGTGAAACCGGGGCCGGAAAGTCCATCCTGGTGGATGCCCTTGGTCTCGCCCTGGGAGAGCGCGCCAACGGCAACATGGTGCGCGCGGGGTGCAAACGCGCCGAGGTGGGCGCGGTATTCGATATCTCGCGCCAACCGGGGGTTCAGAAATGGTTGCAGGAACAGGAACTCGACGACGAAGGGTCCGAATGCATTCTGCGACGCGCCATCACCGCCGATGGTCGAACGCGCGCGTTCATCAATGGTCGTCCCGCGCCGATTCACATCCTCCGGGAACTTGGCGACCGATTGGTAGAGATACATGGCCAACATGCCCATCAGTCGCTTCTCAAAAGCAGTGCCCAGCGGGATATCGTGGACGATTATGGCAAAAACGACTCGGATCGCAGAGAAATCGCCAGGTTGCATGCCGAGACGAAAGCAAAAAGCCAGGAGATATCCCGTTCTGCGGGAAACGCCACAGAGGAAAACGATACCCGTCTGGAATGGTTACGGTTTCAGGCCGAGGAGATCCGAGGCCTCGATCTCGAACCCAATGAGATCGACGCCTTGGATGAGGAACATCGACGACTCGGCCATAGCGCGGAGATCATCGGTGCCTGCCATGAGATATTGCGCATCGACTCGGACAATGCCGCCCTCGCCCAGATCGACGCATCCCTGCGTACCTTGAGCACGCTGATTGCCTATGACAAACGATTACAGGACATCGCCACGCTCTTCGATACCGCCATCATTCACATCAAGGAAGGTGTCGGAACACTACGGCAATATGTCAGCGGCCTCGGCGTGGACGAGGACCGTCTGCGCTGGATCGAGACCAGGCTCGCCGCCATACACGATGTGGCCCGAAAGCATCGCGTATCCCCGGAAGGATTGAGCGAGCTCGCCGGGAGACTGGAAGGGGAAATCGAGCAGATCGAACAAAGCGCCTCATTGGTTGCCGAACTCCATGGGCAACTCGCCGCCTTGCAAGAACAATACCGAATCGTGGCCTTGCGGCTGCGGGAAAAGCGAATCGCTGCCGGAACCAGGCTTGCCGACGAGGTAACGAAAAATCTGCAACGGCTGGGAATGCCCGGTGGAAAGCTGGAGATATCCGTATCGCCCCAAGACGGCGATCGGATGACCTCTACCGGCCTCGACGAGGTCACGTTCAAGGTGAACGCCAATCCCGGGCAATCCACAAGACCGCTCAGTCAGGTCGCTTCCGGCGGGGAATTATCCCGCATCGCCCTTGCGATTCAGGTTATCGTCTCTCGAGATACCGGAACACCGACCCTGATCTTCGATGAGGTAGATGCAGGGATAGGGGGAAAGGTTGCCGAAATCGTGGGCCGACACCTGCGCCAGCTCGGCGAAACGCGGCAGGTATTCTGCATTACTCACCTGCCCCAGGTAGCATCCCAGGCCCATCATCACCTGAAAGTACAAAAGCGCGCCTTCGAAGACTCCACGAAAATAGACCTCGCCTCCTTGAACGAATCGCAACGCATACAGGAAATCGCCAGGATGGTGGGAGGCATGAAGATCACGACCCGGACGCTGGCCCATGCCCGGGAAATGCTTGAGGACAATGCAAGTAAATAGCAGGCAAGTGACTCGCCGATACAATCACCGTTACGGATTTGTCACGACTGGGCGATTTCACGGAACAGGGCGACCATCTCCAGGGCCGCCAGGGCCGCCTCGGACCCCTTGTTTCCCTCTTCACCACCGGCTCGCGCCATGGCGTCCTCCATATTATCCGTGGTCAACACACCGAAAATAATCGGTAGATTCTGGTCCAGGGAGACGCGAGATACACCATTCGCGCACACCCCCGCCACATATTCGAAATGCGGTGTCCCGCCACGAATAACGGCACCGAGGGTGATTACGGCGTCGAGATGGTAATTCTCCATCAATCGGCGCGCGGTGAGCGGGAGTTCGAAGGCGCCCGGAACACGGACGGTGGTAATGTGTTCCTCTTCTACCCCGTTATTTTTCAGGGTATCGATGGCCCCCTCGAGCAGTCGGTCGACGACTTTTTGGTTGAAGCGGGCAGCAACGATGCCGATGTGCGCCCCCATAACGGTGTAATTGCCATCCTGCAGATCGAATTTAGCCATGATTTTCTATGATTCGGGTGGTCGTGGTAGGTATAGGTAGGTGAATTTCAGCGGGATATGTTTTGGTACCCACGGAGGAAGATTCTGGTGGCACCGGATTCGGATTCGGATTCGAGAAAGATCATAAGGCACCAATACTGCAATCCCGATTTCGATATATTTGGTTTATTTCCCGCTCATCTTCGCAAATGCGTCAAGTTTCAAGGTATCGGAAAAACAAAGATCTCAATAAACCAGTGCGTGCGCCAAGAGCCATCCCGTTTCAGTCTTGGCGCGAAGCGCTAACATGTTCCAAAAGGCTAATTTTGCTTTACGAATACAAAATCATGCTTCATCGGAGCAAAGCGAGGCTTCACTAGGGGCTGATCCTTAGGGGCTTGATCCTTGCCGTCCGGAACATATCGATTTTCGATGGGGATTATAATGGGAGATTGGTTGTCATGGCACAAGCGCCAATTCGTGTAATAGATGATTGTTTCACTCCTCAGCTGTTGGTTTCATCAAGTTTTTGAAACTCGCGGCAAGTACGTTTTATATCGCTGCTAACCTAATGTTTTTAGCTAGAGGTATATCTTCTGGATGGGTTCCGCTAATCTCCTGCATAGTTTTTCTAACTTTCTTCCCCACTGTATACGCTGTATTCTCCAAATTTCGTTGACCAATAATATTTTCATTGCTAATTTTGTCTTCGGTTTGTGTAATGCGAAAAAGATTGGCTGCTAGTTCCGTTTTATTCATAAAATCAAGTAATGGCTGTCTTCCAGTATGATCTTTATATTTCTTAAGCTGACTCAAACCCATGTTATACATTCCAATATATCCTTTATTCCGGAAAAATGCATAATTTTCTACTCCAGCTTCGGATGCAGTTCTATTTAATGACTTTTCGTGTTGGCTGACTTCCTCGCGTATAAGTACCCGATGAACATTATCAGGCCCATGAATGTATTTACGGAAAGCCTCTGCCAGAGTTAGAAAATAGGCTTGTGCCTCCGCAACCCTTGGCTTTGAAATATCGGCATTAACAGAAGATAAATAACACGCAAAGCGGGATAACCTGTAGTCTATAATCTCGCTACCATCTACCACCCGCTTGTCTTCCTCGAAATTCTCCCCGATTGATATCTCAAGAGTAACACAAGCAGACATTGCCTTTTGGACAGCTTTGATAAATGATTTATAGTTATCATATCCGGCTCTTCAAAAAAATTTGTGGGTAGAAGTTTGCCATCCCAATAGCATTTAGGG
>CAZSVE010000129.1:0-4889 GCA_964610175.1 uncultured Thiotrichales bacterium
AAGCTGTGTTTGTTTATGTCAAATACCGACCCACAAATTTTTTTGAGGAGGCAAAATTTTTAGACTTCATGTTTTAACTTGCTGCGTAACTTAAAAGTGTTAAAACACAAAGTCTGATGTTTTAGACAAGAACTGTGCCAGAAAATTTCCTTTCTGGCACAGTTACTTGCAAGTTAAAACATATCAGTCCGTCATTTCGAGCGTAGCGAGAAATCTTCTGACTCGAAAAATTCCAAATGCACAAGATCTCTCCCTCCGGTCGAGATGACATATCCTTTATCCATGCGATGGAATTTTGGTTCCGGCTTTGCCGGGTTAGGTATCGGAAAAGCAAAAACCCCCGAGAGAACCGCTGGGTGCGCCAAGACCCACCCCGCTTCAGCCTTGGCGCGAAGCGCTAACATGTTCCGGACAACAAAAACAATGTGGAGGACCCCATGAAGATATTGGCTACCGATCTGGACAGGACACTACTCCCCAACGGTCATTGGAAAGCCGACGATGGTGCCATCGAACGATTCAATGAACTGACCAAAAAACACGGCGTTCTCGTCGTCTATGTAACCGGAAGAAATCTCGATCTCGCCGAAGGCGCCATCGAGGAGTATGGGGTCAGATACCCCGATGTGCTGTGCAGCGATGTCGGTACCTGCATCAGGAAATACCAGGACGGCCAGTGGGAATTCGACGAGGGATGGATCGCCCATGTCAGGAAGGCCAGTCCCAAATGGGACGCAGTCGCCATCAAGGACACGGTTGCCGGCATCGATGGCCTCGTCGAACAGGCCGCCGAACACCAGAACCAATTCAAGCAAAGCTACGATGTGGACATTGCCAGGAAGGACGAAATACTGAAAAAGGTCGAGGAATCGGTCAAGGGCAAGTTCGACGAGGTCATCGTGTACAGCTTCGACTCCCTGGTCAACAAGGGGCTCATCGACTTCCTCCCGGCCAGCGCCACCAAACAGACCTCCCTGGAATACGTCGCCGAGGAATTCGACACCGAGAAGGGCAAGGTGGTGTTCTGCGGCGATAGCGGCAACGACATCTTCCCGCTGACTGCCGGTTTCTCCGGCGTCCTGGTCAGAAACGCCGACGAGCAACTGGTCAGCGACGTCAAGAAGGCCATGGAAAAGAATCCCGCCATCCAAGCCTATTTCGCCAAGGGGGGGTTCATGGGCCTCAGTGGATACTACACCAGCGGCGTCATCGAAGGGGCCTACCACTACGGACTCTTCGAATAGGGACGGCCCCGAACGGAGATCATGAGCGTGCAGGGGCAGGGATGCCGCGCGCGGCGGATCTCGAGAAACGAACCCCAACGCGCCGCGCCGGTTGGGATTCGCGTATGATTCTGCTCATCGATCATTTCATCCGCTTCGGTCTTGGCGCGAAGCGCTAACATGTTCCATGCGGTACGGATTCGATTTCATTCGGGCTTGGGTGTCTCATAGCCGTTCTTCCGAAACGCCCGCCACGCTGCGGGTTCCATCTCTACCGCTCCCTTTTTCGATGCCCAGTCCCGAAATCCCTCGGGGGCGTGCCTGATACCAAGGATATTGGCGTTCTCGATGGATCGGATTTCTTGCCAGTTTTCAATATACAGGAGCCGCGCCCCGGAGAGGTCCGCTCCCCAAAGCACCGCCTCGGAGAGGTCTGCTTTCCGAAGCCCCGCCCCGGAGAGGTTTGCTTTATTAAGCCACGCTCCGGAGAGGTCTGCTATCCAAAGACTCGCTCCGGAGAGGTTTGCTTGAAAAAGCCACGCCCCAGAAAGGTCTATCCGATAGAGTTCCACCCCGGCAAGCTTTTCCTTCCAGGTCTTGATGGTCTCCCGGGTCCATTGCAGGATTTCCGGATTTCGCCCTTCACAAAGCAGGGAGTGGATGACGAAATACCTGGGATCGTCTTTATTGGAAGATGCGTCCCCCTCCGGGCAGGAGAAAAAATGAGATGAAAAAACGGAATTCTCCTCGAAGGGCCACAGCAGACTGGGCTCCAGGGGCGTTTCCATGCCCTGGATACGGGGGATCCGGGCGATCAATTTCTTGAAGGCCTCGTCGTCTTGGGTGGCGAGCTGCGAGGCGAGGGCCCCCATGCGGTTCTCCACCCGATCGAGTTTGGCCTCGTAGTGCGTGGCGGCGATGCCATACAGGGCCACATAGACGCCGATGATCCAGAGCACCAGGGTGGGCGGTTTTTCGTAGTCGGGGGTGTTGGGGCGCCTGGCCGAGGCCATTTCCCGGACGTGCCTTAGGCCGGAGAAATGATAGAAGCTCCAAAGCAGGGCCTTCACGGAGGAAGGCAGGGCCAAAAGGAATTCGGTCTGGTAGAACCGTCGCACCGGGAATCCCTGCCCGTTGTCGTCGCTTTCCCGCTCCGAGGAGGGCATCACATCGCCTGCCAGGTTTCGGGGAAGGGGGTGATTTTATAATTCATCCAGGGCCCGGCAATCAATACACCCGCCTCATCATCCATAACCCGAACCCCAGGAATACCACGATGGGCACGGATACACTGAGAAAAGGACTCATCTCGAAGACGAGCCCGACGTGGATGATGGTCTGCTGGATGATGTGAAAGGCAATGCCGAACAGGATGCCGACGACGATCCGTTGCCCGATGCCCACCGATCGTAACCAACCGAGCACCATGGGGATGGCGATGAACATCATGACGCCGGTGGCGATGGGATAGAACAGCTTGCCCCAAATGGCGAACTCGTAGGCCGTGCTGTTGAGTCCATTGCTGCGCAGGTACTGGATATGTCGGTACAGGTCGATGACGGATAGGCCTTCGGGTTTGAGCTTGACGGCCTTTACCACTTCGGGGACGAATAACGATTCCCATTTGGCCTCGAGGACATTGTGGTTCGTAACGCCACCCGATGATGTCAGATCGCTCTGGCGTACCCCCTTCAAGATCCAACGACCATCATAATAATAACCACTTTTGGCATAGGTGGAGAACCGAAGTCGGCGCTTGTCGTCGAATTCGTAAATATAGATATCACCCACCCGGTTATTGGGAAATACCTGGCGGACATTGATGAAGCTTCGCTTGTCGCGAATCCAGAATCCGTGTTTTTTGCTGAGGGAGACCTGTTCCGATAATGCCATGGAGCGCCGCTCCTGGGCGAGTCGTTCGGCGGTGGGAACCACCAGTTCACCCAATACCAGGGTAAACAGCACCAGGATGGCTCCGACCTTCATGACCGAAAGGGAAAGGCGCGCCAACGACACGCCGGATGCGCGCACCACGGTGAGTTCCGCGCTGCCCGCCAGGGTGCCGAGTGCCATCAGGGTACCGATGAGCGCCGCGATGGGGGCGGTGGAGAAAGCGAGCCGCGGCATGGTCAGTACCATGTGTTCGACGGCCCGCAGCAGGGTGTATCGGTTGTGGCCAACGTTGTCCAGGTCATCGATGAAGTCGATGACCGAAAAAAGCGCCACGAGTACGGCAAGCACGAACAGGCTTCCCAGCACGACATAGGTGCCTATATAACGATCCAGGCGTTTCATCGTCGTACCCGATTGAAGCGCAGTATGGCGCGCCACGCCCCGTTGGTGTGCTCGGCCATCAACGCGCCCGCAACGAACAGGATTACCAAAAGATGAACAGGAAGCAGGCCAATCGAAGGGCTCAAGTCACCACGCTCTATCAGGGTGCGCGCGATACCGATGAGGTTGTTGTATAAGAAATATGCCAAAATCGCCGCCACCAGCTTGGCGTACCTTCCGCCACCGGACGAGGTGCGGGCGAGTACGACGGCCAGGAGAGATAACACCATCAGGGAGATGGGGAGAGATAAGCGCCACTGGAGTTCCGCCGCGTGGCGGGGACTGTTTCTGGCGTGCAGGAGATCGGTGGTCGGCAGGGTATCGATACCCTGGTAGTGCTGTCCCTTGCTCTCCGACTCTTCCAGACGAATCGTATGGCGTTCGAAGCGGGTAATCGTGAAATCGAGTTCGCCCGGTTTACCGGTATAACGACGACCATCCTTGAGGACGATAAAGCGTTTCCGGTGTTCGTCCGCCATTTGATGCGCGCTCTTGGCAACCACGATGTCCATGGCATCCCCTTGCAACGTTTGGGCGAATATGTTCTGCATGGAATGCTTGTCCGGTGAAACATCCTCGACATAAATGATATGTTGTCCGCCCCTTATTTCCCGGAAATGCCCCGGATAGATACCGGTAATATCGAATTCTTCTCTTGCCTTTTCCTTTTGTTCTTCTTCCAGGGATATGGTCCCGGGGGAAATATACAGGGACAGGAACGCCGTCAGGGCGGTAAACACGAGACTCAGGCGAAACACGTGCCAGGCAATGGTTATCAATCCGATGCCACCGGAGCCCATGGCGGTAATTTCGTTGTCCTTGTACATCCTGCCAAGACCGAGCAAGACCGCGACATAGAAGGAAACGGGCACAAAGATTTCCAATTTTGTCAACAGCTTTATGCCAAGCAACTCCAGGATGGCGCCTACCGGGATCGTCCCTGCCGCGGCTTCTGCCAGATAGCGCACAAAACGGTGGCTGACATAGACCAATATCAAGATCGACAACACCGAGATAAAAGCCAGCAGGATCTCCCGATAGAGGTATCTGTTAAGAATCAATGGGGCTATTTCACCTACGCTTGTTTATGTTGGATTGCATCGGAGCGTCATTTTACATCGGGACCCGCGTTCGAAGCGCGTTATTTTACCATTTCCACGGCGTTAAGATCCTTGTGATTCACGATCATCGGCAAGCCCGACCCGGTCCAGCCGAAATCGGCTTATCGTAATGGTTCTCCCCCCTCGATCCGAGAGGACTGCCTTGCACCAGGGAACAATAGACATAATGTTTTGACCTGCCCAAACTCAAGGTGCGAGGGTTATGTTAAGA
>CAZSVE010000130.1:0-4497 GCA_964610175.1 uncultured Thiotrichales bacterium
TGGGGGCCTTTCACTATTTTATTCACTTTACCCACACGATCTGGGGAAGAGCCTTCTCGGAATCCTTGTTTTTCCGATACCTGAATCCATGATACGTCGATCCTCGGCGAGGACGAGCGCGCAAAACCGGGATCCATACGATGTACGATAATCAGGCGCTCGCGCGCCCGGTGCGGCCCGGAGGGTGGTGCAAGGAATGGTATTTCCATGGTTTTCCCGCTTTGGGTTATCGTCTTACCCGCATGGTGTCCATCACCAATATGACCACGGAGATAACGTTTGCCGCGAGTGCTCCTGCTGTGAGTGATACAATACTCGCCATTGCGCCGGGGGTTACGCCTGAGCTTAGGGTGTACAGGGAGACGGTCCATACCAACGCCGCGGCAAGCAATTGCAGGTTTGCGACAAGGCTCGTGGCGAGCAGTACCGCACCGACATGAGATCGATCACCGAGCTTCAATCCCGTTGCAAAGAGATTGATTAGGATAGCCGCGGATAGTTCGTATACGTTATGGTGCGATGGATTGTCGATATCACCTACGACAAACCCCAAATTTACTGTCAAGGCAAGAACGATAAAAAAACCGAATATTACTTTTTCGAGATTCATGGGCGGCAACTCATGCTGTTGTGTGTACTTGGGATTGATGGGGAACGACTCATCCCAGGGAGCAAGTAGGCTTTTCGATCGCCGTAAAAAGGCTATCTCTCACCCTGACAAAACGTCGGCGCGTGATCGATGGTCTGTTTTTCTGTTGATTGTCCAGATAGTAATCGTACTTGTTACCTGTCTTCTTATTGCGTTGCGATTATCACTACCCAGTGTCGGGAAGTTTCGCTCCGAAGTGGAACAGTGGTTTAGTGCGGCAACCGGGCAAAGCGTATCTATTGGTTCCCTGGATGCCACTTGGCACGGTTGGACACCCGAATTGGTAATAAAAGATATTCGGTTGTCGGATGCCGCGGAGGGCGCGGCCCACATACAATCTCTTCGGGCCCGGATCGGCCTGGATCCTTTCGCTTTCTGGAAACCCGCCGGGGTCCGCATAAAGAAGATCTCGCTATCCGAGGTAACTCTCGCCATTGTCCGTGATCCTACCGGATCTTTGCGTCTGGCCGGTATTGGACCCTTTTCCTCATCGACGGAAGCCGAAACCAGGGAATTATTGTCCTGGCTACTGCGGCAGCCACGGGTAGACGTGGAGTCGGCCAGTATTCGTTGGCGCGACGAACAGAACGACGATGCCTCGTTTTTCATGACGAACATACATCTTGGCATTCGCCGGAGTGGATCGCGCCATCGCATTCGGATGGCAATACGTCCTTCGGAGGATGCCACCCTCGATGTTCCTCGGCTCGAACCCGTGGTTGGATCGTTGTCGGGCATGGCCGATATCACCGTAAACCCCGCCACGTTGGATTGGTCAGGAAGCGCATTTTTTCAGGTTGAAGGTTTCGATCTCGACCGGTTCGAGGTTTTACAAGATAGCTTGACGTCTCTGACCATACCCGGGGCCGTATCCGGGATTGCCAATTTCGGGTTTTGGACATTTTGGAACAAGGGCCAGCTTGAACATGTCGAGGGCAATTTTGCACTCCGAGACCTTATCCTTCGCGGGATGAATTCGAATATTACCGTTCACCAGCGACATGTCGCTTTGCCGGAGCGGGGTGACCAGGGGATTTCCGTTCATGGGGGAAATCGAACACCGCTTGTGGGGGAGTATGACGAGTTATCGAAGGAGCACGACTGTACGTCATGCGCGCCGACTGACGAAAAGACCCTATTCCCCGGAGCGAGTGGTTACCTGCAACTTAGACGAATCGGTGCCGATAACTGGCAGCTTCAGCTGCACGAATTTTTGCTTGCTACCCCCCTGGGAGAGTGGCCGGCTACCCGCGCCCGGTTCGAAATCGCCTGGTTGCCGAATCACCATGGCCTGCTATTCACAATCCGGGACGCGGAACTGGAAAACGAGGATATCATCCTACGCCTTATGGGAGCAGGTCAATGGTTCGAAGATCATTCCTCGCCGGATCTGCGGTTTATCGCGGAAATCGAGCATGGGAGGCTCGACGGATTCCATCGATATCTACCTACGAATTTGATGGGAGATTCACTCGTCCAGTGGTTGCGCCACGCCTTTCCAAAGGGGGAATTGAGGGAAGGAAGGATTCTATTCCATGGTCGAATCGCCGATTTCCCCTTCGATAACGGAAAAGGGGTATTCGAAGTCAGGGCGAGGACATCTCACGAAACAATCCTCGATCATGCCGAATCCTGGCCTCCCATCGAAAAATTGAAGGCCGACATCGTCTTCGGCGGCCGCGGTGTTACGATAACCGCCAACAGCGGGTTCGTGTACGGCGGCAAGATCGAGAAAGTCATCGCCGAGATTCCCGATATCCTGGCCGAGACGCCCATTCTGTCTATCCATGGCCGTGTCGTCGGTGGGTTGGACAAGGGACTCGCCTTTTTGCGGCATGGGCCCTTGGCTGATCGTTATGCCCACCGTATCGCCGGAATCAGTGGCACGGGAAGGCACCGGCTCGATTTGAAGGTTCAGCTTCCCCTGGGGGGGACTGCGCCGGTCCGAACACGGGGCAGTATTACGTTCCTCGATAATGCACTCGATGTGAATGTCCCATGGGCCACTGCTTCCGAGACCCATGACTCCCATATTACCTTCGATGGGATCGGCGGTGTCTTGACGTTCGATGAGCACGGGATTGCCGGGAAATCCATCGCGGCTCGGTATCTGGACCGACCGATAACCCTCGATATCGCAAAGGCAACCGATTCGAAGAATACTACTCGATTCACCATCGAGGGCATCGACACCGATACCCTGCTTGCGTATCCCTTGTTGAAGGCCGCGGTGCGAAAGATGTCCCCGTCCCTGTTGGATTTGACCATGCGTGTCACCCACAAGGCAACCTGGCGGATAATGCTCGATCTGCCCGATGATTGGGGGCGGGGCAAGCGATTGATTCGGCTTCGAATTATTTCCCATCTTCGTGGCGCTACCGTGGATTTGCCTTCGCCGTTGACGGGGCGTCCCTTTCGGGTGGAGATGCTTTTGGGTGGTGGGAGCCGGGAAAACCAGGAAAAATCGAAACAGCATATCCGCTTCCGGTTCGGATCCCGAGTGACGGGTATTTTGTCGCCAGGTAGGCCTGGGGGAAACCGCAAATGGCGTGGCGCGGTACGCCTGGGTGCGGGCCCGGTTACCCTCCCGAGACGGGGAATTCGTATCGATGGCCACATTCCGCGCCTCTCTCTTGATGAATGGCGCGCATTACTGGCGGGTCTGGACCAATCCACATCCGGGACGCGTCGCTCTACCCAGTTATCTTTTCTTGACGGAATGCCGAATATTCAGGCAGAAATCTCCTCTGACCAATTCACTGCATTTTCCCGAGTACTCCGGAATACCGAATTCAAGCTCGATCGAGGCAACCGTGGCGTTTGGCATATCCAGGTACGAAGCGATGCGGTACAAGGTCACATTCGAATTCCACGGCCCGGCGTGAACCAAACCGTTGCCGTCGCCTTGACGCGTCTGCAATTACCATTGGCCGATGGCGGCGAAAGGGAGGATTTCGATCCTGGGAATATTCCCCCCATACGGCTTACTTGCGAAAACCTGATCTACGATGCGCTTCCTTTGGGTAGGGTCGATATGTTGGAACTATCCCCGAATCCCCAAGGACTTCGGATCCAGAATATCAAGGTCACCTCGGAGAATTTTCGGATACGAGGTCACGGTATGTGGAAATACTCGGCGCAATCGAACCAATCCGAATTCCACATCGAAACCAGCGGCCCCGATCTTGGAAAGCTGCTTTCTTCATTCGGTTACGAGGGGGATGTGGCCAAGGGAGGAGAGACAGAGCTAAAACTATCGGATGCCCGGTGGCCCGGGTCTCCAACCCAATTTGCGTTGGACCGGATGACGGGAACCCTCGATGTCAAGATTACCAATGGACGTTTATTGGCCATCGAACCCGGTGCTACCGGACGCGTGTTCGGTTTGCTTAGCATCACGCTACTTCCACGGCGGCTATTATTGGATTTCAGGGACATCTTCCAGGAGGGACTGGTGTACGATCGAATGGAAGGGAAATTCAATATTCATGGGGGAAATGCCGAAACGAATGATTTCTTCGTGGAAGGACCCACCTCGCGCATCGACATCCAGGGCAATACCGGATTGGTGCGCAAAGATTACAATCAGGTTGCTACGGTAGTTCCCAAACTTGCCTCGAGTATTCCCCTGGCCGCCGTCGGCATTATGCAAAAGCTATTCGATAGCCCTTTTTTCGATAAGGTATTTACCTACCAGTACACCATTAGGGGTACTTGGGACGATCCACGAATCGAATCGCTCGAAAGCCATACGGAAGAAGAAAGTCGTGTTACCGACGATGGTGCATTGCGCGAATAGACATAATGTTTTGACCTGCCCAAACTCAAGGTGCGAGGGTTATGTTAAG
>CAZSVE010000131.1:0-4408 GCA_964610175.1 uncultured Thiotrichales bacterium
GCGTCTGGGGGATGTGATGCCGTTTTGGTGACGGTCGCGAAGGCACATCACAAGGCATTATTGGCCGACGCCCGGGCCCGCCTCGATACGTCTCTCGCGTTTTATCGATAGTGACCGCCTGTCGTGGCGACTGCCCGCCATGGTAACTGTCTGCCGAGGCGATTGCCCGCCGGGTTCGTGCCCCACACCGGGTCCGTTGTGGAAGCGCGCCACCGGATGGCGCAGGGAACCTCGGCGTCGATGGAGATTCGGTCTCATTGCCGTGGCGCGGGGTCGTTTTTTTATTTCCCGCTCGGCATTCCCACCAGTCAGGACGGCAACGGTATCGATTTCGAAGGGGCGAATGTCTCTCTCTTTGACCCCATGGAAGATCTTCGATATTGTCCGCTGGTAATCGATTTTCCCTGGCATTCGGTGCACTTCATGGGGTATCGATTGCGAGCGAAACCACCCGAAATGGACCGGCGAAGCTTCCCCTCGAACCGACAAGGCAGATCCGGGCATCGGTGAAGAAAAACCGGCGTTCCGTAAAACTCGATTCATTTGGGGATGCCGAGCGGAAAATAAACAAAATGTCTAAAGCAACTCATGACTGGATGAAAAATGTGCTCGTATTCCGAATCCCCTTCCGCCTCCCGATGTCCTTCCCCGGACATTCATCTCGATCGCATCCTGATTCTGGATTTTGGTTCCCAATATTCCCAGTTGATTGCGCGACGGGTGCGCGAGGCTGGGGTGTATTCGGAGATTCGGCCTTATGATATTTCGGTGTCGGAGCTTCGTGCCTTTGCGCCCAAGGGGATTGTTCTCTCGGGGGGACCCGAGTCCGTGATGGTTTCCGAGGAGGTCCGAGCACCCGATGGCATCTTCGAGTTGGGGGCGCCGGTGCTCGGGATCTGCTACGGCATGCATACCATGGCGGTGCAGCTGGGAGGGGGCGTCGAACCGGCGACTCATCGGGAATTCGGTTATGCCCGGGTTCGGGCGCGGGGTCATTCCCGCCTTTTGCGCGAGATCGAGGACCGGGTCAGTCCGGAAGGATACGGGCTTTTGGATGTGTGGATGAGTCATGGAGATCGCGTGTCCTCCTTGCCTGCCGGTTTTCGGGTGATCGCCGAGACCACCAATGCACCGTGCGCGGGCATGGCCGATGAAAGGCGGCATCTCTACGGGCTCCAGTTTCATCCGGAGGTTACCCATACCCGGCAGGGCAAGCGCATCCTGGAGCGTTTCGTGCGCGACATTTGCGGCTGCGGTGTTCGCTGGACCCCCGAGAATATCATCGACGACGGGATCGCGAATATTCGGGCCATGGTGGGCGATGACAAGGTGCTGTTGGCGCTCTCCGGGGGCGTCGATTCGTCCGTGGTGGCGGCGTTGTTGCACAAGGCCATCGGCGAGCGGCTTACCTGTATTTTCGTGGATACCGGGTTGCTTCGGCTCCATGAAGGGGATCAGGTGATGACGACGTTTTCCGAACATCTGGGTATCCGGGTAATTCGCGTCAATGCGGAGGCGAGGTTTCTCAAAAGGCTGCGAGGCATTGCCGACCCGGAGCAAAAACGCAAGATCATCGGGAATCTGTTCATCACGATCTTCGAAGAGGAAGCCGAAAGATTGCACGAAATCGTGGGGCAGGGCGTGGCCTCCGACGCCGGGAGGATGGCTTGGCTCGCCCAGGGTACCATCTATCCGGATGTCATCGAATCGGCTGGCGCCGCAACCGGCAAGGCGCACGTGATCAAATCGCATCATAATGTGGGTGGGCTTCCGGAGCGAATGAATCTGAGACTGCTGGAACCGCTGCGGGAATTGTTCAAGGATGAGGTTCGCCTGCTTGGTGTCGCGCTCGGGCTTCCGTCCGAAATGGTCTATCGGCATCCCTTCCCGGGGCCGGGATTGGCAGTGCGTATCTTGGGAGAGGTAAAAAAGTCGTATGCCGATACCCTTCGCCTGGCGGACGCCATTTTTATCGAGGAGCTCCGCGCGCATCGATTGTACGACGAGGTAAGTCAGGCGTTCGCGGTATTTTTACCGGTGCGTTCGGTGGGCGTGATGGGGGATGGGCGAAGGTACGAGCATGTGGTGGCGCTGCGCGCCGTGGAGACAGTGGATTTCATGACTGCCCACTGGGCGCATCTGCCCTATGATGTCTTGGAGAGGGTCTCGACGCGGATCATCAATGAGGTGCCCGGGATTTCACGGGTTACCTATGATATTTCGGGGAAACCACCAGCGACTATCGAGTGGGAATGATTTGGCCTCTGGCGATCGCGTACTACCTGCAGCAGGCAGTTGCTGCGGTCCGAAGTCCCTCGCACTGTAAGCAACACCAAGCCTCTTCCAGTTTGGAGCCCCGAGAGGGAATCGAACCCCCAACAGGTGATTACAAATCACCGGTTATACCGTTTAACTATCGGGGCAAAAGACTTGGATGATCCACGGGGGGAATTGTAGAGAGTTCGTTTGATGCAAGCAATTTTTCGTTCCTGGATTCAGGTGTCGGAAAAACGAAAATCCCGAGAAAACTTCGTGCGCCAGAACCCACCCCGCTTCAGTCTTGGCGCGCGCGGTTTTCTCGGGATCTTTATTTACGTATCGGAAAAACAGAGTTCATCGGGAACCGGTGCGTGTACCGGGAACCTACCCCCTATCGGTCTTGGCGCGAAGCGCCAACATGTTCCTCCGTCTCCTGGACGGGCCAGTACCAACCGTTCTCGGTAACCACGCCGTCCAGCGGGACGTCCCAATGGTGTCTCGTCGGAAGTTCCGTGATCTGTTGGAACGCATAGGCCACGCCGATAAGCATCGGCCTCACGAAGACGCGGCGATGCGATAGATAGGCGAAGGTACGATCATAATACCCCCCGCCCATCCCCAGACGATATCCTGCCTCGTCGAATGCCACGAGTGGAGTGAGTACGAGATCGAGAGTTTGGGGGGCACAGCGCGAATCGGGTGAGAGTTCGGGTTCCGGGATGCCGTACTTGTTGCAAACCAGCGGAGTATTCACGTCCAATGGCAAAAACCACAGTTTCTTGCCATGTAAAACCGGGAGGTAGGCCTTTTTCCTCATGGAAAAAAGGCGCGGGAATAGGCCGGAGACATCGATCTCCCCATCTTGGGGGGAAAAACAGGCAATGCGCCGACTGCGCCGGAACAAGGGAGAGCACACAAGATTGGCGGTAAGCCCGCGGGCACATCGGTTCCGTACCGCAGAAGACAATTCTCGCCTTTCAGCGCGAATCCGCGATCGGATATCACGGCGAGAAAGCATTGGGAAGACGCCCCCCATATCGGTGCCGTATAGGCTATGACCCTTGAACCACTAGGTTCAGCAGGGAATATGGTTCGAAGTATCAGGCTTTCCACTTACGGAGCGAACATGCACAACAACCCCGAGAGCCGATTCCCGTGGGTATGCGATTAGGCTCAAGTGATGACTAAGCCTTTATCGAACACCACAGGGGACGTCCATGAGAAAGGAGTGTAGCTCGTTTGCTTCATCGAGTCGAGCCCGAGTCTTGCGTATGTTAGCCCAAGTCTTGCGTAGGTATTATTTGCTTATTTCCCGCTCGGCTTCACAATCGGATCAAGTTTTATAAGGCACCGATTTCGCTTTACCGATACCGGGTCATGCCTTGTCGGATCGAGCACAAGCCTCGCTAGTTGTTTGTTTGTAGTGGTTTATTTTCCGCTCATCATTGGCAAATGAGTGAAATTTTACGAAACGCCGCTTTCCGAAATTCGATCCATTCGTAAGGATTTCAGGTATTCGAACCTTCTCTAAAGTAGAATCGGCCCATATGGAAACCGCCGTCTAGCGAAGCTTCGCTTCGACCGACAAAGCATGACCCGGCATCGGTAAAGCAAAACCGGGGTTTCGTAAAATTCGGCTCATTTGCCAATGATGAGCGGGAAATAAACAAGTCGAGGTTGTTTTATTCCTGTGCCCCTGTCTGGGGACACTGCGCCCGCGAGGGGAATTCACCGGTATGGTGATTTCCCCTTTTCGGCATGTGTCATGATTCCGTAATCGGGAATATTTCCCCTATAGGGAAGCATCTTTACACTGCCTTCCAGAATGAAACCCGCGATATGATTGCTCCCACGACCCCCAACCACTGGCAATTCCGGATCGACCGCGGCGGCACCTTCACCGATGTGGTGGCAAGGGCACCCGATGGTTCGCTGATTACCCACAAGCTGCTTTCGGAGAATCCCGAACGCTATGGCGATGCCGTGATCCAGGGGATACGGGATGTCATCCTGGCCACGACATTGGCCGAGGGGGAGACGATGCATGGGGAGAATTCCCAGCCCGGTGATTCCGGCGATTCGGGCGAACCGGACACCGAATGCGCGCATCCCATCCCCGTGCACCCCCCCACGCGACCCACCACGCCCC
>CAZSVE010000132.1:0-4058 GCA_964610175.1 uncultured Thiotrichales bacterium
CGAGGTGGAGGAAATGGAGACCGGCGGGGTGACGGTGGTCGTGGTTCGGGTGTGAGGGGTTCGTAGAGCGAAGGCTTTTATTTGCTCTTTTCCGATACGATTTGCTATGGTCTGCATCGCTCCTGTTTTTGGTGTCCAGCGAGGCTTCACCTCGGATCGACACGGCATGATTCGCTTGCTCCCGATCTCTAGCTTGGGGGCAAGCGAACATCATTGGCTCGGGGTACGGGTGGCCCGATGAATCCGAAACCGATTGGCGGTCTTCCGTCTGGCGAAGCTTGTGCTCGAACCGACAAGGCAAACCTAAGCATCCGTAAAGCAAAACTGGTGTTTCGTGAAACTCGACTCATTCGTGAATGGTGAGCGGAAAATAAACAAATAATATCAGCCTTGTAGGATGGGCAAAGGCGCGAATCGCCAACATGTTCGGCCTTCACGATCGATGTGGTTGGCAAGCCACCACACCTCACTTCATGGTAACTGCACCTTTTCGAGGAGTACCAATGAACAAACGAACCAAAGCAGAAGAAGAACGCTTCGTCCATGAGGAAGAAGAATGGGTAGAGGGAGACAACGCAGCCGAAGACACAAGTATCGTCGACTCGACCATACAACAGATCCGGCAACTGCGAAAAACCCTGCCTGAAACCAGCAAAACAGCAAAGGCAATCGATGAGGGAGCCCCTTGGATGGAGGTTTCTCAGCTAGCCGAGGAAGAAGATCTCCACCAGATCTCCAATCTACTCTTCGAAGCCGAACAACAAGGATTGGACGATTAGGCCCATTGCCGGAAAGTTCTGATTCACCGACATGGATTTTCAAAAACGGATAGGCGAGCGAGGCCTCGCCTCGAACCGACAAAGCATGATTGGCACCGGTAAAGCAAAATCGGTGCTTTGTAAAACTTCATTCATTTGTGAAGCTGAGCAGGAAATAAACAAAATAATCGATAGCGGTCCTTCACGATTTCCGAAACTCACCTTTCGCGTTGCTATGGCGGATAAAATGACGGAAGGGCGGCATTTTATGCTTGGGGACGGAATGTCGGGAAGGTGAATCGAAGCAAGTGAGGAGACCTGACATTCCGTCCCCATTTTTCTCGAGACAGTAGAATTTCCAAAAATATATTCGTATCGAACAGATACATCATCTCCACTCCATCGAGCGATTCTGTAAATCAACGGAATCGTATTCTTCCTTCGAATCGGGTAACCCGCCCTCCCAGGTAAAATCGAACCGATCCGAGGTGGTCTCGCGGTTTTTTCATCATCGGGGAATCGATGAAGTCCAGGACCTCTTTCCTCGAATCACCGGGCAATACATTGACTTTGTATTCAATCGAATGGGTATCCATAGTATTCCGGGAGGCGCGTCGTTTTTGAATTCGGGGATCTTGAAGCTGGCGGGGAGGATATCCGGGTGCGGGGTGGCATTCAGGGCATTCTGCACGAAGGAGACGCTATCGGGACCCGCCTTGAATAGCTGGATTTCCATTCCTTGGGTGTGAGGAGGTAGAGGTGCGGCATTTCCTGAGGAACGGTATCGAAGGCGGTCTTGATGGCCTTGATATCGGTGGGCTATGTGGACCGGCCGGAGCACTGGCGCTATTCCAGCGCGCGGAATTATCTGGGGCAATCGGAATTGATCGAGGTTTGCCGGGAGTGGTAAAAGGAAATGGGGTAGGATGGGAAACCTGAGCTTCAGGGGAAATGGTTCCCAAACTGGAGCTTGGGAACCTGAGAATAACAATAACCAAGAATGCCAACAGAACCCATCCTGACAGTCAACTTCTTCTGCGCGAACTCGGGTCGTGAACCCGTGCGTGATTGGCTAAAAGGCATGGACAGAGAGGATAGGAAAAGAATCGGCGAGGACATCAAGCTCGTTCAGTTCCGTTGGCCCCTTGGACTGCCGCTGGTCAGGAAAATGGAGACTGATCTTTGGGAAATTCGAACCAATCTCGGGGGCGGCAATATCGCCAGGGTGTTTTTTACAGTCAGGAACGTTCGGATGGTACTGTTACATGGCCTCAAAAAAATCACAAAAAACGCCACGCCAGGAACTCGAACTGGCGCGCACGCGCAAGAATCAATGGCACGATGAGGTATAACGATCCATGAACCCACATACCGGCGGCAACTTCGATGATTTTCTGGAAGAAGACGGTATCCTGGAAGAGGTTTCGGCCAAGGCCCGTAAGCGTCTGCTGTCCATGCAATTGGCCGATATCATGCGTGAGAAACATATCACAGCGAATATCCTGGCTCGAAGATTGAATACCAGTCCGTTCCAACTCGAACAATTGCTCGACCCGGAAAATACCGCCATGACAATCGATGTTTTGGAGCATATCGCCCATGCCGTGGGGAAAAAACTCCATATCGAGTTTACCTGACCGGGTTTGTATCGGATTCAAATCCAACAACGCAAGACCGAGAATGTTCTTTCGCGAGGCTCGATATTGGAGAGTCGACGCAGGCGCGAAAAGGGGGCGCTTCCCTTTTTCGCGACGTGGACATCGGCGCGCTCTTCCAGACGCCGGGTGAAGTGGCCAAACAGGCCGTGGAAAACGACGCCCACCTCAATCGGCATGAGCACCAAAGACCCCGGCCACGCAACCCTGTTACCGGAATTCGTCAAGGAACTCAAGGGCCTGGATCGCGAGGACATCATGGTGGTAGGAGGAGTGATTCCGGCCCAGGACTATGATTATCTATATGAGCACGGAGCTTCCGCCATCTTCGGACCGGGCACGGTGATTCCGGTTGCGGCCCAAAAGGTTATTGCGGAGTTGGATCGGAGGCATGCGTAGGTAACGTAGGCAAAAAGATGCCCCTTCCGGCGAGGCCGGAGGGGGCGTGATTTTATATGGGAGTGCGTCTGGGGAACGCGGGACGGGGTTTATGGGATGGCAAAGTCTGAACGATTACAATAAATCAGGCCTCGAACCACAAATAAAGACCTTGATGGACCTGACTGGTCAAAACATATCAGTTTCCAATTCGACGAAAAACAATGGAGAAGAAAATGAAAAACAAAAATACAATCCTTTGGCCAGGATGATCCCCACGTTCCGCTATAATTGCCTTGATGCGTTTTTCCTTGCGAAAACCGTTGGATTTGCGAATGAACTCGATTTTCAGTCCCGTATCAGCCGCTATTCGCTCGGCGTTTTGACGTAATTCATCACGCGATGGTTCGGCCCAGCTGGCATAATCGAATAGACGAATGCCTTGGTAGCTGAGAAAACCCGCCATTGCTTGAGGATAGCAAATATCCGGTAACGTTCCGGTGATGACAACTCGATCAAAACACGACAATACACCGGAAATCTCGCCCCGATGGCGTTCGACAAAAGGATTCATCTCGGTTACCTCCACTTCATGGGACTGTTACCGATTATGATACTTGATCCGGCCCTTTTTGGTTCCGGCTTTGCCGGGTTGGGGTAATAGGGTTGCGTCGATATTCCGGTTTGGCCTGATGGCTCCTTGGGGTTGGTTTTCGTGCGGCCGTGGAGTTGCTCGATAAAGCTTGGTAATGTGTTCTCAAAGACAGGGAAAAGGAAAGACCCGACCTCGTTCCGCGCCACCATTTAGCGCGTCAGGACAAGCCTGACGCTCATCGCATTCTACGGGCTTACTCCCACGACAGATAAAAGTGGCGTAGGGAGGCTGAATGGTTACACCTCGCCACCACCGCCACAGGAGCCTCCATCGCTGCCGCCATAGGAACCTCCATCGCTGCCGCCAGAGGAATTTCCGTCGCTGCCGCCACAGGAGCCTCCGTCGCTGCCGCCATAAGAACCTCCGTCGCTGCCGCCAGAGGAACTTCCGTCGCTGCTACCTTTTAATAGGATAGCAGCGATAATCACTACGATTAGAATGATGAGCCCCTCCATCTCTGCCCTCCAGGATCATAGTTGTTGAGACTAAGATAGCCATGTACGTTTTTCCCGAATGAACCATCTTTATTGGACTCGTTCCTCGATATAAGACAAAACGGCTCTTCAGAAAAATTCGTGGGTAATTTTCTACGAATCTTGGCGTCCATGTCGG
>CAZSVE010000133.1:0-3927 GCA_964610175.1 uncultured Thiotrichales bacterium
GGGTGGGTCTTGGCGGGCGTACTGGTTCTCTCGGGATTTTTGTTTTTCCGATACCTTATAAGGATATGTCATCTCGACCGGAGGGAGAGATCTTGTGCATTTGGAATTTTTCAAGCCAGAAGATTTCTCGCTACGCTCGAAATGACAGATCAAAATTTTTTTGATCGTTTTGTTCAAGATCTTCCGGGTAACTGATTAACTACCATTCGTAACCTATGTGCCCATCATAACCGTTTATGGAGTCGGGAATTCACTATTGTTTTCAAACTACCAAAGCGACGACCGGAGACTTTGGTGTCAAGCCTCAATCCCAATGACGAGGGTAGACGTCGACTTTTACAATACACCGGTAATGCTTGCCTACCTTATGGATCTCGTCAGTCCCGATCACCGTTGGAAGAACCGGCTCAAGTACCTGGTTCACGAATACGGAATCGATATCCGTCGAATGGGTTTCCCCGAAAATCCTGCCAAACGCTCCATCTGGTCATTGGTGTGGGGGTGAATGTCGTAGGACGTCGCCCTATACGCGCCAGGCAATTCCGTCCGTGGGAGTTCTCTCACGAATATCATTCTTCTCCGATCGTCGAAGATCCGATTATCATCGGTCGAATCGATGGTATGTCTGTTCAATACCACGACAGACAAGTTTTTCCCCATGATTCGAAAGGGTTCCAGTTCCTCCACTTTCGACACCTCGACACCTTGGCACCAACGCCTATCTCTTGGCGCTACGGTTCGAGGTCCATGTCTCCAATATCCATGTTGTCTCGAGGGGAGTTCATATCTGTCCGAGAGAAGGCTGCGGTATGGTTCGAAGAGAGAGAGGAATCGTCCAAATAATCCTCCACAGGCAAGAGTGCAGGGGCCTTGGCGTTTGGAATCAAGGAAATCCCTCGCTTTTGCAGTTCCATCTGCATGGCGCGTACGGTGTTATATTTTTTGTAGGAGGCGATATTGGCGGTTCCTGCGTCCCTGAGGATACGCGGGTGCAGGAATACCATCAGGTTCCTTTTTTGCTTCTCCGTTCGTGTCGTCCGAAACAGAACACCGAGCAGCGGTAGGTCACCCAACAGAGGGACCTTTGCCTGTGTTTCGGTGACTGTATCATCGATAAGCCCGCCGAGGACGATGAGCTCGCCATCTTCTACCATTACGCTGGTTTTGATGGAACGCTTGCGGGTAGTGAGATCGGTTGCACCTTCGGGACTTTGTATTACGTCCGATATCTCCTGCTCCACCTCTAATTCGATGCTATCGCCTTCATTGATTTGGGGCTTGATCTTGAGGGTCAACCCGACATCCTCACGCTTGATAGTCCGGAAGGGATTTACCGTGGTTCCTTCAGTGGTAGTCGAGTTGCTGGTTGCATATTCTCCCGTGATGAAAGGCACATTCTGGGCTACTACGATTTCGGCTTCCTCATTGTCCATGGTAACCAATGAGGGCGTGGAGAGCACATTGCTTCGAGTATCATTGGCAAGGGTGCGAAGTAGCACCCTGAGATCTCCTCCTCTGTGCAATCCAATATTGAGGCCTGCCCCTATGGCACTCAAACCCGAGAAGGAGGTTTGCGCAAAAGGCTTTCCACTCGAACGGCTGGTTTGCCATCGGATGCCGAGTTCGGCGTTCAGATCATTGGATACTTCGGCAATAATTGCTTCCACCAACACTTGGGCGCGGCGGATATCCAATTTATCGATAACCGCACGGATTACACGCATTTCTTCCTGTGGTGCGGTAATGACCAGCGCGTTAGTGGATTCATCGGCCTGAATATTGAAAACCGATTGCGTAGCACCGCCGGAAGTCTTTCTGTCACCGCCGCCGATGCTACCGCTACGCCCATTTTCTTCGATGACACCGGTCAATACCGATACCAAGTCTTTCGCCTTGGCATAACGCAGGTAAATAACATGCGTATTGCCGATATTCTCCATGGGCGTATCGAGATGTGCGATGATGGCGCGTAAGCGCAGACGTGCCGATTTCTCTCCCCCGATAAGGATGCTATTGGTTCTGTTATCGGCAATGAGGCTTATATTGTTACCGGGCATCTCCGGGTCTTTCCCGGATTTTCCCTGTTGCAGGCTATTCAAGACCCGCACCACATCCACAGCCAAGGCATGCTCGAGACGAACAATTTCGATTCGATCGTTACTTGCCTGGTCGATACGCTGGATGATGCGAACCAAACGCGCTACGTTCGTAGCTCGGTCGGAAAGGATCAAGAGATTCGAACTCGGAATCGGCGCCACATGCCCGGCTTGATGCATGAGGGGTGTCAGTAGTGGTGCAACGCGAGATGCGGCGATATGTTCGAGGGGAACGATCTTGGTGACGAACTCGTCACCAACCACGCTGTCGGGTGGCATCGGTTCGGTGGGAATCGCCGTCTGTTTGGCTATGGCACTGGGAATGATCTTGATGACCTCCCCGCTGGGGACGGCGGTAAAACCATGGACCTCCAATATGGATAAAAACACCTGATAGAGTTCTTCCCCTTCCATGGGGCGAGAAGAAATTACCGATACCTTTCCTTTTACCCGTGGGTCCACCAGAAAATTCTTCCCGGTCGCTTTGGAAACCATGACGATAACATTGCCGATATCGGCATCTTGAAAGTTCATGGTGATCGGCGCTCCGATTGTGATTGGAAGCCAACCGAAGAGAACGCACATCACCGATATCGATAATGCCTTGCGCCCAAACCGACTTGCGCCATATCTCATCCGGAAGGTAAAGGTTTTTACAGTGGATAAACCCATGGTGATTGGCGATCGGTCATTTGTTTCCATGTAGTACAGAACACCGATCAACGACGATCGTAGCGCTCGATTTCCGGATAGCTAGGTAACGGTGGAGGACGTTGCCGAGACGATCGACGCTCGCGACGATTCCTGGGATGACGACCACCCTTTTCGAGATGCATTCCATGGACCATCGGATTCGAATTCATTCCCGTAAGCGAAAGTTCCCTCATCCCGGAACCTTGGGAGTTATTTCGAGACACATCCCACATGCGTAACGTTTCGATGCGATTATTGTTATGCAGGACTACATGGTCATCGTTGATTTCCTTGAGGGTAACCCCTTTCGATAATACCGAGCCCACCGAATAAGAACTCTGTTTCCCCTTGGCATCTGCGATGATTGCAAGGTTTTCCTCTTTTCCGGGTGCAATGATGATCCCATGCAACACAAGATCCAACGTGCTCTCCAAGGGTACGGAAACAGGTAGAGGAGCGGATTTCGGCACTGCCTTGGGAATTTCTCCGAAGAGATGAAATTCCGCAATATTGCGCGCCGAGTGGGTGATTTCCACTATGGGGGATGGTCGCTCTTCCTCCCGCGCCTTCGCTGCTTCCTTCTCTTCGTTATTCAATGGAGCCGCAGTGGAAACACCATGGAATCTGTCTATGACGGTATATCCGATGCTGGCCAACAGCAGAATACTCACGAGAACAGGGAGTACACGATATAAAATCTTTCTGAGATATCGGGCCCTTGGCATCGACCTGATTCTGCGGTAATCATTCAGACGCTTCTGAAACGGATTTCTGGGCTTTTTCCGAGACTATGCCTGTGGAAAAAGAGGTTCTCCCTCGGGAAACAGTAAAAATCCGAATGTTAGCAAATACGTATTGTGCCAACATGCTTGTCTATTTCCCGCTCATCTTCGCAAATGGGTGAAATTTTACAAAACGCTGGTTTTGCTCTACACCCAAATCATGCTTCATCGGTTCGAGTCGAAGCTTCGCTAGGACGATGATCTCATTGTCGCTGATAGTACGAGGGATTGCATCCAGTTATTCGAAAGTGATGCCGGATGAAAGGTGCCGATTGGCATTTGAAAGCAATTCGAGCTTGCCGTAGACATAATGTTTTGACCTGCCCAAACTCAAGGTGCGAGGGTTATGTTAAGAG
>CAZSVE010000134.1:0-3894 GCA_964610175.1 uncultured Thiotrichales bacterium
ATGACTGAGCCGACGGTGCCTGCGGCTCACACTAGCGCTTCGCGCCAAGACTGAAGCGGGGTGTGTCTCTTGGCACACGCACCGGTTCTCTCGGAATCTTTATTTTTCCGATACCTTGAAACCGATGCCTGGATTCAACTCGCAAGTAACTGTGTCAAAAGGAGATTTTGGTACAGCTCTTGCCTTGAAACCTCAGAGCCCATGTTTGAACTCGCGCAGCGAGTTCAAACATGGGCTCTATCGTACAAAGATAGCACGAGAATATCGGGAGCGCGCATGTCTGTCGCTGTCTCGGTCTCATGTCCCTTCATGATAGTTCCGGCGTTATTTTTTTTATTTTCCACTCATCTTCGCAAATGAGCCGGGTTTTACGAAACGCCAGTTTTGCTTTACCAATGCAATGCATGGGTCATGCTTTTTCGGTTCGAGCACAAGCTTCGGCTAGGCTCTATCGGCATTCCAGGCACATAATGCGGCGAGAATTGCCTCATCACTGGCATTATCGGCAACGATAGGGGGGTATCTGCAGCCAAACTCCCCCACGAGTCCTGCCATCCGCTTGCCGATCACGACAAGCGGCGTCTCGAGCAATCGCTCCCGTCCCCAGTTGTCAGCGATGGTGAATAGGTTCTCGATTCCCTCTCCGCTGGTTACCACGATAATCTCGATCCGATCCCATGGAATCGATGTAGTCTCGATCCATTGGGGCAAGCTCCTTCGATATACCTCGGCATATTCCACTTGCGCACCGCGGGCTGTCAATGTTTCTCCCAATAACGCACGGCCTCCAATACCTCGGAAAACGATGATATGGCTACCCGTCACGACGTCGGCTTGCAATTCCGGGAGTGCCAGCAAAGATTCGCTGTTATAAGGAGGCATCGGTTCGAATGCGCAAAAAAACCCTATTTCTTCAAGTGCCTTTTTCGTGCTTTTCCCGATGGCTGCTATCCGAACACTTATCGGCCAGTTCTTGGCCCCATCCATATAGTCAATCCCTTTGCGTACGGCATTCGCGCTAACGAAGATTGCCAGATCGAAGTCACTCAGTCGGCCCATCAGCGCCAGAACGGGCCTGCGATCATCTATATCCGCGATGGTAATTACCGGCAAACAAATCGAGTGTCCACCTTCCTTTTCGATATACCGGGCCAGGGCGTTTGCCTGTCCGACGGGGCGAGTGACCCATACCCCGACCCCCGACAATTGCCCGAATGGAACTCGATTCGTGGTGCTCGCCATGATTTGTTTGTTCCCCGCTCATCTTGGCCAATCAGTCAAGTTTACAAAACGCCGGTTTCGATCTACTACGACCAAATCACGCTTCATCGGTTCGAGGCGAAGCTTCACTAGGTATTCCCCCCCTTTACCAACGGCATCGGGGGCTAACAGTTCGCTTTCATCGTTGCCAGGATCTCTCCGGCTCCCTGAGCGAGTAGTGCCCTGGCGACCGTGTGCCCCAACCTTGTGACCGCTTCCTCTTCTACTACCCCACTTGGCGTGTCGGTACTCTCCACTGGCAGACTGTCCCTTGCGCGTAGTACCCGGCGTCCGTCGATACTACCCACCAATCCTCGCAAGTGTAGATAACCCTGATCGATCTCGGCGTGCCCGGCCACTGGTACCTGACAACCGCCGCCCAACATTCCATTCATGGCGCGCTCCGCCTGTACACAGCGGGCGGTGGGGAGATCATTCAACAATCCGATCCTGGTTCGAATACCGATATCCGCCCGCCGGCACTCGATGCCAATGGCCCCTTGACCGATGGCGGGTAGACTTGCCGTCGGGGCAAGGATCTCGGTGATCCGATCCTGAAACCCGAGACGTTTCAGTCCCGCGGTGGCAAGGATAATTCCGTCGAATTCATCGGCATCCAGCTTCGATAGACGTGTCCCCACATTTCCCCGAAGGTCCAAGATCACGAGATCCGGGCGATGTTCGCGGAGCTGACATTGCCTGCGCAGACTACAAGTACCGACTCGCGCGCCGGAGGGTAATTCGTCCAAACGCCCATATCGATTCGAGACAAAGGCATCGCGCGGGTCCTCGCGGGCCAGAATCACCGACAACGCCAATTCGTCGGGCAGAACCGCTGGGACATCCTTCATGGAATGGGCGGCGATGTCCGCCGAGCCGTCCAGCAAGGCGCGCTCCAGCTCCTTGACGAACAGGCCCTTACCACCGATCCTGGCGAGCGGCGCGTCCAGTATCTTGTCGCCTTGGGTAATGATGGGCACTAGCTCCACAGCTATGTCCGGAAAGAATTCCCGAAGACGACGACTCACGTGTTCCGCCTGCCACATGGCGAGGGGGCTGCGCCGAGTAGCGATGCGGATAATTTCCCGATGAGGTGTTGGCATGGTGCTTGCCTCTTTATGAATGAACAGCGCTACCGCCGAGTAAGGTAACCTTGAAAAGTGCTGTTTCCTTCCCTTGGCACGGAGATTACAGCCTTACCCGCAGCCGAAGAAACGGGGTTGAAATGATGCCGGGGAATCCAATATGAACAACTCGTCTCGAATACGGGCAAGGTAAAACCCACGATTGCGGGTTTGCACCTCCATCTCCCCGGGAACATCCACGGCGGCGATAATACCGAAACGCTTTTTGTCGGCATGTTCGGGAAAAAACTTATCGAAGCGCGCCATGGTCCGTTCCATATGGTCGATTCCCTCCTGGGTCAGACGGCTCTTTACCTCGACTACCGTAGCTTGGTTCTCCGCACCGTTGGAATAACCCAATACATCCACCTCCATGTGGTCTCCATTTCGGGATGCCTCTGCCCGCAGCACGACCGTTTCCATGCCAAAACGTTCCCGTAGCAACTTCTTCATGGACGGAAAGGCCATGCCCTCGGTAAAACCGCCGAATTTTTGGCCAAGTCCGCCGATCTGTTGGCCCAATTCCTTGATCTGCTGATTTCTCTCTTTCAACATCTTTTCGATGCGAAGATCGGTTTTCTTGAAGAGTTGATCGATCTCCTTGAAGCGATGTTCGGTTTCCCTCATTTGTCGATCGGTCTCCTTCATTTGTCGATCGGTTTCCTTTTGCGCAATCACCAAACTCGCGATCAATTCTTTTAATTCGTCGTCAGTCATTGAAAGACTCCTCCCATTCCCCGCTCTGAAAACCATCGTGAACAATCATACCAAGCCACAAGGCTATTTTGGAATTCATCCTGGTGGCAATGAATTTACCAATCACGAGTCGTGCATCAGTGGTGTCAAGCCTTTTCGGGCGCATATGCCAAACGTCGTCTCATCGAGTTCCAAGGCGCACCTGAATACACCCTCCGGCTACACGTGAAAAAGACCGAATTTCGTTTCGATCATCATCGTGATAACCTTGGCAAAACTCGGCTCGAGACCGTTGTGACCAGATTCGATTCGCGTAAATCTATTTAGGTATCGGAAAAACAAAGATATCGAGAAAACCGGTGCGTGCGCCAAGACCCATCCCGCTTCAGTCTTGGCGCGAAGCGCTAACATGTTCTCCCGATCTATTTCCCCGAAGCTTCAGGAATTACCTCTGGCGAAGCTTCGCCCGTTGGATCTTCGCCAATCATCGATTGCCGACCGTCCATCGTCCGTCCCCCCTTCCGAGATGAACGATCCACCCACCTCCGTTTCATGAATAACGCCTGACGCGGTTGTGCCAATGGAAAATACAAGCGCGGCCGAGCCGCAACCAAGGAAAACGACGACCCAAGAGCGTTTCCCTTCGACTCCGCTCGGGAAACCTCTCGACTCCGATCGGAGATCGATCTCTGCGCGGAGCCGAAGGGAACGGTCGCGAAAAACAACAAAGCGACGATAGTAGTATGAGAGCATCCTATCTAGTCAGTTACCCGGAAGATCTTGAACAAAACGATCGAAAAATTTTTAATCTGTC
>CAZSVE010000135.1:0-3793 GCA_964610175.1 uncultured Thiotrichales bacterium
TTTTTCAAGCCAGAAGATTTCTCGCTACGCTCGAAATGACAGATTAAAAAATTTTTGATCGTTTTGTTCAAGATTTCCTGGATAACTGACTAATTTGTTTATTTCCCGCTCATCTTCGCAAATGCGCCAAAGATGGAACACTTTTTGCAAGGATATTTCGCTCTCGCAGGCGAACTATTTGCCGGCTGACGGTCCGCGAACCAGGCGGACGAAAGCCAGAATCTCTTCGGGCGCACCGATTTAACATTACGAATCAATTGACTATCGCGCAAGAACAAGAAGACGCGAAGGGGAAAGAGAGAGTTGACATTGTTGGCGTTAACGATATGATTCCTTCACTCCAAATCAAGGCGTCAGCTTCCCACGAGGTACATCACACGAATTCAAGGTTACGAACATCATGCTTTCCAATAGAGTACAGGGCGTCAAGCCTTCACCCACCCTGGCAGTCATCGCCCGTGCGGCCGAATTGAAGGCTGCCGGGCGCGACATCATCGGACTAGGTGCCGGAGAACCGGACTTCGACACACCATCCCATATCAAGGAAGCGGCCAAAAAAGCGCTGGATGACGGCTTCACCAAGTACACACCGGTCGATGGCATCCCTTCCCTGAAGCAGGCCATCGCGAACAAGTTCGCTCGGGATAACGGCATCGAATACGCCCAGGAGCAGATAATAGTTTCCTGTGGCGGCAAACACGCCTTATTCAATCTGATCCAGGCGCTATTGAATCCCGGGGATGAGGCCATTATCCCCGCGCCCTACTGGGTATCCTATCCCGATATGGTCATGTTGGCCGAGGCAGTGCCGATCATCGTCGACACGAACACCGAAAACGGATTCAAGATCACCCCGGAGGACATCGAACGCGCCATTACCCCCAAGACGCGTCTCATCATCATCAATAGCCCATCGAATCCTACCGGCGTCTGCTATCGACGCGATGAGTTGGTCGCGCTGGGGGAGGTTCTACGCAGACATCCCCGGATATTCATCGCCACGGACGATATCTACGAGCATATCCTGTGGGCGGATGAACCGTTTTGCAACATTGCGATGGCCTGCCCGGACCTTCTCGATCGCACTATCATCTTGCATGGCGTATCGAAGTCATACTCCATGACCGGCTGGCGCATCGGTTATGCGGCAGGACCCGCGAAACTCATCCGAGCCATGAAGACGGTTCAATCCCAGAGCACATCGAATCCCACCTCGTTCGCACAGATCGGCGCCCAGGCGGCCCTGGAGGGAGACCAGAATTTCGTTCGTGAGATGACTCAGATATTCAAGGGACGACACAACTTCGTGGTGCATGACTTGAATAGCCTGAAGCGCGTTCGTTGCCTGCCTGCCCAGGGTGCATTCTATGTTTTTCCCGACATGCGCGCCGCCATATCCGAATTGGATGGCATCGAGGATGATATCGCCTTTGCGGAATACCTGATCGAGAAAGTCGGCGTGGCCCTGGTCCCCGGATCGGCATTCGGTGCCCCCGGATTCGTCCGTCTTTCCATCGCCACCAGCGAACGGGATCTACATTTGGGCATGGAGCGGCTTGCAGGTGTATTGGGAACATAGAACCCCGTGATTCCGGTATCGGAAAAGTCGGAAACCAACACCGATATCCTTCGTTGTGCCACGCAGGCCTTGTTGGTCCGGGGCAAGATCTAAATATCTTCGTATCGGGATGGGGTCGAAATCGGGAGTCAATCCCTATTTCCCCCCAATCCCGCCTCCAATTCCAGTCCCCTTGCGGTTTGGTTTCATCTTGAACTTCCATCCGATGACCCGTTCAAGATAGATCCCTATCCGCTTTTCTATCCAACGGGAGTTATACGCTTGAGTTCTTAAAATGGATTGTACGCCTGGGAGTTGAAAAGCCAAATATTTATTGACTGTCCTTTTCTGTTTCCTTTTGCTGTTTATTCAGTTTCTTTTTCTCTCTTGCTACTCTTCGTTCAATCTTCTTTATGTCTTCTCCGGCTGGTTATCTTTCGGGATAAATATTCCTTCTTACTAAAGCATCCCTTACGCTTTCATTGCTTTTTACATGCTCATCTATAACTAAGTTTTCTCCGCGAATCTCGTTATTATCTTCAACATTTAATCTTGTCATCTCTGCGGCAAGATCTTTCGCCTTGATATTTACTGTCGGTAGAAAATCTGCTAACGGCCTATTTTTTGGTACACCAAGTCTATTCTTCATTTGAGATGTATCCGCGCCACCAAATAACGCTTTATCTCCTTTGCTTCTTAATCTGGCAAAGCCCCTATCATTAACACCGCGCTCATAAGCTATCCCGCTCAATCTATTCTCTGTCTCTTTCAGTTTTTCCCTTGCTTCAATACGCTTTTCATCATTTATACGTTGCTCAAGAACCTCAATTCTTCTTGTTTGAACAGAAAAATATGTTTGTGCAAAAGCGATGGTGTTTTTTCTTGGATCTCCATTTTGCGCGATTAAATAACAAGCGTATCTGGTTAGTTTCAAATCAGATACATTGCGAGTAACCGCTTATCCACCAAGCTTGACCATTTTTCCCACGCGGGAAAAATGGTCATCTACGTTGTACCCAGATGATATACAAGATGTTTTCGCTTTTTCAATTACATTAAGGAACTTATTCCATGTTGCATATCCAAGTAATAATTGAAGCTCTCTCGCATACCAAAATTCAACACCATCTTCATTATGTGCTGCGTCTTCAAATGAGTCATATTGTTGTTTGATAAGGTTGTTTTCATTCATCTTTGGCGTGATTTTCCTTTCGCGATTTACCTTCAATACCGTAGATTAAGTAGTGAAATTCCTTTTCGGCAGATTGAATTGCTACGCTCGCGGTGCGAAGTAGGTTCCCCAGTTTGCGTATACGTTGACGAGCTTCTTTCGGCTTAATCGTGGGCGCGATTAGATCGTTAGGGATGGTTTCTGAGTTTTTCATGGCGATACCCTTTGTCAGAATTAGGAGCCGCCATCTATCACTGTGAACGATAGGGAGGCGAGCGCACGGGTTCACAGTACCGGGACAAAGGACCGGCCAGCCGTAAGGCTGCCCATGCGCCCACCATAAAGCAGGCATTTGTCTTCCGGGCTGTGAATCCCGGCCATGGTGTCGCCATGGCGCGATAATGGTACGCTTCTACTTACTTTCCAATCAACGCCTTATAGGTAACCCGCTTCCCAAGCATCCCCTTAGCTATTGAAGAAATCCTTACCAAGGTATGAATCTTGACGTTACCTTGATCCAAACGAAACGAAAACTCGTCAACATACCGGCCTAAATGCTTCTTGCTCATGTGATGGTAGACGCCATTGTATCCACGCTTCAGAACCGCCCATACGCTCTCTATTCCGTTTGTATGCGCCATTTCATTAACGAACTCTTTGGCGCTATGGTTTACTGACTGATGGACGTATCCGAGAAGATTAAGCCCGATATAGCCTTTGTGCTCGTCGGAGTAGACGGTAGATCCGGTTTCGACATTCTCGACCACCATGGAGTGCAGCGTTGCCCGTGTCGTGTCGGAAACCGCAGAGGCTCTTACAGAGCCAGTATCGCGCTCACGGATACCAACTGCTTGTTTACCAACGGGGCCACGTCCAGCGTGCAATTTCTTCTTACTGTGTTTATTCTTCTCTTTACCGCCGATATAGGTCTCGTCAATTTCGACTATATTCTGAAGTAATGGATCACCCTGTTCGCAAGCTGCTCGGATACGATGCATAAGGAACCAAGTTTTGCCTCCTCAAAAGAACTCGTGGGTAGATTTTGGGACAGGCAAATTGCCAAG
>CAZSVE010000136.1:0-3564 GCA_964610175.1 uncultured Thiotrichales bacterium
ACCCCATTGCGACAACGGGGAGGGGGTGGCTTTTGCCTCCCCCTTACCCACTAGACCTTGTGCATTTGGAATTTCTCAAGCCAGAAGATTTCTCGCTACGCTCGAAATGACAGATTAAAAATTTTTCGATCGTTTTGTTCAAGATCTTCCGGGTAACTGAATAAATAGGGAGGGCATTGAAGAAGAAGTGTTACGGAGGCGATATTATCTATTTCGTTTTCTCGCCCATCTTCTCAAATGAGTCGAGTTTTACGAAACGCTGGTTTTGCTCTACTACGACCAAATCACGTCCCATCGGTTCAAGGAGAAGCTTCGCCAGTGAGTCCTATCCACTCCATAGGAAGTGGAGGCCGTATCAGAATCGGCAGATCGTTTCACTACCGCGTTCGATCCAACCATGGATCATTCTCTTGGTAGTGAAATTGGCGGCGCAGTTACCCAGGCTGTCGATGACGATCGCCCCACCGCGTCCGGAAACTTTGCGCTTCAGATAATCAATGCCGACATCGACTGCGGAACACGCATTACCACCCCTAAAATACAAGGAATCCGCAATGGTCTTGGCGATAACGGTGCGTATGAAATCCTCACCATAGCCTGTAGCGGAAACAGCGCAGGTCTCGTTATCCGCGTAGACACCGGCACCGATGATCGACGAATCACCGATACGACCCATGCGCTTGTTGACAATGCCGCCGGTAGACGTTGCCGCAGCCAGATCACCTTGGAGATCCCAGGCGATCGCACCGATAGTCCCGTATTTCTGCTCCTGAAAATCCTCGTCCAATTCATCGTGGTCGAGTATGATGCGACGCTTGAGGCGTGCCTGCTTGAGTTGGTCGACGCGGTTCCGGGTCAGAAAGTAATGATCCGGTGCCCGGGGCACTTGGCAGTGATCGGCAAAACTCATGGCTCCCTTTCCACTCAACATCACATGCTCGCTTCCGTCCATGATCAGCCGCGCCAATTGGATGGGGTTGGTGATATTCGATACTGCCGCTACCGCACCTGCCGCCAAATCACTGCCGTCCATGATTCCGGCATCCATCTCGACCTTGCCAAGCTCGTTCAGCACGGAGCCGCAACCGGCATTGAACAGGGGATCATCCTCGAGCTGGGATGCACAGGACTCGACCACCTCCACGGCGCTGGCACCGCTCGACAACATTCGTCGGCCATGCTCCAGGACGACACGTATGCTTTCCAAATAACGAACAGCCGTTTTGTCGTCCTTGACATTGTCCAGGGCTCCGGCTCCACCATGGACCATCAAAGAGAAATTTTTCGGTTGCATGTCGACCCGTCGCGGGTGAGGCCCCTCACGTGCAAAACGGGTTTCAACGTCCCCAAGGGCGCCGAAACCATCAAAGCCGCCCCCGCAATTCCCGCATCAGGCGCTCTTGTGTCGCCGGTGGGCCGGCAAACAGAAACAATAATTTGCCGACCAATATCGGTCCCCAATTGACGATGATGATCCCTTCCTTCCGCGAAGCATTGTACTCCAAACCATTCAGGTTCAAATCGCGCAGGGAATAATGCCTCGTATGGAACAGGCAGGCGCTCCACTGCGTAATGCCAAACTTATGCGCGATTATCGTAGGGTAAGAAGCACCGTTGAAACGCGGATTACACTCGATCACCTGGTATCTTGCATCGCGAGATCCATCGATTACGGCGACGTCGAATGCGAAGATACCTCGAATCCCGCTATTGTAAAGCCATTCGGCCATGGGTTCCACGCAATCCCATGGCTCATGGCTGGCAGGGAAACGATTCCCCTGATGCACTGGCCCATCAAGTATCTGTTCCGTGGCAGCCAGCCTGGAATATCCATCGTTATTTATCTCGTATTGCAGATTCAGGAAGACATTGCTCGCCACCTCCTGCTGCACCTGAACCGGATCGTTTTTTCCAAAACGCATCAGGGCATCGCGCAGCTCCACCTCGTTACGGCAGCGATAGATACCAACCCCGGATACCGAAATCGCTGCCTTCAGATAACAGGGAAACTCGATGTCGGCGATTTCCTTATCCCCAATCTCGGTAACGCAGTCGAAGCATCGCGTCACCGGTATCGGAACGTGGAGTGCCTTGGCCAATGCCACGAAGTTGTTCTTCGAGTTGATGTAATCCACCACCGAAAGCCAGTCATTATCCGGGCGAGCCGCATGTTCGCCAGGTCCGAAGAAAAATACCGAGATGTCATGTCCCGGATGTTCCGACAATCCCTCCTGACCCACATGCCAAACCACCTGATTGGCACAGGTAAGACCCACGCGTCGATAATGTCTCTGGATAAAAGGCCACTCGGGCCTCAGATCGGGATGAAGTTGAATCACGTCGTCGATCCCGGTTATGCCCAAGGCTCGACCCGAATACAAATGATTGCCGATCACTCCATCGGCAGTGCAACTCATGATGTCATGGTTGAAAACACGCGGAGTGAAAGCAGGCAATACCGCTGCGCTTGTTGAAGAGACTACCATTTTTCCGCCCTTTCCTAACTTGGTTACCCTAATCGTGGAATCAGGTTGTAAATACCAAGAGGGAGTTCTTCTGGTGAATTCCGAGGTATACCAAACCCTACGCCATTTTGATTGCAAATTGTTTGCAAAAATCGTGCCATAACGTTAGAGGGAATATTCTCGAGGGTATTTACCCGAATTCTGCCGAGACGGATGCAAAACAGAGACCAATACTGTCGGAACTACGTCCCGCAAAAAACAAAAGCGCCTTGTCAATTTCGTCTTATCGCTTCGAATAACCCAGACACCGTTTAATATGGTGCGTCATCGATGACCATTGCACCGTTTTTGTGTCCACAACCCGGACGAAGCCTCGCCTTACCACGAAAGATACTCCGAGCGAGAGACACACCACCGCATCGCCGAAACCGGCCACGAAAAGTCGTTTGTTCATTGCTGACGCTCAAGCGGCTGCGGTGAGGTAACCATACTTTATGAGCATTCTCATTCAGCGTGGGGCATTGCGCTCTACGCTCAGTGCTTCGTAGTCGATCGTGGCATCTCGGTAGGAATCGCCACGCGAGAGCAATGCGAAAACGATTCTCGATATTTTATGTGCCAGGGCAAAGACCGTCCGCTTTCGTCATCTTCTGACGAGCAAGGACTCGAACTTCTCCCGACACGCGCAGCGTGTACGACCAGCCGCATTGGCCGCTTCGCACAGAATTCGCCGGACGTGCGGATTGCCTTTGCGCTTCTTGCCAGCAACCCGTTTTCCCGCCGACTCATGGTTGCCGGGACACACACCGGCCCAAGAGGCAAGTTTTTCTGCTGTGCCGAAGGCTGTCATATCATCGACAATCTCCACCAGCAGCATTGCCGCTCCCATTTGGCCGATGTCAGGTGGGGTAAAGTCCAAGGGAACGCGCGCAAAAAAACAAAAAGTGGACGGATAGTAGTACGGAAAACCACGGAACCTCAGTTTCCGTGGTTGATAAATCCGGTTGCGGCTATACTTGCCCGAAATCATCATCGAGGAACTCGCCATGACCAAGAAACCGGGGCGCAAGATCATCACCTTCGACTGGGCCATCAAGAC
>CAZSVE010000137.1:0-3385 GCA_964610175.1 uncultured Thiotrichales bacterium
CCTATCGTCCCCACGTTTACATGGGGTTTTGTACGTTCGAATTTTTCCTTCGACACCGTCTTTACCTCGCGACTATTTGCCCGCTCTTTGCTACATATTTTTCTGAATAATAGCCTCTGCCACAGCGGACGGAACCTCGCTATATTTAGCGAACTCCATCGTAAACGTAGCACGCCCTTGGGTAACAGAGCGTATATCCGTGGCATAACCGAACATCTCTCCCAACGGAACCTCACTACGAATCACAGTACCGGATAGAGATTCTTCCATCCCTTGCACAACCCCTCGCCTGCGAACAATATCTCCTATCACTTCACCAACATATTCTTGTGGAGAAACTACTTCCACTTTCATAAATGGCTCCAAGAGGACTGGGGATGCCCTTCGTACACCATCCCTAAACGCATGTGATCCAGCTATCTTAAATGCAATCTCACTAGAATCCACTTCGTGACAGGAACCATCGTACAGAGCCACTTTAACGTCCACCACCGGATACCCAGCTAGCACGCCATTTTTCATCTCCTCCCGAATACCCTTATCTACAGCCGGGATATACTCCTTTGGAATCGCGCCACCAACAATAGCATTCTCAAATTCATATCCTTCCCCAGAACTCCTAGGTTCAACACGCAACCACACATGCCCGTACTGCCCTCGACCACCCGTTTGCCTAACAAAACGCCCTTCCTGCTCAACCACCTCCCGCACCGTCTCTCGATAGGCAACTTGCGGCTTACCAATATTAGCTTGAACCTTAAACTCTCGACGTAAGCGATCTACAATAATCTCAAGATGCAACTCCCCCATCCCTTCGATGATGGTCTGACCCAAATCATCATTACTCGTGACACGAAACGAGGGATCCTCTCGGGCAATTTTAGCAAGTGCCGCCCCCATTTTCTCTTGATCCGATTTCGTCTGTGGCTCTACAGCTATTGCGATTACTGGCTCGGGGAATTCCATACGCTCCAACAAAACCACATCGCCAGGATCACTTAAAGTGTCTCCGGTAATTGTACTTCGCAGACCCACCGCTGCCGCGATATCGCCGGCATATACCTCCTTTAGCTCCTCCCGGCTATTCGCATGCATCTGGAGAACACGACCAATGCGTTCCTTCTTCTGTTTAACAGAGTTATACACTATGTCTCCCGAACGAAGCGTACCCGAGTAGACACGAAAAAACGTCAATGATCCTACAAAGGGATCGGTAGCAATCTTGAATGCAAGCGCCGAGAACGGGGCACTATCCGATACAGGACGCACCTTATTACCGCTATCAAATTCATCTTCCGAAACACCAACAATCGGAGGAACATCAATGGGAGAGGGAAGATACTCAACAACCGCATCAAGAAGAGCTTGTATGCCTTTATTCTTAAAAGCTGATCCGCAAAGAGCAGGAACAATTTCATTCCGCAACGTCCTTTCCCGCAAACCTCTACGTATATCACCAATAGAAAGCGATCCCTCACTAAGATACTTTTCCATTACCTGATCATTTGCCTCGGCAGCTGCCTCTACCATCTTATCTCGCCACGCTTCACTGACACTTCGCAGATCCGGCGGAATATCTATCTCCTCATAACGCGCACCTTGCGTATCCTCATCCCAACAAATTCCTTTCATTCTAATGAGATCCACAACCCCTCTAAAATTCTCCTGTGCACCGATAGGCAACTGAATGGGGATTGCCTCCGCACCAATACGCTCCCGCATCTGCCGAATGACACGCAGAAAATCCGCCCCCGGCCGATCCATCTTATTTACGAAAATAAGCCGTGGTACACGATACTTATCTGCCTGGCGCCAGACTGTCTCCGACTGCGGCTCTACACCTCCAACCGCACAAAACACAGCGCACGCACCATCCAATACCCGCAAAGATCGCTCCACTTCAATCGTAAAGTCCACATGCCCGGGCGTATCAATGATATTAATACGATGTTCATCGTACTGAGCATCCATCCCACGCCAAAAACACGTGGTAGCCGCAGAAGTAATGGTAATACCCCGCTCTTGCTCCTGGACCATCCAGTCCATCACCGCCGCCCCATCGTGAACTTCACCAATCTTATGGGATATACCCGTGTAGTAAAGCACTCGCTCAGTTGTTGTAGTCTTCCCGGCATCAATATGCGCCATAATCCCTATGTTTCGGTAATACTCGACAGGGGTTTTCCGCGGCACCGCTATAGATCCTTGAAAAAGACAAATAAAAAACCAAACTCCCACCAGCCCACGCGGTACTTCCCCACTACCAACGGTAGTGGGAAAACGCCTTATTCGCCTCAGCCATACGATGAGTATCTTCCCGCTTTTTGACCGCGACACCTCGATTCTCCGCCGCGTCCAACAGCTCAGCGGCCAAACGAAGCCCCATGGTTTTTTCCCCACGCTTTCTAGCCACATCCGCAAGCCAGCGCATCGCCAATGCCGTACGACGAAGGGATCGAACTTCAACAGGAACCTGATACGTCGCACCCCCAACACGGCGAGACTTTACTTCGACCACTGGACGAACATTATCAAGCGCCTTCGAGAAAACCTCCAATGGATCACCTTTGACCCGCGCCGCCACTTGATCCAAAGCACCATAGACAATCTTTTCTGCTACAGACTTCTTACCATCCAACATTAAGACATTGATAAATTTAGCAAGCGTTTGATCTCCATATTTTGGATCCGAAAGAATCACTCGCTTTGCAGTTACTCGCCGTCTGGACATTTTTCTCGAACTCGCAGAAACCCTTTATTAACAAACTAAAACAAACTTTCTCGACCGGCAGCCACACTCGAAACTTCACCCTTTCGGGCGCTTCGCACCATATTTCGAGCGACCTTGACGCCGCGCCGCCACACCGGAAGTATCCAAGCTACCGCGCACCGTATGATACCTCACACCTGGAAGATCCTTTACACGACCACCACGAATGAGAATCACGGAGTGCTCCTGCAAATTGTGCCCTTCACCCCCGATATACGTGGAAACCTCCATTCCATTCGTCAACCGTACACGGGCCACCTTGCGAAGCGCGGAATTCGGCTTTTTAGGGGTCGTTGTATATACTCGCGTACATACCCCCCGTCGCTGCGGACAACCCTGCAGCGCAGGAACGTTACTTTTCATTCGTTGCCGCTTGCGCGGCTTACGAACAAGTTGATTGATCGTTGTCATCCGATAACCACCCCGTCATTTTCGGCGAAAAACCAAACACACACTCGCATTTCAAAAAAGATCAAAAACAACCACTCACTTCAGGCCTTCCCAGCCAAAACCCCCTCAAGCAAGCTGGAGATTGTAGGGTATACCTTACAGGAGAGTCAACTCTCAGCCTTATCCAAAGACACATGAGCCTGAAGGTTGGACGTGAATCCAACG
>CAZSVE010000138.1:0-3385 GCA_964610175.1 uncultured Thiotrichales bacterium
ACATGGACGCCAAGATTCGTAGAAAATTACCCACGAATTTTTCTGAAGAGCCAAAGAAAATGACAGCGGTCCTTCATAGTTTCTACGCGGGCTGCCGCCGGTCGAATCAAGAATTTTTGTCATCCCTGGGAATCGATTCCACGAGGGTCGATGCCCAGATTCCTCGATACCCGCGCCAATTCCTCGGGCAGTGGGGCCGTGACGGAGAGCGCGTAGCCATCGGATCGAAACGCCAGGGAAGACGCATGCAGAAATAACCGGCGCAGCCCCGATCGATGCAGCCGGCGATTGATTTCCCGATCACCGTATTTATCATCGCCAGCCACGGGGTGGCCCGATGCCGCTGCATGGACCCGGATCTGGTGGGTCCGCCCGGTCAGGATTCTCGCCTCCAGCAGAGAGACACCTCGCGCAACGGCCAGGGGCCGCAAATGGGTAATGGAAGGCTTTCCCGTCGGGTCCTGGCGCACCACCCGCTCCCCGGAACGCAGGGTATTTTTACGCAATTCCATCTCCACCTTGCGCCCCCTGCCGCGCCACTCGCCTCCCACCAGCAGCAGGTAGCGCTTGTCCAGCCGGTGCTGGCGCAACCCTTCGTGCAATACGCGGAGTACGCTCCGTTTCTTGGCGATAATGAGACAACCGGATGTTTCCCGGTCGAGACGATGGACCAACTCGAGATAGGGGGCATCGGGCCGCAACGCGCGCAGGGCCTCGATGACGCCGTAACGCTGACCGCTGCCGCCGTGCACGGCCATGCCGGATGGTTTATCCAGGACCAGCAGCCCCGCGTCCTCGAAGAGAATGGCGTCCCGGATGAGACGAAGCGCGCCACCGGTGGGGGTAGCGATGGCGGGTTCGACGTGGCGCAGCGGGGGGATGCGCACCACATCGCCCGATTTCAAGCGATAGTCCGGCCGAACGCGCCCCTTGTTGGCGCGCACCTCACCACGACGCAGGATCCGGTAGACATGGGCGCGGGGCACCCCCTTGAGGCGCCCGAGGAGAAAATTGTCGATGCGCTGTCCAGCGTGCCGGGCATCGATGCAGACGTGCTGCGCCGATGGTGGATCGGAAACCTCGATAACGCGGGTCGCTCTAGATGACATCCCTGGAAATCGCGCCTGGAAATCACGCCTGGAAATCGCGGGTGTCATCGATGATCCTGCCATCATTGGGCAGGGTACCGGGGGGGTCGATGCGGACATGGCCGCGCAGGTTGAAGATGGTCTTGATGGCGGATTCCATCCGCTCCACGAGCCCCTCCGCATCGCCTCCATGCTCGACGCGAAGGGTCATGAGGTCGCGCTCGCCTTCGCGCTCGACAACGAGCCGCGCCCGCCCTTCGATCCCGCATTGCTCGAGCACCCGGGCCACCTGTTCGGGATGGACGAACAGGCCACGTACCTTCGTGGTTTGATCGGCGCGTCCGAGCCAGCCGGCAAGGCGCATATTGGTTCGCCCGCAAGGGCTTTGGCCGGGGGTCACCGCCGACAGATCACCGAGGGCAAGGCGGATCAGGGGTAATTCGTGATGGGAAAGGGCCGTCACCACGACCTCGCCCACCTCGCCGTCGGGTACCGGATTACCGGTTCCCGGACGAACGATCTCGACGACGACATCCTCATCGACCACCATGGCCGAAAGGGCCGGGGTTTCATAGGAAACGAGGCCAAGATCGGCGATGACGTAACATTGATAGACATGGACGCCGCGGTCGTTCAGCCCCTGGCGCACGGACGGAAACAGCGGCCCGGCGGACACCGATGCCTTGGTGAGCGCGTTCGCATCGAGATCGAGTTCATCGGCCTTTTCCAACAGTCTTGGCAGGAAATCGGGGACCCCGGCATAGGCGTTGGAGCCAAAACCGGCAAGCGCCCTGGCCTGTGCCTCGGTGTTTTCCGTGCCGGCGGGAAACACGGCGCATCCGATACTGGTGGCGGCCTGATCGAACATGCTCCCCGCCGGGGTGAAGTGGTAGGAAAAACTATTGTGGACGATGTCTCCGGGACGAAAACCGGCGGCGTACAAGGCCCGCCCGACGCGCCACCAGTCCCGTCCCTCGCCATCATAATCGTTGATGGGTCCCGGGGACTGGTAGACATGGCGCAGCCTGCCGGTTTCGAGGAGGTTCAAGCCGCCGAAAGGGGGGCTTTCGGCCTGCATCCCGATGAGATCGGATTTGCGCAGGATGGGTAGTTCGGCCAAAAAACCAGGCTCGGAAATATCACTGGCATCGATACCATCGAGGCCGCCGTCATGGAAGCGCTTGGCGTAAACGGGGTTCGATGTCGCTTTTGCTATCAGCGTTTTCAGCTCGGTGAGCTGGGCCGCGAGGCGCTCATCGGCACTACGGGTTTCGCGTCCATCGTAAAAGTCTGATGTGTTCATGTCGTTCTCGATTGGATTCGGGATATTGAATTTCGGTTGTTCGGTATGGCCTATCCCTGGTTCGAACAATCCTCTTGGGGGGACGATCTCCGGATTCTTCCGTTTGTGGCATCAATACGCAATAGCAATCATGTAAACTTGTTTATGCAATTCCTCCTTGAGGATCGACATGAGCGCGCGAATGTTCGTGGTTGGTCGAAGGGTTTTCGCGATTGCGGTTTCATGAGAATTCACGGGTAGTTTTTGCCGTCCCTGGCATCTGGGTCCCGGCATTCCCTGCCGGAATGACGGGAGTGCTGAATTCCCACACAATCGCCTGAAACAACCTCCCTCGCCATCCCGGAAGGGAATGCCGGAACCCAGATGTCAGGGACGGCAACAGGATTCGGTTGCGGCCTTGGTCGCGCTAGTTTGTTTATTTCCCGCTCAGCTTGACAATCAGATTGAGTTTTACAGGCGTAAATTCAGTTTTGCTAAATCTCAATCATGCTTTGTCGGTTCGAGGCGAAGCTTCGCTAGGGATCGAATTCACATGAGGTAAGTAAATATGAAGCTGGTATCGAAGACCCTTGCCGTCGCCCTGATCGTTGGCACATCCGTCCTGCCGATGCAGGCCGCCAATGGTTGCGGTTTCTTTTCGGATGGATCCCGAAGCTTCGGCCCATGGAGTTGGGCCGAGTATGGTATAGGCAATCGTGGTGGCCGGGGTGGCGCCCCGCATGGCTATGGTGGCCATCACGGTTATGGCGGCTATCACGGTTATCCGTACGGTGGCTATGGCTATGTTCCCCATTACGGATATGGATTCCCGCCCCCCGCGCCGCCGAATCGAGCCCCACGAAAGGACTAGCGAGGCTTGTGCTCGAACCGACAAAGCATGATCCAGCATCGGTCGAAGCAAAATCGGTATTTTGTAAATGGCGACTCATTTGCGAAGCTGAATAGACATAATGTTTTGACCTGCCCAAACTCAAGGTGCGAGGGTTATGTTAAG
>CAZSVE010000139.1:0-3236 GCA_964610175.1 uncultured Thiotrichales bacterium
ACTATGATTTCAATCGCATTTCTACCGGTCCACTGGAAGGAACCAATAACAAAATAATGCTTTCTCTTCGACTAATGCCGAATCACGCTTCGTCGGTCCGAGCACGAGCTTCGTTAGGGCCGGCGTATCGACACCGACGAGTCGCCGATTTCGATGATAAGGGAAGATTCACCTTGGTCGGGCAAATCGGCCAGCGCGCGCCACGTGGCGTCTCGTAAATCCCGAAAGGCTGCCGTAACGCCAAGATAACGGGCATGCCCCTGCAATTCCCTTCCGAAGGGAATCTCGGTTCCCGGATATACATCCATTTCTTCCTTGAATAGTAAATCCGCACCCAGCACCGCCTCATCATCGGTATGTAACGAGGAAAAATCCGCATCCTCGAAATTACAGCCGGACTTCAACTGATAGATGCGAACCATCACCGGTGAGGGACGTCCATTCGAATCCGGATTGCTGTCCTCGGATGCCATGATGTTCGCCCGCAGCAATGCCCTGGTATCCGGTTCTTGCACCGTACAACATCCGGAAAGAACAAGAGCCAGCAGAGCAAAAAGTGAGAATAGACCAATATTCCGGGGCATCATTCTTTATCTCCTGAATTTTATGTCCGAGAGGAATGGTGGCTTGCCGTAACGACCAGCATCAGTAGCGACCCTGTGTCTTCGAAATGTAATTGACCAACTGCTGGGATTCGAGATTCATGCGCATCAAGTTGGCGTGAGTGCTCCGAAAGAGCGCGCGCATCACCTTGTAGACGATACGCGGGTGCGTATCCAACAGAGACTCCAGGTCATCGGGTTCCAGTGCGTACACGGTGGTATCGCCCATGGCGCGCAGCGTCGCCTTGCGCGGTGTACGGTCCACGAATGCACGGGTGCCCGCACATTCTCCCTGCTTCATGGTGTACATGATGTTTCCATCTTTCGTTTTGTTATCGATGACCGCTATCCTGCCTTCCACAAGGATGAACAAGGTATGATCGGTATTATCGACGGTAACCAGGAGCTTACCATCGGGAAATTGTCTGATTCCCATTTTGGTCGCCAACACCTGGCATTCTTCGATACTGAGCTCATCTCCCAATACGGAGGTCTGCAACCGCTCGGAATCCAATAAATTACTCATGATTGTATACCTTTGATTTCGAATCCGATTAGATTTCCGTGAATTCTATACCTAACCTATATATAGCTGAAACCGGAAATTTCAATTTCGACCGGGGGATACCGACCCGGCTTTTCGATGCATCGGGAAAACCATCTGAAAGCTCCTCTATTCCATGTGCCATCTCGCTTCGGGGGAAATCCCGTGCAGGAACGATATCCAGCGCAGCCTCGTCTCGAAGCGATGAGGCATGATTCGGTATCGAAAGCAAAACCGGCGTTTCGGTAAACTCGACTCATCAGCGAAGCCGAGCGGAAAATCACGAAATTAGCGCGCAATCATCTTTCCCCGAAACGGGATGGCGAATCGAAGAATCGAGAGGCCTGCGTAAAAAACAACGAATCGACGGATGGTCGTATAAAAATCAATCGAATATAGATCAGACATGGGGAGGCTTGCATCGTGGAACAGATGCTACTGGAACAGGAGAAGTTCATCCGCCTCGGATTCTTCTTCGGGGTCTTCGCCTCGGTGGCCCTGTGGGAGCTGGCCATGCCCCGGCGAAAACTCACCGTACCCAAGACCGGGCGCTGGGCAGCCAACCTCGGGGTCGTCGTGCTGAACACCGTCCTGGTGCGGCTGCTTTTCCCCACCGCCGCCGTAGGGCCGGCCCTGGTGGGGGAGGAAAAGGGCTGGGGGTTGCTCGACACCCTGAACCCTTCCCCGTGGCTCGCGGCAGTGGCCGGGATCGTGGTGCTGGATCTCGCCATCTACGTACAGCATGTCCTGTTTCACGCCGTGCCTGTCCTGTGGCGATTACATCGCGTGCATCACGCCGATCTGGACTACGACCTCAACCACCGGTGCTCGCTTTCACCCCATCGAAATCCTCCTCTCCATGGGCATCAAACTGGCGGTGGTTATGGCCCTGGGACCACCCGCCGTGGCAGTCCTGGTCTTCGAAGTACTGCTCAACGCCACCGCCATGTTCAATCACGGCAACATCCGTATCCCCGAAGGCATCGACCGCGTACTGCGCTGGTTCGTGGTCACCCCGGACATGCACCGGGTGCACCATTCCATCCACGCCCCCCCTGACCAACGCCAACTTCGGTTTCAATCTGCCGTGGTGGGACCGCGTCATGGGCACCTACGTGGCCCAGCCGCCCGAAGGACACGCGGAAATGGCCATCGGCCTCGATGGATTTCGTGATCCCAAACAAGTGGACACCCTTCCGGGTATGCTCGAGCTACCCTTCGTCCGCCATTTGGGTGACTACGCTATCAATCGGCGCCAGTAACCATGGACGAAAAGAGAAACCACCTGCGTCTCGCCGGCCTCATCGGACTACTGATCGTGGCGACCACCGGCCTATGGCAGGGCCGTTCCCTGGACTGGCAGGGCGTCGCCCAGTGGACCGAGGATCTCGGTTCCCTCGCCTGGCTCGTCTTCATGGCCATCTATGCCGTGGCCACCGTGGCGCTCCTGCCCGGGTCGGTATTCTCCCTGGCCGGCGGGGCGCTATTCGGGCCGGTGTCGGGGACATTCGTCAACCTGACCGGGGCCACCATAGGGGCGGTCCTGGCCTTCCTGATGGCACGCTACCTGGGGGGGCTGGCTACGGGGACCAGGGCCCCGGCCCCAGACTGGGCGCCATCATGGCAGGGGTGGAAGCGGAAGGCTGGCGGTTCGTCGCCTTCACCCGGTTGGTTCCCCTGTCCCCCTTCAATCTTCTCAATTACGCCCTGGGCCTGACCCGCATCCCCTTGCTGCCCTATGTGATCGCCACCTGGATCTGCATGTTGCCTAGTGCCCTGGCCTATACCTGGCTGGGCTATGTGGGCCGGGAAGCGGCAGCGGGCGGAGAGGACCTGATACGCAAGGGGATGCTCGCCCTGGGCCTGCTGGTGGCAGTGGCCTTTCTGCCCAGGCTGGTCGAACGCTGGAAAAAGAGCAATGCGCCCCGCTAATCCATCGACGGGCTGCGTCCTGCGTCATCACCGGGAGGCCGGGGAGGCCATCATCTTGCTGGACGTGCGAAATACCAGGGGCATCATCGAGCGGGAAAGAAACAAACCATTCCACGCAACATGATCCCGAGAGGATGCGCGTGGAATACGGCGCGCAT
>CAZSVE010000140.1:0-3152 GCA_964610175.1 uncultured Thiotrichales bacterium
GACAGATTAAAAATTTTTCGATCGTTTTGTTCAAGATCTTCCGGGTAACTGACTAATTTGTTGCCCCCGTTACTCACGCATTACTTACCGTTTTTTGTGCTTGTATTCCAGGCCGCCATTGCTTTGATCGACTCCATGGCCGGGCCGAGAGTGTCCCCTCTCGGCATGGGTCATGGTTTCGCATCGGTGTCCCGGGTATCGAAGACCAGCTCATCGGTGTTTTTCTTCAGCAATCCCATCGTATTGGTCTCGAGGAAACGCCTTCCATGCCAGAAGGAAAATACCAAAATGGCGATCAAGAACAGACTGTATCCCATGGCCCAGGTCGCTTCGCTACCGCCCAGGACATAGGAACCCCACTCCGCGAAGGTGATGAAGTCCGTCAATCCCTCGCCGAATACCACGGCGTCGATGTCCTCGCTGAACAGCGTGTAGGGGAGGTAGCCGACATAAAAGCCCGGTAATGCGGCCAGTGCCGTGGCATAACCGAGCCCGAGCCGGGCATAGGTGCGTACCTCGCACCCGATCATGAACACCGCGCCCATGGCGAGCAGTGGCCCGCCCAGAATATGTCCCCAGTACAGACCTTGTTCACCCGCGGCATTGGGTATGTCGCCGTATCCGGTCATCCACGAGCCCAGGATGAACAGGTTGAACACGACAATGGCCACCATGAATCCCTGTAGCGGGAGCATCCCGCGAAACATGCGATAGGTGGCGAGCGGTACCCCGCCGCGTCGAAAATAGTCGGCCTTGCTAAACACGGATTCCGGGGCCATCACCGAGCATTCCGTGCCGAAACCGCATTTGGCGATGCCGAAGCCGAGCAACAGGCCGCTTGCCATCTGCCAGGCGACGTTGTGCCAGCCGAATCCGCCTTGTACCGATCCGTGGATCTCGTCGGAGAACAGGGCGAAATAGAGGGGAAACAGGAGAAATGCGAAAAGGAACAGGGTAAGGAAGATATGTAGTGGGTGGTGCCATGGCCTGTAACCGGGGTCGTATCCCGGCTGTGGTTGTTCCGGGTCCAGATGGTGGCGGCGGGCCACTTCGAGGGTCTCCTGGTGACGGAAATATCCGGCCATCTTGATCTTCATGGCGATTCGAAAGGCCAGGAACGCAAAGGGAATACCGCTGATGAGTACCACCCAACTGGCGATACTCATGGCTGGCAGGCCACCGATAAAATGGTGAGTGGTGCAGCCCCCGGCAATACGGGTGCCGAAGGAAAATATCATGCCGCCGACAAAGGAAAGCACCAGCATGGGCCACTGATAATGCACCCATGCCCGCGATTCTCCCTCGGCCACGGCCACCAGCCGGGCCCCCAGTACCGCGCCGATGATGAACCAGTGGATTCCCGGTTCGTAGAGGCGCGCCACCCAGTCGATGCCGAACAGATATTGTTCGCTCACTGCGTACATCTGGGCAAAGCCGGTGGTCACCACGATAAACATATCGTAGCGGTAATAGAAGATGATCTCGGCAAGGCCGACGAACAGGCCGCCCAGCCAGAATGGCCATTGACGGGTCCAAAGTTTTTTTATCGTGGTGGATAACATCGTCATTCCTTACTGGAATCTTGAACAGAATATGGAAGGAATTTCCGAATATACGGGGTTTGCTCTGGAGACCCCTGCGTGGATGTTTCTCCAATTCCTCCAGAATTCGTTCTCCACCGAGCTCGGTTCCCGCAATGAATTTGTTGTCACGTTGCCTGTCGTGATGGCGCCTGTCGTTGTGACACGCCCTCGACAGTGCCGATGCTCCCGGTCTCTTGATCACCCTCGGCGGGTCGGAACACCGCCAACGCCTCATCGGCTTCACTCGGATCGACGACAACCATCACCCGTCCCTCGTAGACAAGGTACAAGGGATCATAACCCAATATCTCGCACACGGTCTGCACGGAATCGCGCACCGGGATGTCAGACTGCCGGAGCCGGATACCGAACCCTGTCCCACGGTGGATCTCATGGGGAACCGTGACAAATCTCCTTCGGGTCGATCCACGCATGAAATGGAGCTCTCGGAGTAGCAGCAAAGCACGGGTGATGGATGGGACACGGCTTGTGCCGAATTGCAGCTCACCCTGTAGTCCGGATTTCTCCCAGGCAAGCAACACTGCAATACCGTGATCACCTACGGGCCCGCTGACCAGGATGGCGTCGCCTACCTCGATTCGGCCCATGCCAACACGGGTATTCGGCACCCGTACACCGATGGAACAGTTCGCAACGCTCCTCGAAGATCGCCTTCGAAGTGAAGAGCAGCAGTGACTTTCCGAACCACCTGGGCCGGGAGAGAAACCGGGTGGTGCTACCTGTGATCAGGCAGTAGATGGCTTCGGTCTTGTCCCCATAGATATGGCTACTCTCGATGAGTTTGGGACAACTCTGGATGCCGATGGGGAGTTTTTTTGGGGAAAGGGATCTAGCGGAGGCAAAATCCGGACTCGTAGACATATCGGAAGGCAATGAGATCCTCGAACGGGATGAGTTCGAAACCTTGCTCACGGATACCGGCAAAAATGCCTTCTTCCAGAACTGGATTTTCGCATTGGTCAGGCCTGCATGTATTCCCTCCATATCATGACTTTCCCGATATGAATTTGTCTCACTAAGGAAATCCGGCGCGACCAATGAATTCACGAGTCCCGTTCCGAGAGGACAACGTCAATTCGACACAATGATTTTTCTTCGAGGAATTTCTTGAATCTTTCTCGCTTTACAGGGGTGTCCACTTAGCGCGGCTGATAGCCACAACCAAATTTTTTCGACGAGGCAAAAATAAAGAGGGACTGTCATTTCGAGCGTAGCGATAAATCTTTTGCGCAAGGAATTAAGATCTCTACCTTCGGTCGAGATGACACACAAACATTTGCGCACCAGAGGCAATTATTGAGGAGGAATTGCATAATCCGCCTCGCGGATCTCGCGCAGGCATTCATCAAGCGCCGTGATGAAAGTTTCCGGTGAATCGGTATTGACAAAGATACTCAGGGAATTCAACCCCGCCACGAAATTTTCGTCACGCTCTTCCAGCGGGTTGGTCAGGGCGCTTCCGACAATTTATGATGCCTGCTCGGACAGGAAGCGATAGCCTTATCCAAAGACACATGAGCCTGAAGGTTGGACGTGAATCCAACGTAA
>CAZSVE010000141.1:0-3102 GCA_964610175.1 uncultured Thiotrichales bacterium
CGCACCACGCTGCAAAACGCCTACGGCGATAAACTGCGTCTGCATACCCACGCCGCGGTGGCCCTGGGCCTTGCCCGGTTGGTGTGGTGATTTTTCCGAACCGATTGCTTGTGGGTCGGGATCAAGCTCGATCTCTACTTGTAACGTCACCGAGCCGCGCCATGAAGACGTATCGATAGCGCACAACAGCCTATCGATTTTACGAAGGAGAATAATCGAGGAAGGTCGCGGCGCGTGGCACTACTTCGTTTCTTTCCCGCTCAGCTTCGCCGAGACCATCATCACAAAGGGAAAACTAAAATCATCATGACGAATCTGGAACGGATATTTTCCGAATGGGTAGTACGATATCGCTGGTGGTTGCTGGTATTCGCACCATTGATGATCTTGATCCTGGCAAAGGGGGTGGATCTGAAATTCAGTGGCAATTACCGGGTATTTTTCAGCGAGGATAACCCGCAATTGCAGGCCTTCGATAATCTGGAGCGGATCTACACCCAAGATAATAGCGTGATTTTTCTGCTGGCTCCGGGAAACGGCCAGGTTTTCACCCGGGAGACACTGGCAGCGGTGGAAGAACTAACGAAGATGGCCTGGCAGATACCTTATTCCCTGCGTGTGGATTCCCTGAGTAATTTTCAGCATGTGCAAGCCAGTGGCGACGACATTACCATACACGATCTGGTGAAAAACGCCGCCCAATCGAGCGATGCACAAATCGTGCGGATCCGCGATATTGCTCTGACCGAGCCCCTGTTGCTGGGAAAGCTGGTACCGAAAACTGGCGCGGTCACCCTCGTGAATGTCGATATTCAACTGCCGAATGTCGACGAGGCACGGGAGACTACGGAAGTGGTAGCCGCCGTACGCGGAGTCGCCAACGAGATCCGAGAACGCTATCCGCACCTCGGTGTACACCTCAGCGGCATGGTGATGATGAATGGTGCCTTTACCGAGGCGGCGCTCAACGATGTGAAGTCCTTGATGTCGATAAGTTTCGTCATCATGCTAATCGTGCTGATATTGTTTTTGGGGATTTCGGGGGCCTTGGCCACGCTTGCCATCATGGCGATGTCGGTTTTGGCGGGCATGGGAATCGGCGGTTACCTCGGTCTTTCCCTGACACCGCCCTCCGCTTCGGCACCCCTCATTATCATGACCATGGCCATCGCCAACTCGGTGCACGTGTTGGCGACGTTTTATCAAGAATTGCGTCCGGTTCCGGGCGTGAAGTACCGCCGAGAAGCCATGCGGGAAAGTGTGCGAGTCAACCTGCAACCGCTTTTCCTGACCAGCCTCACCACCATCATTGGATTTCTTACCCTGAATTTTTCCGAGGTGCCGCCTTTTCGCGATTTGGGTAACTTCGTATCGGCGGGGGTCGGCGCATCGTTGGTACTCTCGATCACCTTTCTGCCTGCATCGATGATCCTGTTTCCGACGCATGGGCACCGTCTGCGGTTCCAAATTCGCGTCATGGCCCACTTCGGGGACTTCGTGGTACGCCATCGGCGCCGACTGCTTTGGTCCACGGGGGCGCTGGTAGTGATCCTGATTTCCTTCATCCCCCGCAATGAACTGAATGATGTTTTTATCCACTATTTGGATGAGAGCATTGCCTTCCGGCAGGACACGGATTTGCTCGATAAGCACCTGGGAGGCCTTTACCATATCGATTATTCGCTGGACAGTGGCCAAAGCAATGGTATCCACGATCCGAACTTTCTGCACGACATAGATGCCTTCGCGAACTGGCTGCGACAGCAACCGGAGGTAACCCATGTCAAGATCATCACCGATACCTTCAAACACCTGAACAAGACCATGCATGGGAATGACCCCGACTGGTATCGATTACCCGAACGATGGGATTTGGCGGCACAATACCTGTTGTTGTACGAAATGTCCCTTCCCTATGGCCTGGATCTGAATAACCAAATCAACGTGGACAAATCCGCCACCCGCGTCAGCGTCAGCACCGAAGTGCTTTCCAGCCGACAGGTTATCGCCCTGGAGCATCGCGCCCGCCAGTGGCTATCCGATAACGCGCCGACGCTCGAAACCGAAGGGACCAGCCCGACCATGATGTTCTCCCATATCGGGGCGCGTAATATCCGTTCCATGCTGAGCGCCACCATATTGGCGCTGGTATTCATCTCACTACTCCTGATCGCGGCCCTGCGTTCGTTGAAGATTGGCCTTACCAGCATGCTTCCCAACTTGATCCCGGCTGGTATGGCCTTTGGTATCTGGGGCCTGTCGGTGGGAGAGATCGGCCTTGCACTATCCGTTGTTACCAGCATGACCCTCGGCATCGTGGTGGACGATACGGTGCATTTCCTGAGCAAGTACCTGCGTGCCCGACAAGAACACGGCATGTCCTCCGAAAACGCCGTTCGTCATGCCTTCTCTCATGTAGGTATGGCGTTGGTGATCACCAGCATGGTGTTGATCTCGGGTTTTTTAGTCCTATCCCTGTCCAACTTCTATCCAAACAGTGGCATGGGACTGATGACGGCCATGATATTGGCATTGGCCCTGTTTGCCGACTTTCTATTTCTTCCTCCCTTATTGATAAAAATCGATGGGACGCCGAATACCACTTGACAACGTATCCGGACAACGGATTTTCTTGGGACGAACAGGGCATCTCACCGTAGAATATAGGGTTCTCCCCTGCCGTAGAAAGCTACAGTCGAGTAAAGTCCCGGTTACCCGATGATAAAGGGATGTTCTTGTCCACGATCTGGAGAGCGGTAAAACCAAAGAGAGGTGAAACCCGATGAAGCTTCGCCTCGAACCCACAAAGCATGATTCATGCATTGGTAAAGCAAAATTGCTGTTCTATAAAACCCGACTCATTCGCGAAGCCGAGCGGGAGATAAACGAATCAATGGCATCATGACAAAGCGGACATCCAAGATCATCGTAGGTATCGGAAAACCAAAATCTCCAAAAATTGGCCTCCAACGGGCATCATGCTCCGAGCAAAACAATCCATGAAATTCCCCTACGGCATTGCCGACTTTCATAAACTCATTACGCAGAGCTACTTCTATGCCGACCGCACCTCCCGCATCGCCACATTGGAAGAAGCGGGAG
>CAZSVE010000142.1:0-2995 GCA_964610175.1 uncultured Thiotrichales bacterium
AGTAAGTTGTGTTTGTTTATGTCAAATACCAACCCACAAATTTTTTTGAGGAGGCATTTGTTTATTTCCCGCTCAGCTTCACAAATGAATCAAGTTTTACAAAATACCGATTTTGCTTTACCGGCGCTAATCATGCTTTGTCGGTTCGAGGCGAGGCCTCGCTAGATTATGCTTTGCAATGGAAGCAAGGGGATATACGGTTTCTGTATAAAACGCCCCCCCCCTTTACAAGTCGTCCACAGGGCTGGCTCTTGACTCCCAAGTCCCATTCCAAATGATATTGGATCATCCATCTGACGTCTTACTACTTACCCATGTGTTCTCATGTCATTATGCCATTTTTGCACTTTCGGCCGGGAATCACCGGCTCCATCTCGCCGTCTTATCTCTACCCATATTTGAACTTCAGCCTGCAAGGGAACTCAGGCCGTTATGGATAGGCTAAACAGCCGATCAAGAAAATCCCTTGGCATGAAAATCCCTAATCGGGTATTTTTCAATATCGACCCACCTGAGTTGCACTTGTAACTTGGATCCACGTATCCTTACTAAGCGTCAAACGACAACGACGCGAGCAAAGCGTCGTTTACCCACCTGAAACACATGATTCGCGCCCGCGGGAACCGGCAACCCGGGGTCGCTCAGTCTCTCGCCATCGATGCGCACCGCGCCCTGCTCGATCATGCGAAGCGCCTCGGAGGTGCTGCTGGTCAGGCCCACTTGTTTCAAGAGACCCGCGATGGGGATTCCCCCGTCCTTGGCCGTCAATGTCCGTTCCGGGATGTCATCCGGGATCATCCCCTGGCGAAACCGTGCCACGAAGCCCTCGTGGGCTCGCTGCGCTGCCGCCGAATCATGGAATCGCGTCACGATCTCCATGGCGAGAGACACCTTGACATCCCTTGGATTCGCGCCCGCTTCCACCTCGGCGCGCCACTTGTCGATCTCCCATAAGGGGCGGAAGCTCAGCAACTCGAAATAGCGCCACATGAGATCGTCCGAGATGGACATGATCTTGCCGAACATGTCATCGGGGGCGTCATGGATGCCGATGTAATTATCCAGGGTTTTCGACATCTTCTCGACGCCATCGGTTCCTTCCAGAATGGGCACGGTGATGACGACCTGGGGTTCCTGACCGAAGGCGCCCTGGAGCTGGCGTCCCACCAACATGTTGAATTTCTGGTCGGTGCCGCCAAGCTCCACGTCGGCCTCGAGGGCCACCGAGTCGTAGCCCTGCACCAAGGGGTAGAGGAATTCGTGGATGGCGATGGGTTGTTCGGATCGATAGCGCTTCTCGAAGTCATCGCGCTCCAGCATGCGCGCCACGGTATGCTTCGCCGCGAGCCTCATGATGTCCGCCGCGGTCATTTGATTCATCCACTCCGAGTTGAAGCGGATCTCGGTGTTGGCGGGATCGAGGATCTTGAAGATCTGGCTTTCATAGGTGCGGGCATTGGCGCGCACGGTTTCCGTGTCCAGCGGTTTTCGAGTGGCGTTCTTGCCGGTGGGATCGCCGATCATCCCGGTGAAATCCCCGATGAGGAAGATAACGCCATGGCCGAGTTCCTGAAACTGGCGCAACTTGTTGATGAGTACCGTATGCCCGAGATGGAGATCGGGTGCCGTGGGGTCGAAACCTGCCTTGACGCGAAGCGGCTTGCCGCGTTCCAGTTTGGCCACGAGGCCAGATTCGATGAGGATCTCGGAGGTACCACGCCGGATGATTTGTAATGATTCGGTAATTGCCACCATTTGTTTACGACTCATGTTATTTGTTTATTTCCCGCTCGGCTTCGGAAATGGGTGAGGTTTTACAAAATCCCAATTTTGCTTTGACTGATGCCCAATGATGCTTCGTCGATTCGAGGCGAGGCCTCGCTAGTCTCATCGCCACACATCCGATGTTTTAAGTATAACAGAGGCGTTCAGGGTGGTTTGGAGACGGAGAGCGGGTGTTTGGAAACGGATGTCGGGGGGGTGTGGATTCCGATACGTGGGTTGGACATGCCTCGATGAGGACTTGGCAGGTAGCGAATATTTTTTCTGGATTCACCGTCGATGGTAACCGTGCGGTTACGGTGCATCGAGAATACCCATCATCATTTGTGGGCGAAAATGAACGTGGTTTGGCCTGTGTTTGCGCGCAATCTTTCCCTTGCCTTCATATAGTCCTCCATTTTGTTATGGTCGTTCATCGTCCTTACTCGTTCACAGGCACGTTGCAATTCTTCCTTCGTTGCAAGGGACCACGTGGAATCACCATCTCGAAAGCGCTTTTTGACAGGTCCCATGGGGTCCAGGTAGTTCCCGGCCTGCAGAACGGCATCGATGGGTACGACGATACCCGCTGCGCGAAAGCCGGTTTCCTGCAATATCGACTGAATGAATTCTATGGGTGGAAAGCGCCTGGATATCCGGTCCACGGCCTCCGGAATCAGGTCCGCCCACCAAAAGCCATGAAAGAGTTGATGATGGCTGCTCGTGTTGATGGCGAGAACCCCTGGAGAACGAAGGACCCTGTGGGCTTCTTCGATGACCGGGCGCACTTCGAAAAACGTTTGCCGATGGGAGTCGGTGACAAGGTGATGCAGGACCTGATTGCACATGACACCATCGAAACGGTTATCTCCATAGGGGAGAGGGTCAAGAAGATTTCCTTGTGCCAGGGAGATATTTGAATGGTTTCCGAGTTTTTGTCTCGCCTTGGATAACATGCCTTCCGTTATTTCCAGCCCATGCAGATGGCCGATTCTATCTTTCAAGGCCTCGATATAGTTTCCGGTGCCGCAACCAAGATCCAATATTTTCTGTTCGTTTAGGGGGCGAGGAATGGAGGCAAAAAACCCCAATAGGATCTCGAGCCCGACAGGGATACGTGTCGTGTCGTAATTCCTGAAGGTTTCATCATAGTTTTCATATTCTGCCCGTTTCATTGTCTGCCTCCTCAAAAAAATTTGTGGGTCGGTATTTGACATAAACAAACACAACTTAC
>CAZSVE010000143.1:0-2982 GCA_964610175.1 uncultured Thiotrichales bacterium
TCTAAACCACTGCGCCGAGTGTTCATTCCCAAGGGCCAGGGAAAAATGCGACCGCTGGGAATTCCGGCGGTGCGCGACCGAGTTGCACAGGAAGTGCTACGGCAACTTCTATCGCCTGTCTTCGAACCTCTAAACCACTGCGCCGAGTGTTCATTCCCAAGGGCCAGGGAAAAATGCGACCGCTGGGAATTCCGGCGGTGCGCGACCGAGTTGCACAGGAAGTGCTACGGCAACTTCTATCGCCTGTCTTCGAACCTCTGTCCCATGAGGATTCGTTCGGGTTTCGGCCAAGCGCTATCTCTTTGGCGAAACTGTCACATGGCGCTGGAGCGGATATTGGACCTCGAGCATCAAGGCTACAAGGTAGTCCTGAACGCCGACATTCAGGGGTTCTTCGATAATATCCCGCACTCGGCCATGATGACCGGATTGGCAAAGGTGGTGGCGGACGGAAATATCCTCGGACTAGTGGAGCGCTTCTTACGGGCCGGGGTGATAGAGAACGGAGTATTCAAACTACCACCAAATCACGTTTCATCGGCTCAAGGCGAAGTTTCTCGCTAGGGATCCCACCCATCCCGATACTCCATGGCACGGCTAAAGAGCGCCTTGATGGTTTCCTCTTCCCGGCGCCGAATGGCATTGGTTATGAATTGCAACTGTGCATCGAAGCGTTCCAGGATGGCAATGATGGCATCGGTGTTGGCAAGGCAGATATCGGCCCACATCTGGGGGTCGCTGGAGGCGATGCGCGAGAAATCCCGGAATCCCCCGGCGGCATAGCGGAGAAACCCCGCGTCTTTGTCCATTCCCCGCAGCACATCCACGAAAGTATAGGCGAGCACATGAGGTAAATGGCTGGTGGCGGCCAATATCTTGTCGTGGTGCTCGGCATCCATCTCGGTAACATCGGCCCCTGCTGTCTGCCACATAGCGCGTACCCGCGCCATGGCCGATGGATCGGTGTCGGCAACGGGGGTGATGACGACCCTGCGCCCCTGAAAGAGGCTGCTTCGGGAAGCCTCGACACCACTTTTTTCGGTGCCGGCAATGGGATGGGCCGGAACCAGGTTTTGGGGTATTTTTCCAAAGGCCGCTTGTGCTGCCGCCAGGATACTGCGCTTGGCGCTACCGCCGTCGGTGATGACAGCATTGGGCGCTGTTCTACCCACCATGGCGCGGAACACGGTGCCCATGGCGCCGAGCGGCACGGTGACCACGATCATGTCAGCCCCGGATATGGCCTTGGTCACATCGGTTTCGAAGCTATCGATAACCCCCAGGGCCAGGGCCTTTTCCAAATTGCGTTGCCGTCGGCTGCATCCGACGATATGCCCGCAGGCATCGGCGTCGCGCAGGGCCCGGGCCAGGGAGCCGCCGATGGCCCCGACCCCGATAATACAAAGCCTGTGTATCTTCATGCCAACGGATGTCATTTCAATGAACGTTCCAAGGCTCGGATGAACCGTAGGTTTTCTTGTTCGAAGCCAATGGTGACACGCAGGTGGTTGGGCAAGTCATAATTGTCCACGGGTCGCACGATAACACCCTCTCTCAGCAGCCGATGGTAGATGTCTTCGCCACTTTGTCCGACATCGACGGCGATGAAATTTCCCGCAGAGGGAATGTAGCCAAGACCCAATCGATAGAATGCCATGGTGAGTTGTCTTTTCCCCGCATCGTTGATGTGTTTCGCCCGTTGCAGATGGCCAAGATCCTCGATGGCAGCCTCGGCAGCCACCAGAGCCATGGCGTTGACATTGAAGGGTTGACGCACGCGATTCAAGAAGTCGGCGATATCGGGGTGAGAGATGGAATAGCCGACTCGCAGGCCGGCCAGCCCATGGGCCTTGGAGAAGGTGCGCGTTACGATGAGATTGGCGTATCGGGATAGCCGCTTCACGCAGTCGGGGTAACCCGGGTTATCGACATATTCCCGGTATGCCTCGTCGACTACAACCAGAACGGTGCCCGGAACCACCTGCAGGAAGGCGTCCAATGCCGCAGAATCGACCCAGGTGCCGGTGGGGTTATTGGGGTTGGCGATGAAAATGATCCGGGTGCGAGGAGTAATCGCCGCAAGCATGGCTTGCAAATCATGACCGAAATGGATTGCCGGGGTCTTGATCCCACGGGCACCGATTGCCTGGGTCACCAGGGGGTACACGGCAAAGGCGTGTTCGGAAAATATGATTTCGTGTTCCTGACTGGCGAAGACCCGCGCCACCAATTCCAGGACATCATTGGAGCCGTTGCCCAGGGTGATCATTTCCGGCGCAATGGATAAATGGGCGGCGATTTTTTGCTTTAATGCGAAGCCATTTCCATCCGGGTAACGACCAAGCCCGTCGATATGTCGCTCCACCACGGCACGTGCCATGGGACCGGGACCCAGAGGGTTCTCATTGGAGGCAAGCTTGATGATATCGGTTATGCCAAGCTCGCGCTCGAGCTCTTCGATGGGTTTTCCTGGACGGTATGGTTGCAGTACACGTATTCCGTCAGGTACTAAAGAGATGAAATCACATGTCATTGGGTTTGTTCAGTCATTCGATGGCAGGCGTTATCAACGTGAAAGACTTGACTCATTTGCGAAGATGAGCGGGGAATAAACAAATTATACCGAATCGACATGGAAGACATATGCCGTCAGTCTTCCACTGGATGGAAAGAAATATTGTTGGCGCTCCTCAAGCCAAACACAAAATAGTGACGGAGGGGCCCGCTCGGCAGAGCCTGAAAACCGTATGGTGCCGAACTCGTATTCCTGATTGTTCGAGTATACCAGGAAATAACGATCCACATTTATCGAGGGGATGAGGCCGTTTTCGCGGGAGGCGTGGTGAAGACGGTGAATATCGTGTGAATATCGGCCTGGTGATACCGCGACATGAGCCGATTCTTTCGCCGGGTTCGGTGGGACAATGGACTGATATGTTTTGACCTGTCAAGGTTCCTTATAGTGGAATGGATAAACCCGTG
>CAZSVE010000144.1:0-2885 GCA_964610175.1 uncultured Thiotrichales bacterium
ATGGGGGCCTTTCACTATTTTATTCACTTTACCCACACGATCTGGGGAAGAGCCACGCAGTCCATGGGTCTCCAAAAAGCCCGGATCACCCAGCGATTCGGGATACAAGGGGGGCAGGATACCCCGAACCGGCAAGGCATCGCTTGCCCGCGGCTCGATCTGGAGGTCTCCATCCCGGACGATGCCGACTCGCCGGGTGCTCGGGTCGAGGACCAGAACGAGAGGGGATCGGATATCTTCCAGGAGCGACGGGAGGTCTTTCGCGGCACAGGAAAACATCGGCTCGGATCGGGGAGCGCAGTACAGTGGTCCACGCAGTGTATTTCGGGTCGAGACCATCTTTACTCCCTCCACGACTTCACCTGCCAGCGAGGCTTTGCCAATGGATATGGGCGTGAAACACCTCATTGAATGCCGCGGGTTGCTCCAAATAGGGGAAATGTCCCGTCGATAAGGCAACCTCTCGGCAAGTTCCTCCCGCCGCTACATAGCTTTTCAATACGGAGCGGATCTGATCCTCCATGGGCTGGGGCGGATAAACGTCGGTACCCGGCCAGTCGGGCAACAGACCCTGTGCACCGGCGGTGGCCGGGTCGTAGACGGAATGATTGGAGACGATCAGGTCGTGAATGCCACGGACCCACAAGATAGTGGTCTTCGGATCGGCGGCATAAAGCCGTTCCACGCTGGGAGTATATTTGAGAGACAGGGCATTCAACGGGCCCCATTTCCCCGGCGATGCATAGGGCCAGTTAGGGGAAGGCACGAAATCACCGGGGTAACCCTGCTCCCCGAGGTGAGCAGACAGCATGGCCGACACCAGCTCTTCTTCGCGCTCGGGGATAAAGGGCGGCTTGACAATCAGGGTGTGCAGCATCGATCTCGGAGAAAACGGGCTATCCATGCCGCGATCGCCTTCTCTGAGACACCGTATCGCCTCCGGGTCCATGAAACTGCTGCCGGAACCGGCGAAATCGGCATGACAGGGGGTGCCTGCCACATCTTTGGTTCCGCTGAAACCATACGGCGAGGCCGGCGCCACCTGGGTCGCCGTGAGAAAGCGCCCCGGATGGTCCATGAGCAATCGCCAGACCACCGAGCCACCCAGGGAGTGACCAACGATATGGGCCTTTTCCACGCCCAGATGGTCGAGTAGCGCCACGGCATCATCGGAGAAATCGCCAAGGCCCCGCGTCGCGTCGATCTTCTTTGTCGAATCGGCATCGCCGTAGCCCCGTTGATCGGGCGCGATGCCTCGATATCCCATCGGCAGATCGAGCATTACCTCTTCCCAGCAGGTGCCGGTCATGAGGTTTCCATGGAGAAACAGCACTGGGATGCCATTGTCGGGGCCGGAGAACAGGACCCGCGTGGTGATGCGGGTGGTGGTAACGGTGCTGGCATCTATCTCCGGCAGGGTCGGTATCGTCGGCATGGGGTGTACTCCTTACAAAAAGGCTTTTCAAAAATCAAAGTGAGCCAATGGCTGTTTTCATTCCCGATTCGAAAGGCGTTCCAATCGGGGGAACTATAGCCGCGTTCCATGCCGAGATCGATTCCGAATCACGAAACGCCGGTAATGAAACACACGAGCGAAGTTTGTGGTCGAACCGACGAAGCGTGATTGAGTATTCGTAAGGCGGAATTGGTGCCTTGTAAAATTCGATCCGACTGTGAAGCCGAGCGGGAAATAAACGAACGAGCGAGGCTTCGCCTCGGACCAATAAACCATAATCCTGCGCTAGTAAAGAACCGTTAAAACTCGACTCATTCGTAAAGCCGAGCGGGAAATAAACAAAGTAATGAAACGCTTCCAAAGCCCGCCCCAAATGGGCATTATGCTTTTCGAGAGATGCTGAAGGTTGTTTGTCGTGAACCCACGCATCGGAAAGACATCCATGGGGCTCGTGCTCGAACCGATGAAGCGTGATCCGGTAGTGTAGTAGAGAAAGATGAGCGTTTCGTAAAACCTGGCTCATTTGCGAAGGTGAGGGGGAAATAAACGAAGGATCATGAAAACCTTCAGTACCGCGGGTCCCGTCAGATCGGATAAACATTACAGTATCCCTGCGCTATCGCGTTGGGACACCGATGAAATCCATCGTTTGATTCAGGAAGAACGCTACTTCGTCCTCCATGCCCCGCGCCAGACCGGCAAGACGACCTGTCTGCTGGCCTTGATGGAGAAACTCGATGCGGAGAAAAACCATACGGCCCTGTATGTCAATGTGGAGCCCGCCCAGTCGGCCCGCGGGGATGTGGAAGCGGGGATGCGCACGATCGTCGGTGGCGTTGCCGAAAACGCCTATCTTTACCTCGGCGATAGGCGTCCGAAGAAATGGGTAGATGGCGCATTTCATGAATTTAGTCCTCACGGTGCCTTGAAAGGTCTGCTTTCCCGTTGGTCACGAGAAAACCATCGGCCCATCGTCCTGCTATTGGACGAGGTGGATTCCCTGGTGGGAGACACCCTGATCTCGCTGCTGCGCCAGATCCGCGCCGGTTATCCGGATCGCCCCCATGGCTTCCCGCAGACGGTCCTCTTGTGTGGGGTGCGGGATGTGCGGGATTATCGCATCCATTACAGCGATGATCAGGGCAATAATCAGATCATCACCGGCGGCAGCGCCTTCAATATCAAATCGAAATCCCTTCGGTTGGGGAACTTCAGCCACGGGGATGTCGCCACGCTCTACGGCCAACATACCGAGGAAACCGGACAGCCCTTCGACGGGGGGGTTATCGATTATATCTTCGAACAAACAAGCGGCCAGCCCTGGCTGGTGAATGCCCTGGCCAATGAAGCCTGCTTCGAGATGAAGTGTGAGTAGCGGGCTTTTCGCGCCAAGTCATAAACCGTGAGGCTTCAAGAAAGCCAAATCGTA
>CAZSVE010000145.1:0-2867 GCA_964610175.1 uncultured Thiotrichales bacterium
ACACGGGTTTATCCATCCCACTATAAGGAACCTTGACAGGTCAAAACATATCAGTTCGTTTATTTCCCGCTCAGCTTCGTAAATAAATCAAGTTTCGCGAAACACCAATTTTGCTTCACCAATGCCGGGTCATGCTCTGCCGGTTCGAGGAAAAGCTTCGCTAGTTCGCTTATTTCCCGCTCAGCCTCGCAAAAGGCGAGGCCAAAGACCATGCCGATATCGATACCGGTCTCCGGTCATGTCTCGATGCAAAGCCTCGTCAACAGCTTCCCCGCTGGCGACGGGCCTCATATAAACAAACACCGGCGGCCACCGATACATTCAGGCTTCCCATGGCGCCAAGCATCGGGAGACGTACCAGTCGGTCGCAATTTTCACGGGTAAGTCGGCGCAATCCCCTCTCTTCTCCACCCAACACCAGGGCGACCGCCCCCGTCAGGGTTACCTCATATAACGAGTCACCGGCCTCTCCGGTCAATCCGATAGTCTCCACCCCGGCGGTGCGTAGCTCATCCAGTGCGCGGGAGAGATTCACGATCTGAATGAACGGAACCGACTCGGTAGCCCCACAGGCCACCTTGCGCACGGTTGGCGTTAGTCCGACGGCTCGGTCGCGCGGCGACACCACGGCGTGCGCGCCCGCCCCATCGGCGCTTCGCAGACAGGCCCCCAAGTTGTGGGGGTCTTGTACGCCATCGAGAACCAGTAACAACGGCGGTTCCGAAACGGTTTTCAGGAGGTGCGACAAATGATCCGGTCGCCGGGTCGGTTCCGGATCGTTGCAGTGAAGAACGAATCCCTGGTGACGCAGGCCCCCGGTCATCTCGTCCAACATCCCTCGCGATACGGGATGCATGGGAATTCTATGTCTCTCCGCCTGTTTTAGAATCTGCAGGGTTCGGAGATCCTTGCGGTTCTCCTGGAAAAAGAGTGCCGTGACGCCCGATGCGCTGTGGGACAGTACGGCCTCCACTGCGTGACGCCCATAGGTGATATCCTTCGCCGAGGCATGGCCATAGTTCCCTTTATCGGGGAACGGCGGCGTTTTTACCGACACGTCTCGGCGACGATGTGCAGTGCCTTTGAAGGCGTTCCTGCCTTGTTTGGCTGTATCTCTATTTTTAGTACTTCCCTTTTTAATGATTCGTGGCATGAAATTATTTTCCTCCAACAAGAGGTGAAACATCCGGCAAAGCTTCGCTAGAAAGTCTCCTTCGTTAAAAAGCCAAGAAATGGACCTTTTCACTATCTGCGAACATGTTAGCGCTTCGCGCCAAGACTGAAGCGGAACGGGTCTTGGCATACGCACCGATTCTCTCGGAATCTTTGTTTTTCGGATACATCAAGAGATGGTGTCGAAAATCCGATTCGAGTATGACGCCCCCCGACAGAAACCCCTTGTCTTTCCGAGGGAAAGCCTTCGCCTTTCGATGCATCGAGAAACGAAACACCGCCACCGAAGATGGTGCTTTCGGTAACGGATAGCGGAGAGACAGAGCGGCCACATGGCGCCTTTGGCTATCTCCCATAGTCCCGGGCCGCCGGTATGCCGGGAACGCTCTCCGCTTCCGCCACGGCGATCCCGATGGCCCTTTCCAAGACCTCTTGCGCGGCTACCGCCACCATCATGAGGGATCTCCCGGGCTCCCCCTCGATCTCCCTTTCGGACACGGAAACGGCAAACACGGTATCTCCATCGAACAGGGTATGGACCGGTCGAATCGTCCTCGCCAACCCATTATGGGCCATCTGCGCTACTTTTCTAAGTTGAATCTTGTTCAGGCGGGCATTGGTAGCGACGATCCCGATGGTGGTATTCATCCCTCGCAGGGGACCATGCCCGGCACCATTCAAGAGCACCTGGATGGAATCCGCGAATTGCCCCGCCATTTCCCCCCTTGCCCCGGCGATGATTCGCCCGGTCTTGGGTTCCACCACATCGCCGAAGGCATTCACGACCACGATGGCACCGACCTCGATCCCGCCAGGCAGTTCCATGGCAAACGACCCCAGGCCGCCCTTCATCGCTCGTTCCGAGCCAAACAGCTTGCCCACCGTGGCCCCCAGGCCCGCGCCGACATTGCCCGGCGTCACGGGGGCACTGCTCGCCCGTCGGCACGACTCGTACCCCCAATCCCCGGTGGGGCGAACCAGCGGATTGCCCACGAGCAGGTCGAAGATCACCGCGGCGGGCACGATGGGAATAACGAGGTCCGATGAACCTGTTCGGAAACCGATATCTTCCTCCTCGAGACGGGCCATCACCCCCGAAGCGGACTCCAGACCATAGGCACTCCCTCCCGACAACACGATGGCATGTACTCTCTCCACCACACCCATGGGGTCCAGGAGGTCCGTCTCCCGTGTACCGGGCGCCGAACCCCGCACATCCACGCTGGCGATTGCCCCCTGCCGCGGGAAGCGGACAACGGTCATGCCGCGCAGGGCATCACGGTCCTCGTAATGACCGACCCGTATGCCGGGAATCACCGTGATGGTGTTATTTTTCGCGGCCATGGCTAGCGAAGCTTTGCCTCAAACCGACATGATTTAGCATTGGTAAAACAAAACTGGCGTGTCGTAAAACTTGGCTCATTTGCGAAGCTGAGCGAGAAATAAAAATACCCCGATGACGTATATCAATGAAAATCAACATACCAGCGAAGCCTCGCCTCGAACCCATGAGGCATCGATTCGGTATGAACAGAGCAAAATCAGCGCGTAGGTTGGGGTAAGCGCATTGCGCGAACCCCAACAGGCCGGTATTGGGATTTTGTGTTGGGGTTCGCCCTATCGGGCTTACCCCAACCTTCTTCTATGAGGCCGTCCAAAGTCAACCCCCTCGTTAATCAAGTTTTCGTTAACCG
>CAZSVE010000146.1:0-2762 GCA_964610175.1 uncultured Thiotrichales bacterium
ATGCCTCATCTAACCAACCAGAGATAGAACTAAGTACGCTTTACCCGGATGAGCCCGAAATCGCCTGCGCGAATGATTCGCATCAGGGACGCAGCACAACCGGTTGTAGCAAAACACCATTACCCACGCCTTATTCGAGTGTTCCTCGTTCGATAACGATCCCCACGTCTCGCGCGCCCCGAATGGCACCCACCTTGTTCACGCGCAGCCTGACCCAGGGTACCTGGAATTCCTCGATGACAATCTTCGCGACCCTATCGGCCAGGGTCTCGACGAGCTGAAATTCGCTCTTGTCCACGAAGTCGATGATCCGCTTGGCAATGGCTTTGTAATCTACGGTATCCTCGATACGGTCGGTTGCCGCAGCCTTTTCCACATCTCCCATCATGTCGAGATCGAAGATGACTGTTTGTCGAATTTGCCGCTCCCATGGAAAAATACCGATGATGGTATCGATTCGAAGGCCGTGAAGGTAGATAATGTCCATAGAACTTTACTTTGATGTCGTTGGTTCGTGGGGTAGTGTTTCAGCGTTATGGTTTGTCTTCTCCATCGGGGCCGATCCTAACCCGACATGACCGGGACCAAAAAGGTCCATGAGGTATTTCCTGATTTATTTTATTCATTTCCCGCTCATCCCTGCAAATAAGTCAAGTTTTACAAGACGCTGATTTTGCTTTACGAATACCGAATCATGCTTCATCGGTTCGAGCACAAGCTTCGCTGGTTTTCGACGGGGCATTATTTCGAGAATTTCCGACAGGCCTTCGGGTGTTTGTAATGAAGGAGGAATCATAGTAGATGGCCATTTCAATCACGCTAATCACTATTTCGAGTGTCATTGTCGCTTACCTGATAGGTTCCATTCCCTCTGCCGTCGTCGTAAGCCATTTGATGGGTTTGCCGGACCCCCGCGCCAATGGTTCAGGGAACCCGGGTGCTACCAATGTATTGCGCCTGAGCGGAAAGAAGGCCGCGGCGATCACCCTGCTGGGCGACGTATTGAAGGGTTTTGTTCCAGTGCTGTTGGTGCGTTCGTACCTGGATTCCCCATTCATTGTTGCCGCTGTGGCACTAGCGGCCTTTCTGGGGCATATATTTCCGATATCACTTCGTTTTCGGGGTGGGAAAGGCGTGTCTACTGCCCTTGGCGTCATTGCCGCCATCACATGGCCCACGGCCCTGATCGCCCTCGCGACATGGTTATCGACAGTGGCGGCCTTCCGATACTCATCCCTGGCGGCGCTCATCACCGCGCTTCTGGCCCCGATCTACACCGGGTTCCTGACCTCCAATCTCATCTATACGAGTGCAATCGGCATCATCGCATTGCTGATCATCTGGCGACACCGATCCAATATCCGAAAATTGATCGCGGGAACAGAAACCAAGATTGGACAAAAGGTTCGCTGATTCCTCGATGCCTGTCCGCAACGGCCTGTTGTCGAGGAGGACCGAACGAGTCGGATTCTGGACCTGCCCGCAGGTTTTTTCAGGTGGATTTTCCAGGTAAAACTCGCCATGTGAATCTCATCACGCCCCCCCGAGCGCCGCCGCTTCCAAGGATTCCAACTCCATGAGTGACCAACGCGGATGGACCCCAAAGGCAGAGGACTGGTCGCGACAACCGGCGCCGAGTCGTTGCGCACCGGTATAGGCCACCATGGCGGCGTTATCGGTGCAAAAGGCAATGCGAGGATAGAAAACCCTGGCGTTTTCATCGTCGGCCAATGCCGCCAACGCCTCTCGCAGCCGCCGATTGGCACCGACTCCCCCCGCCACCACCAAGCGCCGCATACCGCTAACCCGCAGTGCCCTTCGGCATTTGATGACGAAGGTCTCCACTACGGCGTCCTCGAAGGCACGTGCGATGTCGGCGCGGGTCTTGTCGTCCTTCCCATGATCACGCACGGTATTCATGGCGTAGGTCTTGAGACCGCTGAAGCTGAAATCGAGCCCCGGTCGATCGGTCATCGGTCTCGGGAAGCGGAATCGGTCGGGATTACCCTGTATTGCCAATTCTGCCAGGACCGGGCCGCCGGGATACGGAAGGCCGAGCAGACTGGCGGTCTTATCGAAGGCTTCCCCGGCGGCGTCATCCAGGGATTCGCCCAGTATTTCGTAGCGCCCGATTCCCGCAACGGCGACAAGTTGCGTATGCCCACCGGACACCAGCAATGCCAGGAAGGGGAATTCCGGGGGATCGTCTTCCAGCATGGGGGCAAGTAGGTGGGCCTCCATGTGGTGGACCCCGAGCGATGGTACGCCCCAGGCCAGCGCCAGGGAACGGCCGATGGCGGCACCCACCAACAAGGCACCGACGAGCCCGGGGCCCGCGGTGTAGGCAACTCCATCGATGGCGGCGGGAGAAGATGCGGTGTGTGCCATTACCTCCCGAAGAAGGGGTAAAACCTTGCGCACGTGATCCCTCGAGGCGAGTTCCGGCACCACGCCGCCATATTCGCGATGCAGGGCGACCTGGCTATGTACGGCATGACCCAACAAGCCCTGCCCGGACTGGTAGATGGCAACGCCGGTCTCGTCACAAGAGGTTTCTATACCGAGAATGCGCATGAATGATCCTCCTGATCCGGCATGGCCGGATATCGGTTGGCGCTCGTGGCCGTGATCGGTGTCGCCGGGGTAGGGTTTTCCTGCCGAAGTATGCCATGGCCTCCCGGATCGAGAGCAACTGCATTTCTGTTGGCTAACCCGGCAAAGCCGGAACCGAAATTCCATCGCATGGAGGACATGTTAGCGCT
>CAZSVE010000147.1:0-2672 GCA_964610175.1 uncultured Thiotrichales bacterium
GGGGCCTTTCACTATTTTATTCACTTTACCCACACGATCTGGGGAAGAGCCAAAATTCTGGGCATTGAAAACTTATCGTCTGCCGGCACCATAGTCTACCAACGCCTCATTTCATTGACTCGGAGCGGCGATCTTGGCTCTCCATGCACTGGCCTTATCGATCAACTCGCTCTCATCCAGGGTATCCAAAACACGGCCCTTCAGCACCTGCCGTCCCGCCACCCACACATCGGTTACTTGTTGCCGACCCACGGAATAGACCAACTGCGAGATCGGATCATATACCGGTTGGGTCTCGATAGTACGCAGATCGATAGCCACGACATCCGCCGCCTTTCCCGGAACCAGCGAACCTATCGTATCGCCAAGCCCAAGTGCCTTGGCTCCGTCCAGCGTGGCCATGCCCAGAACACGCGCAGCCGGCAAAGACCTGGAGGAATTGGCCATGCCCTTGGCAAGCAACGTCGCGGTGCGCATCTCCCCCAACATATCCAGATCATCATTACTCGCGCATCCATCCGTGCCAAGGGCAACCGTAACTCCCTCCTCCATGAGGCGTTCCACGGGACACAGCCCACTCGCCAGTTTCAGGTTCGACTCCGGGCAATGTACCACGCAGGCGCCACTACCCGAAAAGCACGCCAGATCAACCTCCTCCACATGGGTCATATGCACCGCCAGCAGACGTGGTGAAACAAGACCCAGGCGATTCATCCGGGCAAGTGGACGCTCCTTATGCTGATCCAGACTGTGTTCGATCTCATCCCTGGTCTCATGCACATGCATGTGGATCGGAATATCCAATTCCTCCGCCAAAATCCCGACCTGTTCCAAGGACGCATCGGACACCGAATACGGGGCATGGGGCGCCAGCGCCGCACGGACAAGGGATTCATGTCGGCACTGGTCGTAAACCTCTCGACCTTTGGCCAAATACTCTTCCCCGTCGCCGGCCCATACGGTAGGAAAGTCCACGACAATCAACCCCAACACGGCCCGGATTCCCGCCTCGGCCACGGCGCACACTGCTTTATCGGGAAAGAAATACATATCATTAAAGCAGGTAACACCCCCACGCAGCATCTCCGCCGCCGCCAAACGAGTACCATCGTACACAAAATCCCCACTCATCCAACGGGTCTCCGCCGGCCAAATGTGCTCATGCAACCAGGGCATCAACGGCAAATCGCTGGCAATACCCCGAAACAGTATCATGGCCGCATGGGTATGCGCATTCACCAGGCCCGGGATCAACACATGATCCGGAAATGAGTGTCGAAGCTCTGGGATAAAGCGCCGATCGGCCTCTTGAAACGGCAAAACAGAAACAATCACGCCATCACGGATGGCAACGGCATGGTCTTCGAGAATCGCCCCTTCCGGCTCCACGGGGACAATCCATCCAGCCCGTATCAGACTATCGATGTGTTGCATGTCTTCTGTAGATCGAAATGGTTTCGGACATCGTATTGGGAGAACATGTTAGCGCTTCGCGCCAAGACCAAAAGGGGATGGGGTTCGGTTCGCGTACCGATCCCCTCAGGATCTTTATTTTTCCGATACCCTATCGAGGCTCCGCCTCGAACCGACAAAGCATAATCAGGCATCAGTCAAAGCAAAATTGGTATTTTGTAAAATGGTGACTCATTTGCGAAACTGAGCGGGAAATAAACAAATCAAACGAACAAGGCCGGGTTATACGAGGACCGAGCCACAATCCAACCGGTGATTGGACAAGTCCGATGAGGGAACTGCACCTTGAATATATAGAACATACCTTGTTCGCTTGGCAGGGAAAATGATTCTCAGGGAGCAAAAAATCACATTCTGCCACGGAACGTCCATCACGAAACATGAGCCCTCCCCCCCTCAATCATACCCCATACTTGCCAAAGCAGCATAACTACTACTGCTGCATGTAAATGGGCAATTCTCCCGACTCTCCTTGGTAAAAGGCCATACTATCATCCATCGATGTCCAGTCAGTTCTCCAGGTTTTTCACAACCACAAAAGACCGTCATTAAAAGACCGTCATTGCCGCCGCTCGGGAAGACAGCACTTCCGACAAGACTGCGCCGCCGCCCCACTGAACCACCAAACGAAAGAGCACTCTCCGGATCGGATATTAATTTTCTTATTTCCCGCTCAGCTTCACAATTTGGATCAAGCTTTTACAAGGCGCCGATTTTGCTTTACTAATACGTGGTCATGCTTTGTCGGCTTGAGGCAAAGCTTTGCTAGAAGATTCAAGTACCCGAAATCCTTACTTCGTTTATTTCCCGCTCAGCTTCGCTGATGGGTCCAATTTTAAGGTATCGGAAAAATTAAAGATCCTAAGAGATCGGTGCGTGAACCGAACCCCATCCCCTTTCAGTCTTGGCGCGAAGCGCTAGTGTGAGCCGCAGGCACCGTCGGCTCAGTCATAAACGGTGCGGTCAATCAGCCACAAGGAGTGAAAGATTGGCCTAATCCTACCTGTGCGGGTCCGTACCTGTACAGAACCACTTGCTCGAACTCGCCTGAAGGTGGGGTATGTAGCCAGCGTCGAAGGGCGACCGACGGCGGCGGAGGGGCCAGGCAAGTGGGAGTCCGGGAGGTGTCGCCCAATTTGTAATAGATTGGGGCCTCGGCGTATGCCACGTTCCTAGGCTGACCGAAGCATTGAAGGCGC
>CAZSVE010000148.1:0-2650 GCA_964610175.1 uncultured Thiotrichales bacterium
ATGGGGGCCTTTCACTATTTTATTCACTTTACCCACACGATCTGGGGAAGAGCCATTTTATTTATTTCCGGCTCATCGCAAATGAGTCGGGTTTTACAAAACACCAGAGAAGCTTCGCTGGACATCGACATCGCCGGACATCGGCACCGAAACCCGCAAGATCCGAACCCCTTACCCTGCCGAGGTCTTTTCACGACCACCATGGACGCCAAAACCGTATTGAAAGCCGTTGGTATCGGTCGAAAAGTCGATGGTCGTTGGCTGCTGAACGACATCTCGCTTTCCATCGACGCGGGCCAACGATTGGCCCTGGTCGGTCCTTCCGGCAGCGGGAAGACATTGATTCTGCGCGCGCTGTCCATGTTGGACCCCATCGACACAGGCGAAATCCACTGGCGCGGCAGCCCTGTGCCCGGAAACCGGGTCCCGGAATTTCGCGCTCGGGTGATGTTCCTGCCACAGCAGCCCATGCTGCCGGAAGGCACGGTGGAAGAGATCCTGCGGCAACCCTTTTCCTTGAAGGTTCATGGCCGAAAACAGTTCCATCGACCGGGGACCCTTGCCCTGCTGGCATCGCTGGGACAATCGGACGCGTTTCTATCCAAGCAGCGGGCCGATCTGTCGGGCGGCCAGATACAACTGACGGCATTGTTGCGGGCCATACAACTGGACCCCGAGGTTTTGTTGTTGGACGAACCCACCGCGGCATTGGATCCCGAGACCGCGGAAATGGTCGAATCAGTGGTGGCCACCTGGCTCGAGCGGCAGCCCAACGAGGGCCGCGCCACGGTTTGGGTCACCCATGACCGCGAGCAAGTAAGGCGCGTTTCTACCTCCATGATCCATATCCGCGACGGCAAATTGTGGGAATAGTTCGTTTATTTCCGGCTCATCGCAAATGAAGTTTTACGAAACGCCAACTCCACAGGTTCCCAAGCTCCAGCTTGGGAACCTGTTAGCGCTTCGCGCCGGGACCGAAGCGGGATGGGTCTTGGCATACGCATTGGTTTTCTCGGAGTTTTTGTTTTTCCGATACCTGAACCAGTAAATCCTGCTTTTTCGCTTCGAGGCAAAACTTCACCAAGAAACCCCTGGCAAAGCCATCCATGGCATTTTTTCAAAGACGGGAATCGAAAAGTGCCAGGGATAGCGTCTTTCGATTCCCTTCCATTTTCAATCGGTCGAAACCGATGTCGGTTCGTAACCGACTGAAAATGGCGGCACACCCTTGTACCACGCGGGAAGCCCTGTTTTTCAGCGCTTCCCCTGGCACCGATCCGGGAGGAATATGACCGAATACGTTGTCCTTGGCTACGAGCAAGTCGCATTGGCCGCGCTTCTCATCCTGATCAATGGCGTGATCTCGGTGGCATTGCATTTGCGCATGGAGCGCCTGTTGCTGATTGCCGGTACGCGCACCGTAATCCAGCTTCTGCTCGTGGGCCTGGTATTGGAGTGGGTGTTCCGCTGGCAGCGTTGGTACGTGGTTATCGGTCTCGCCATGGTAATGACCCTGATTGCCGGGATCACTGCAGCGAGCAATAACCAACGGCGCTATCCCGGTATCTGGATGAATAACATCATCGCCCTGTGGGCGAGCTCCTGGATCATCACCGCCTTTGCCCTGTTCGCCATCCTGCAGGGCATCCAATGGCATCAGCCGCAATATGTCATCCCGCTATTGGGCATGGTGCTCGGAAACACGTTGAACGGCATTTCCGTCGGGCTCGATACATTCACCGAGTCGCTGGTGACCCGTCGCGAACAAATCGAATCATTGCTCGCACTGGGGGCAAGCCGCTGGGAGGCCACCCGGGGGGTCGTCCGACACGCCGTGCGCACCGGCATGTTGCCCACCATCAACTCCATGATGGTGGTCGGCATCGTCAGCCTCCCCGGCATGATGACAGGTCAGCTCATCTCCGGTATGTCGCCCATCCAGGCCGTCAAGTACCAGATCGTCATTATGTTCCTGATCGCCTCGGCCACTTCCCTTGGCATCGTCGGTGCCGTGTTGCTGGCCTTTTCCCGTCTCTTCACGGCCCGACATCAGTACCGCCGCGACATCTTGCGCTGAATCTCCACGATAATCCTATCTCTTCATCAAAACAGATCACGTTGCGTACTCATCACTCCGAGGATGAAAGATGCCCGGGATGCGGCAAGCCAGAGAGAGCGGGTATGTCTTCTATTCCATTATTTTTACGTTGTTTTTATTTTGTTTATTTCCCGCTCAGCTTCACAATTGGATCAAGCTTTGCAAGATACCGATTTCGCCTTATCAACACAGTGCGAGCCGCAGACATCGTCGGCTCAGTCTCAAACGGTGCGGCCAAACCGGGTACAGGAGGTAACGAATTGGTCTAATCCTACCTGCGCGGGTCCGTACCTGTACAGAACTGCTTACTCGAACTCACCTTTTGGTGGGGTACGCAGCCAGCGTCGAAGGGCGACCGACGGCCACGAGAGGGGCCAGGTAAGCAGGAGTCCGGGGGGGGTCGCCCAGTTTGTAATATATTGGGGCCTTCGACGTATGCCAAGCTCCGGTTCCGGCTGAAGCATCGATGGCGCGTAGCGCCCTCGTAACGCAGAATTTACGGCTATTTGCGTTACACGTCAGGGGTGTTTGGCGGTGTCACCTGGACACAAT
>CAZSVE010000149.1:0-2607 GCA_964610175.1 uncultured Thiotrichales bacterium
TTTTACGTTGGATTCACGTCCAACCTTCAGGCTCATGTGTCTTTGGATAAGGCTCATGGTTACTTTCGGTCCTGGAGTCGTGGCATACTGCGAGGTACTTTCAGCTCGCCCACAGGATAGTGAAAGAGGGGGTCTTCAGGTAAAGGCCTGGCGCGGTTGTGCTAGGAAATTCTACTTGAAAACCAATGGTATCCATGAAATCGACTATGCGTTTGTCGGATGTACCGAAAGAGGCTGCATTTCAGCGAAGATGGGGGGGGATAACACCAAAAACGACATCGTGCATATGCGATGATCCACTTTCGGATCTGGGAACAGACGAGGAAAAGACGCCGAGGGGATATCTGCCAGGGAAACAGGTGCCGAAGAGATACGAGTGCTCGTGCCGGAGATCGGCGTTATCATTGGGGCATCCATGTATTGGAGATATCCATGCCCGTGTCGGTCGCCATGTCGATTTGCAGTCAATCACGCCGAAAGGGAATTTCCGGCATGGTGGTTATTTCATGCTTGGTTTTTATTCCCCGCTTCCATCGATCTTTTCACCTTCCTTGAAATGGTTCTCTCACCATTGTCATCAGATGATTACAACCTAAAATCCGTGTTGCCATGAATACTGAAGCCAAAAACAAAAACAACAAGCTGCCGAAAGGGGTCATGTTCAATGCCTACCCGGACAGCATCGGGCGCAACCTCACCGATACCGTGCGCATGTTGAAAAAGCCGGAATTCAGGGATGTCTTTTCCTTGTTTTATATCCTTCCCACCGTCTTCAACAGTGACCTGGACCGCGGTTTCTCCGTCATCGATTATGATCTCAACAATGCCTTGGTTTCCGGGAAAGACCTCTCGGATCTCGATAGGCTCGGCATCATGTGCAAGTTCGATCTCGTCTTGAACCACCTCTCGGTGGGTTCTCCGCAGTTCCAGGACATGCTCGAATACGGGGATGAATCGATATACAAGGACTTTTTCATCGACTGGAATGAGTTCTGGCGCCCCTACGGAAAGATGGGACCCGACGGTTACGCAATCCCCTACGATGAATACCTGCAAAACCTCTTCATGAGAAAACCCGGCTTGCCCATCTTGAAGGTGCGCTTCCCCGATGGAAGTGATCGGCCCTACTGGAACACCTTCTACCAGGAGATCACCTATAACGAGATCTCTCCCGAAGATCTGTTGCAAGCATCCTGGGGTAAGGATCTCATGCAGGAAGTCGCCGAGAAGATTGCCATCATCGTCAATGATGCATTACAGAGAGGGGCCGGTATTCACGAAATCGATCTCGCCGATCTCGGCCATCACAAGGACGATGTCATCTCTTTCATGGAACAAAACCGTAACTATCTCGGACAAATGGATCTCAATGCCAAATCCGAGGAGGTGTGGGATTTCTACGATGACACCCTGCGCAAACTCCGCGACCACGGTGGCAAGATGATTCGGCTCGATGCATTCGCCTACCTGCACAAGGAAGCGGGAATGTCCAATTTCTTCAACAGGCCCGGCACCTGGGAATACCTGGAAAGACTCAAGAAGATCGCCGCGAAATACGACCTCATTCTCCTGCCGGAAATACACTCGGAATATGGCAATGGACTCCACGAGGAAGTGGCCTCCGAAGGCTTTCCCATTTACGACTTCTTCTTCCCCGGTCTCATCATCGACGCCCTGGACCGCGGTACCAACAGACATCTCCTGCGCTGGATCAACGAGATACTCGACAAGGGCCTCAAAACCGTCAACATGCTTGGATGCCACGACGGCATCCCCATCCTCGATCTGAAAGCAGGAAAAGATATACACGGCAACGCAAGGGCAGGACTCTTGAGCGATGAAGATCTGGAGGCCTCCATGGAAAGAATCATGGACAGAGGGGGACGCGTAAAAAGTCTCTATGGTCCCGACGGCAAAAAGATCTCTTATTACCAGATAAATGCCACTTTCTTCAGCGCCTTGGGCGAAGACGAAAGGAAACTCCGTCTCGCCCGCGCCATCCAGATGTTCATGCCGGGGATCCCCCAGGTGTGGTATCTCGATCTCTTCGCAGGCACCAACGACTACGCGGCAGCCGACAAGGGTGGCGCCGCGGGACACAAGGAAATAAACCGCACCACCTTGACGAACGGGGACATCGAACAGGGCCTGAAAAGGATCGTCGTGCGCGACCAGTTGCACATCATGCGGCTACGCAACACCTCTCCCGCCTTCGACGGTCAATTGAAAATCCACAATTCCGATGAACATCACCTGCACCTGACGTGGGAAAACGGCCCCTGGACGGCCACATTGAGCGCCAATCTGCGCGACTTTACCATTGGCGTCAAACACACCGACAATGTCGGCGGAGAAAGTTCCCTTTCGTGCCGCTAGAGGACATCGGTGCTTATCCATCCGAAGTTTTCGGTTTGTATCACTCCTTGAATCTTGTCGCTTCGACCGGGGACGGAAAATCCGCGCAAAAGGCCGATACCCTTCGATCCGCGGATGATCCGGTCGAAACGATTTAATCGGTTACCCGGAAGATCTTGAACAAAATGATCGAAAAATTTTGGCTCTTCAGAAAAATTCGTGGGTAATTTTCTACGAATCTTGGCGTCCATG
>CAZSVE010000150.1:0-2529 GCA_964610175.1 uncultured Thiotrichales bacterium
TGAGTCTACGGTCGGTCTCTTTGAATTCCAGAGCGTTTTCCTTGAACTGTCGATCAGTCTCCTTGAACTGTTGATCAGTCTCCTTGAAGCGGCGGTCGGCTTCCCTGGATTGTTCTTTTATTAGCTGGTGGGTTTCCCGAAGTAGGGAAAGTACTTCTTCATAGGTAATGCTGCTCATTCGGGTTTACCTCCATGGATGGGTAGGTTGGGAGTATAGCGCAATCGAAGTCCAGAGGCCGTTTTCCCGGTTCCCGTGGTCCGAAGCACGATCTTTCCGTCGCTTGGTTACCATCCCTGGCACGGAGCCTGCCCCCACGAATGCGGGGACGAGGATCGGCGTTCCCTGGTATCGATTTGCCGTGCGCGGCATATAACTACGCTGGTACCAGCGAAGCTTGTGCTCGAGCCGATGAAGCATCTCGGTTTGGTATTAGCAGAGCAAAATCAACGTCCCGAACAACGGGAAAGCTTCCATGCATGAAAGAAATTTCACTTACACGTAAAATCGGATTCTGGATGGACCATCCAGATTTACGAATACGAGCGCAAGTGTAAATATCCTCACGGCCACAATATTTTGTTGATTTCCCGCTCGGCTTCACAAATGAGTCAAGTTTTACAAGGCATCGGTTTTTCTTTACCGACGCTAATCATGCCTTGTCGGTTCGAGCACAAGCTTCGCTAGGGCATGATCCGGTATTGGCAAAGAAAAACCGGCGTTTCGTAAATGGCGACTCATTTGGGAGTGCCGAGCGGGAAATCAACAAAATAACTCGAACCTTATCGAGCATCCCCTTGAATGCCGGCCAACCAGCTACCTTCATCTGCCATGCCGATGAAAGTAACGTTTCAGGAGACATTCAACTACCGTGCAAGCGTCCTTATCCGATAAAACCTATCGGATCAACGAAATCTTCCTCTCGGCCCAGGGCGAGGGAAAACGGCAGGGCGATCTCTCCGTATTCGTCCGTTTCACCGGCTGTAATCTACGGTGCGATATCGATCCCGGTCCCAGATCCCCCGGGGGATTTGCTTGTGATACGGAATTCGTCTCCGGCATGCGAATGTACCGGAGAGACATCCTGAATCGCGGTGAGACATTATGGAAGACCCGATCTCCCAAGACCCCGCTCCTCGAGATCCAGGCATCGAAGACCTCGTGTCCGAAAATCTCGTGCCCCAAGTGGATGGTGTTTACCGGGGGCGAACCCATGTTGCAACTGGATCATGGATTGGTCACCCTACTGCACGATCATCACTGGCTGATCCAGATCGAGACCAATGGCACCCGACGCATACCCGAGGAGTGGAAAATCGACTGGATTACGGTCTCGCCCAAGGTGGCGGAACATGCGTTGCAACAGACATTCGCCCATGAGGTGAAATATGTCCGTGGCTACGGACAGGCATTACCCAGAACCCGTGTACAAGCGCGGCACAGGTTCATCAGTCCTGCCTTCGATGGCACCGAGCTGGATGGGGAAACACTCCAATGGTGTCGGGGACTCGTCGATGGCTCGGATTGGGAACTATCCGTGCAGATGCACAAGATATGGAATATCAGGTAACCGACACCCACAAAAGGTATTGGCAAAATGGTGAAAATCCTGCTCTCTGGCTTTTTCGCCCGCCACGAAAATCCTGACCAAAACCTTCCCAGTAAATTCAGGTAACCATAAGTTCATGACTGAAAACAAGGAAATTTCCCAAATCATTATAGAACGCTTGCGCCATCGAAATATTTCATTTCTGGCCAATGAGTGTATCGCCGACCATATTTCCCATGAAGAGCGCGAGCAGTTGCTAGATGAAGTGATCGGAAAAGTAGAAGACCTGTTGCGCAGCTTGATTATCGATGTGGACAATGATCATAACGTGCGCAATACCGCCCGTCGCATTGCCAGGATGTATCTTACCGAGACCCTGAAAGGCCGCTATTACAAAGCGCCATCCTGGGTGGAATTTCCCAATGTGAAACGACTCGATGAGATCTATACTCTGGGTCCCATTACCGTGCGCTCCACCTGCTCTCACCACTTCCTGCCGATTCAGGGCACTCTCTGGATCGGTATCGTCCCCGCCGAGCATGTCATCGGTATCTCCAAATTCAATCGCATCACCGACTGGATCATGAGCAGGCCCCATATCCAGGAAGAGGCCGTGATCATGTTGGCGGACTATCTCGAGAAAAAGATCGAGCCAAAAGGATTGGCGGTGGTGTTACGGGCCAAACATTTCTGCATGTCATGGCGTGGCGTAAAAGATGACAACACCATGATGACAAATTCCGTGATGCGTGGCGATTTTCTCGATGACAGGGGATTGGAAAAACGATTCTTCGACATCATTCATAGCCAGGATTTCAGGTGAAGCTTGTGCTCGAACCTATGAAGCATGACCCGGTATTGGTAAAACGAAATTGGCGCCTTATAACATTTGATCCAATCGTGAAGCTGAGCGGGAAATAAGCAACCAGCGAGGCTTCGCCTCAGACCGACGAGGCATGATTGGGCAAAAGGGAACCTGAAT
>CAZSVE010000151.1:0-2325 GCA_964610175.1 uncultured Thiotrichales bacterium
GCTAACATGTCCTCCATGCGATGGAATTTTGGTTCCGGCTTTGCCGGGTTAGGATTGAAATGTTTTGGGGGATTCAGAAAATCAAGATGACGATGGCGATAGCAACGGCGATGCCGAGGGCCCAGATCATGAAACGTTCGATGCGCCTGGTGAGCATGTCGAAGCGCTTATCCATCTGCTTTTGCATGGCTTCGAGACGGCTGTCCGTCTGCTTTTGCGTGGTTTCGAGGCGTTTGTCGGTCTGCCTGGAGCGTTTCTCCAGCTGTTCGAAGCGCCTTTCCATCAGATCGAACCCTTGCTTCGTCGATTCTCCCTGACGCCCGAGTTCTTCCTCTACCCGCGCCACTCGTTCCAGAAGCTCGGTCTCACGGACCGCGGGGGTTTGCAGATTTTCAGTGAGCCAATTCTCGAGATGGGTGCGCACATACTCGGCGAGTTCTTCCAGTTGCCTGGTTTCCAAGGCAGTGTAATTCTCTTTATTGGTGGTCTCGTCGCCGAATTTCAAACCCCAGAGTCGCAGTTCTTCCGGGAAGGCATCGGATTTCGATCCGGGTGATCTTTTCGTAGGGGGTTTCAGGCGGATCGATCGGAAGTAATCGGGTTCGTTCCCTTCTTTCCATTTGATATTACAACCGACACTCGCCTTTTGGTCCGCATCGATCTTCTTCCCCGACAGCAGCGCATCGACCGCGGCGCGCAGATCCCGCCCGGTAATCGGTAAATCGTTTTTCGGCCTGCTGTCGTCGAATTGTCCGCGATAGACGAGCTTGCGTGCCTTGTCGAACAGGAAAAAATCCGGGGTGCAGGCGGCGCGATAGGCCTTGGCGACCTCCTGGGTTTCGTCGAAAAGGTAGGGGAAGGCATAGCCGAAGCTGGCGACTTCCTCGGCCATCTTGTCCGGGCTGTCATCGGGATAATTGGCTACATCATTGGCATTGATGCCTACGATGGCGAGTCCCTTGGGTCGATATTCCCTGGCAAAGTCCGCGAGGGCCTCGCGAATGCGATGTATGTGGGGGCAGTGATTGCACATGAAGATCACCAAAAGCCCTGGAGCTTTCCGAAAATCCTGCGCGGATACCAACTTTCCGTCGGCACCGAAATCCGGCAGTCTGAAGTCCGGCGCGCTGGTGCCAAGTTCCAGCATGGTGGATGGTGTTCCCATGATGTGCCTCCGGTGAGGGAATGATTCGTTTATTTCCCGCTCAGCTTCGCGGATGAGTCAAGTTTTGCAAAACAGCAATTTTATTTTACCAATGCCAGCTCTCGACTTTGTCGGCTCGAACACAAACTTCACCAGGTCGTCGAGCGAGGTGGTCGTGTATTTTCGATAGTCTATGGCAAGCGAGTAAAAGATCCCAACTTCGAGTCCGGGATCCCTTGATTTTCACCGTGGGACCCGCGACATCGGTCATGAATTCGGCGATGAACGATTACGTTCGGGGTTTCATCGGCCCCGATTCGGATCTGGACTCGAATGCCGATCCCGATCCCGATCCCGATTCGGATCTCGGTTCCGATCTCGACGCGGATCCGAAGGGGCGAATAAGTGTTCCAATGGGCGAGCTTCTCTCAACCGAAGTAGTCGGGCTCATTGCCTGGTTTCCACTTGATGTTGCAGCCAAGGCTTGCCTTTTGGTTCGGGTCGATCGTCTTTCCGGATAACAATGCATCCGCCGCGGCGCGCAGATCCCGCCCCGTCACGGGCAGGTCATTCTTCGGCCTGCTGTCGTCGAACTGTCCGCGATAGACGAGCTTTCCCGCCTTGTCGAACAGGAAGAAGTCCGGGGTGCAGGCGGCGCGATAGGCCTTGGCGACTTCCTGGGTTTCGTCGAAGAGATAAGGGAAGGTATAGCCAAAATTCCTGACCTCCTCGGCCATCTTGTCCGGGCTGTCATCGGGGTAGTTGGCAACGTCGTTGGCATTGATGGCCACGATAGCGAGTCCCTTGGGTCTGTATTCCCTGGCGAAGTCCATTAGGGCCTTGCGAACATGATGCACGTAGGGGCAGTGGTTACACATGAAGATTACCAGGAGCCCCGCGGCATCGCGGAAGTCTTGTCTGGATACCGATCTGCCATCGGCTCCAAGGTCCGGCAGTGAAAAGTCCGGCGCGGTGGTACCGATCTCCAGCATGGTGGATGGTGTTCCCATGGTGTATCTCCTGAAAGGTGAATGCTTGAAAGGTAAATGCTTGAATGGGGATTTGGGGAGTCGACTGCTTTGTTTATTTCTCGCCCGTCTTCGCAAATGAGTCAGGTTTCACAAAATGGCTCTTCAGAAAAATTCGTGGGTAATTTTCTACGAATCTTGGCGTCCATGTCG
>CAZSVE010000152.1:0-2212 GCA_964610175.1 uncultured Thiotrichales bacterium
CCATTTGGCATTGCTCAATTCCATCGCCATGTACAAAACCGTATTGCCTGTGTAATCTTTGCTTTGAAGGATCGTTGTCATTTTCTTTATCCTCTTTATATCTGGTCGCCAAAAGCCTAGAGGATATTCGATAACGGTCCTTCATAGTTTCTACAAGATTGATATAAACGAACGAAAACGGATCGACGCCTCGGGCAACGTCGGCTATGAAAAACTCTCGGAGCATATCTCCCCTTCGGTATCGTTTCGGAGCCTTGGCGAACTCCTGGCCGACGGAAGGCCTGTGGATGATATCTTCGATGGGCCGCGGCTCGAACACGGCTTTCTCGATGGCGAGGAGCTTGACAGGCTACGCCGCGGGACCACGCTGCGCATCTCCGATCTCATCCACGACATCATGGATGTACCCGGGGTGCGGGCGGTGCGCGATATCCGCTTGAAGTCGGGGGACCAGGAAGAGACCTGGTTCCTGAAACTGGATCCCGACAAGGTACCCGCATTCGACCTGGAAAATTCCGCCATTCGGCTCGAAAAAGATGGACTTCCGGTAAAGCTGGATACGGACGGTATCATCGAGGACTACCGGAAAAGCCAGGAGAGCATCGCCGCCGAGCCCGCGTCGGGCGTGGAACTGGACCTGGTTCCGCCCCATGTCCATTGGCTGGACAAGACGGCCATGGCGACGTTCGAGGCGGCCTTCGAGGATTGGCTGGGAAAGAAAAGGGAGCACTGGAGAACAAAATACGGTCTGTAGCTTTTTTGATCCGGCATCGTCGGAAAACGACATTCTTTTTTTCGTTCCAAGGCTGGAAGCCCGGAGACACACTAGCGAAGCTTCGCCTCGAACCGAGAAGGCATAAGTTGGTATATCCAGGAAAGTCGATTCCATTGAAACCTGAGCCATCTGCGAAGCTGAGCGGGAAAATAAAATATATCGAGGTAACAAGCCATGACAGGCACGGCACACAATATTCCACTGCGCAGCACGCGGGATCGGATCATCGATTCCCTGAAGACGCACCAACCGGAGAGCGGGCAGACCTTCCCGCTCATCGGACAGAGCTATCCGCTGCAGGATCTCACGGTGCGCGAGACCAAGATCGCTTATGGCAAGACGGCCCTGTATGTACGCGCCGTCAAGGCCCAAACCGGGGTTGCCGTTGAGATGAAGCAGTCGGTTTCCATAACCCGCGAGGCGTCATGATGGAATGGTATGAAGATCGGCGGAAGGTCGCGACGACCCGAGTGAGGCCGGAACGCCGATTACCCGTGGATCCAATCGAAAAAGGGATTTCTCCCCGGGGTCCAAAGCCGTTCATTGCCCCATGATTCGGGCGCCCTGCGGAGTAATTCCAGCGAGGCTTCGCCTCGGACCATTTATTTGTTTATTTCCCGCTCGGCTTTACGAATGGATCGAATTTCAAGAGTGCTTTACTAATACGAAATCATGCTTCATCGGTCTGAGGCGCAGCCTCGCTAGAGCATGGTTTGGCATAGCGCGACCAAGGCCGCAACCGATTTAGTCGCCGTCCCTGGGCAGCTGGGCCCCGGCATTCCCTGCTGGGATGACGGGATGGGTTGTTTCAGGCGATTGTGTAGGAATTCAGCACTTCCGTCATTCCGGCAGGGAATGCCGGGACCCGTGCCAGGGATGGCAGAAACTACCCGTGAATTCTCGTGAAATCACAATCGCTGAAACCCTTCGACCAACCACGAACATTCGCGCGGTAATTCAGCCAGAATTGCTTTCGGAAAAACTTGATCGTTTTGCTCGAGGTTTCACGGGTCAGAGACTAATTCGTCATTTCTAATTCCCAACCCGGCCCAGCCGGAACCAGTGCGCCCGTGAAGGCGATTCATCAGCAGGGTGGAAGTCCCTGCCGGAGTATGCCATGACTCCGAAGCTGAAAGTAACTGCGTCACCGCGAGGTGGGGTGGGGAGCAACCGGAAGCGAACTGGCAGTCCGTAGGATAACGAACCCGATTCGGTGGGATGTTGTGGCGAGCCTTCGGATCCATGGCGAAGCCTGAAACTCATCTATCGCGTTATGATGGCGGATAAAATGGCGGTAGGACAACATGTTATGTTTGGGGACGGAATGTTAGAAAGGTGTATTGAGATAAGCGGGGAGACCTGCCGAGCAAGGTGATGCTAGGCAGGAGTCAGAGCCCTCATAGTACCGCAGATGGAGGCTATCACTGAATTAAGGTA
>CAZSVE010000153.1:0-2051 GCA_964610175.1 uncultured Thiotrichales bacterium
AATGACAGATTGAAAATTTTTCGATCGTTTTGTTCAAGATCTTCCGGGTAACTGACTAATTGTCATTGGATGCCGGTAATTTCCTACCCGATGACCCGTTTGATTCGCATCATGGCTTCACTGACATTTTCGAAGCTGTTGAAAGCGCTGATGCGGATGTAGCCTTGACCACATCTCCCGAAACCGGCCCCAGGGGTGCAAACGACCCCCGCTTGGGTCAATAGCAGATTGAAAAAATCCCAGGAATCCATTTTTCCATCGATCCAGATATAAGGGGAATTCTCGCCACCGACGCATTCGTACCCCATGGATTCCATTGCCCCACGGATATGTTTGGCATTCTCCAAGTAGGAGGAAATCAGTTTTCGTACCTCGATTTTTCCCTCTTGAGTGTAAACGGCTTCGGCAGCACGTTGCACGGGGTAGGATACGCTGTTGAACTTGGTGGTATGGCGGCGGTTCCACAGGGAATGTACCGAAACCTTTCCTCCATCCCTGGTGTAGGACATGCAGTTCTTGGGAACCACCGTGTAGGCGCAGCGTGTTCCGGTGAAGCCTGCTGTCTTGGAAAAGCTTCTGAATTCGACGGCCACCTCCCGCGCACCTTCTACTTCGAAGATGGAGTGCGGCAGGTTTTCGTCTCGGATAAAGGCCTCGTAGGCAGCGTCGAAGAGGATCAATGCCTTGTTTTCCTTGGCGTATGCAACCCATTTCCGCATTTGCTCCAGGGTGATCGCCGCACCGGTGGGATTATTGGGGAAACAAAGATAGATCAGGTCTACCGGATCCGTGGGAATATCGGGAATAAAACTGTTTTCACGGGTAGCGTCCAGGTAGAAGATCCCGGTATAACGGCCATCGTAGAAAGACCCCGTCCGCCCAGCCATGACATTGGTATCGATATATACGGGATATACGGGGTCTGGAATGGCGACACGGATATCGGGCGCGAAGAGTTCCTGGAAATTGGCGCTGTCACACTTGGCACCGTCGCTGACGAAGATCTCGTCCGGCGCGATGTCGATGCCTCTGGTCTGAAAATCCCCCTTGATAATGGCGTCCCGTAAAAAATCATACCCCTGCTCCGGTCCGTAGCCGCGAAACGTAGCATCGTCGGCCATTTCATCCACCGCCTGATGAAAGGCCCGAACGCAAGCTGCCGGTAAGGCTCGGGTGACATCTCCGATCCCGAGCTTGATGATGTCGAGCGCGGGTTTGGTTTCCTGATAGGCCGCTACCCGCTTGGCGATGTCGGAAAAGAGATAAGAGACCTCGAGTTTCTGGAAATTTTCGTTGATTTTTATCATATGGATACCTGATCAAAGCGTAAGTGGAATGATTGAATTGCACCCGAGAGGACTTGGCATCGAACTCTCGCGTTGTATTATCGGGGCCGGTTTTACGCAATTCCTCCTCAACAATTGACATGACCGCGCGAATGTTCGGGTGTGGTCGAAGAGGTTGTTTTGCAGATTTCGGTTGCGGCCAGTGGTCGCGCCAAGTTATTTCCTTTGACTCTTGCCATCATTCCAAATGGGCGAATTCATCCGGTAAAGAAAAGTTCGAAACGGATGATGTTATGGGTTCGAGGAAAACAGCCAGCGAATACCGTTTCTCTAATGAAACCCGGCTCTTCAAAAAATCCGTGGGTAGAAGTTTACCACTCCCAATAGTGTTCAGGCGGCGAAGAGGGCAGGTACATTGTCCGCTTGCACGCACTTTGCAACTTCTTTCGCGCAGTGCGTCGCTTTACTCTCGGTATCCCTTTCCTGTCTTCCCACCAGTACAGTTCAAATCCCAACCCGGCGTAGCCGGAACCAAAAAGGCCGGATGGATGAAGCATCATTATCGGTAGCAATCCCCTAACCCGGCAAAGCCGAAACCAAAATTCCATCGCACGGAGGACATGTTAGCGCTTCGCGCCAAGACTGAAGCGGAGTGGGTCTTGGCGGACGCACTGGTTCTCTCGGGATTTTTGTTTTTCCGATACCTTGAAGGATATGTCATCTCGACCGGAGGGAGGTGTGAGTCGCGGGCTTTTCGCGCCAAGT
>CAZSVE010000154.1:0-1960 GCA_964610175.1 uncultured Thiotrichales bacterium
GTAGCTGAAGATGTCGCCGATGATGCGGATGGAGGGGTCGGGGGGATAGATGTAGCCCCGTGTGCAACTTTTCCCGATAGTCCGTTTCCCAACCGGATAGATAGCTTGCGATCCATAGCCAACAGAAAATCATGAGCCGGAAAAAGTTGCACACAAAAATGATAGAGACCACGCGCACCATGAATTCTTTGGGGTGAGGTCTGGTGGCGCCGGTGAGCTGGTCGTGTTTGACGCCTTGACGTATCGGGAAAACGAAAACCCTGAGGAAACCGGTACCAGAATTAAGGCCCACCCCCTTTCCGTCTTGGCGCGAAGCGCTGGCATATCTTTCGCCGGAGACGATGAAGTAGGAGAGGACGGGGAGGACGGCGCCGTTCATGGTCATGGAGACGGACATCTTGTCCAGCAGCGGGATGCCGTCGAAGAGGATGTTCCCACCGTGTGCAACTTCTTCCCGTAAGGCGGTAATTTTCGGACACGGATCGGGAGAAGTTGCACACGGAACAATATCCATATTTGCCATGGAGTCGATGGCGACCCCGGCCTTGTCGACATCGCCCACCACCCGCTCGTTATCGGAGTCGTAGCCTGGAGATATCCGAAAAGCCGGAATCCTTGGGAATCCGGTGCGTGTGCCGAGACCTACCCCCTTTCAGCCTTGGCGCGAAGCGCTGACATGTTCGTGGCGAGATCGAAGGCGATGGAGAGGCCCATCTGGCCCGCGGCGAGGTTGCGGCGGTAGAAGGCGTTGCTTTCTTCGGCGGTGGAGAACCCGGCGTATTGACGGACGGTCCAGGGCCGGGTGACGTACATGGAAGGATAGGGGCCGCGAAGATAGGGGGGGATTCCGGCGACATAGTCGAGGTAGTCGAATCCGGAGAGGTCCTCTTTTGTATAGAGGGATTTGACGTCGATGTGCTCCATGGTGCTGGAGACGAGGTGTTCGATGGTTTTGCCGGTGGCCTTTTCGACTTTGGCCTTCCAGGCGTCGAAACCGACGGCGGGGAAGTCGATGGCGTCGAAGGATAGGGTGGTGAAGTCGGGGTTACGGTTCATGATTGAACTTCTTCGCGCCATGGCTTGAAAACATGGATTATATGCTGGGCTTCATGCGCAATTGCATGGAGACGCAAGGATTCCCAGTTCTCGATATCCGATCCCAAATCCATGACGACTTGCTGACCCGCTTGTATCTGTTCAAGCGATTGGATAAGAGCGGGAACACTTTTCCGAACCAGAATTTTCCGATTACTCGGTATGACGACAGCGGATATTTGCAATCCGTGAAAATTCTGCTGGTGATAGATATTTCTGTCCGCTGTCAGGAATATATGGAAACCGGACTCATTTGCCAGACGGAGTAGCTTTCCGTTTCCGATGTTTGCCCACCCCATTTCCTGAACGGTAGATGCAGGATATTTCTCTCCCAGCCATCCCTTCAACTGCTTCGGGAGACACTCGTCGATCAGGAGTCGCATCAGGCGGCTTTTTGCAATTCAAAAAACGATCCGGCTCGGTGAAGCGCTTCGATAACCTGTTCACGCTTCAATGTAGGGTAGGAATCCAAGATCTCGTCCAAACCAAGCCCGTCCGCCAGATTTTCGAATAGCACGGAGATAGGGACACGTGTTCCTGTAAAGACGGGGGTCCCTCCGAGAATCTCCGGATCGATTGTTACGATTTGTTCATTCATGATTACGGTGACAGTTTACTAAATAACTCTATTTATCGCTGTGATCGCTTTTCTTGGGTCCACGCTTTCGAGGTTTTAGTGCCCTGCCGGTCAGTCTCTCCAGCTTTTCAATCCATTGTTCGTTACCCAATGGCCGGCCCGTTGTTTCTGATTGCCGAAGGCTCTTGAATGCTATTACGTCCTCTGTGGATATATCAAGGAGGGCAGAAAAATCCCCATAGCGTTCAAGAATCGGTGAAACTTTCACCAGTTTATCGTTCTTGCCCG
>CAZSVE010000155.1:0-1852 GCA_964610175.1 uncultured Thiotrichales bacterium
TCAGAGCTTATTTCCTCCCAGATCCTGTCCAAGGGTTGGGGTCCACCTAAATCCGATGTCGATAAAGTGAGATTGGCGCCTTGTAAGGCTTGATCCAATTGTGAAGCCGAGCGGGAAATAAACAAATCAAGCTTGGGAACCTGCCAGAAAGCAATTTCGAATTCTCACAGGCTGTAATACATATCGAATTCCACGGGATGGGTCGACATCCGCAACCTGGTAACCTCGTCCGCCTTCAGTTCGAGATAACCGTCGATCATGCTGTCAGTGAACACACCACCCGCTGTCAGGAATTTCCGGTCGGCATCCAGGGCATCCAATGCCTGATCCAAGGCGCTGCACACCGTGGAAATGGCCTTCTCTTCCTCCGGGGGCAAATCATAAAGGTCTTTATCGAATGGCGCACCGGGGTCGATCTTGTTCTGAATCCCATCCAGACCTGCCATCAACATGGCGGAGAAGGCAAGATACGGATTGCCATTGGAATCCGGAAAGCGAACCTCGACGCGACGGGCCTTCGGGCTCATGACGTGGGGAATCCGCACCGAAGCGGAACGATTACGCGCGGAATAGGCAAGCAATACCGGCGCCTCGAATCCGGGAACCAGACGTTTATAGCTATTGGTGCCCGCGTTAGTGAATGCATTCAGTGCCCGGGCATGCTTGAAGATTCCACCGATGTACCACAAAGCTTCCTGGGAGAGACCGGCGTATTTCTCACCCGCGAATACGTTATTGCCACCCTTGGATAGGGATTGGTGCACATGCATTCCACTGCCGTTGTCACCCACCAGCGGTTTAGGCATGAAAGTGGCGGTTTTTCCATAGGCATGGGCCACGTTCATAACCACATACTTCAGGATCTGTACCTCATCGGCCTTACGCACCAGGGTGTCGAAACGGGTGCCGATCTCATTTTGCCCGGCTGTGGCAACTTCGTGGTGGTGCACCTCCACGGTGACACCCATTTCCTCCAACGCCAGACACATGGCGGCACGGATATCCTGCAGGGAGTCCACTGGAGGAACCGGAAAATAACCGCCTTTCACGGTTGGCCGGTGACCGATATTTCCGTCTTCGTATACCCGCTCGGAATTCCACTCCGCCTCTTCGGAATCGACTTTATAAAAACTCCCGTTGATATTGGCCCCCCAACGTATATCGTCGAACACGAAAAACTCCGGTTCGGGGCCAAAATACACGGCATCGGCAATATCGGTGGATTTGAGATAGATCTCGGCGCGTTTGGCCAGGGATCGCGGATCCCGCTCATACCCCTCCATGGTATTCGGTTCGAGGATATCGCAACGCAATATCAGCGTCGATTCATCGGTAAACGGATCGAGCACCGCCGTATCGGGTTGCGGCATGAGACACATATCGGACTCATGTATCCCCTTCCAACCCGCGATACTGGACCCATCGAACATCTTGCCATCCTCGAAGAAATCGACATCCACCATAGTGGCCGGTACCGTAACGTGCTGCTCCTTGCCTCGTGTATCGGTAAAACGCAAGTCCACGAACTTTACGTCCTTCTCCTTCATCATACCGAGAACATTATCTCCAGACATTATCGGGTTCTCCTTACAAAAGGTAAATTAGCTTGAAATACAGACAGGTAATCGTCTCTTGTCGACAAAACTGTTCATGAGGGATCGGAATATTACGCGACAGCCCTTACAATGAGCAAAAAATATGCCAATTGTAATAATACCGTATTGTAATGTAGTCCTGCATTGTCTTGCGCATCAAACTGATGCAAATACTCCGCCCCTGTACCAAAAGAATGCAAACCAGTCCTTTCCAATTGAGAGATGAGCCTGAAGGGGTGTTGGAGAGGGTGAGCCGT
>CAZSVE010000156.1:0-1787 GCA_964610175.1 uncultured Thiotrichales bacterium
GGGGGCCTTTCACTATTTTATTCACTTTACCCACACGATCTGGGGAAGAGCCAAAGAGACTATAGTTGAAAAGTGAATAGCAAGTTTCCCATGGCACGAGGTGATTTTTGGTTCGGATAGGGATAAGTGATTTCGCTTGCATGGTTTCTCTATCCTCTCTCCAAGGCAGAAATTATTACCGCTTCAGCATCGGGTACCTTCCCAAGTAAGACAGCTACTACCTCCAATATCGGTTTGTTTGGCACCAATAAGCTTTCCAAGCGCATTGCTGATAAGGTGGATGATTGGTTTCAATCCCACTATAAGAACGATCGGAATCCTATAAGCCGAGTTTCTTAGTTCTGATCGCGTGCTGGTGGGCATGAACCGTCGTGCTATCTGACATCGCTTTTTCCGGAAACCTTTTACCTAGCAATATGTCTTTGATACCTGTCCATTGCTCATCACGCAGCATAAGAAACGGCATTGTCTCAAAATGAACCTGGAGAAATATTAAGGCGTGGTTGTTAATGTGAACTGTTTTTCAAAATCTGGGTCAGAGCTTGTTTTTTTGGCATCCTCAAAAAGATTTGTGGGAGATTTTGGGACAGGTAGATTGCTAAGGGCATTTGCGGTAGGGATGCTCGCCACTGGACGCCCCCCGCACAGAAGACCCGGACGTGCAGTTTTCCCGTATTCGGTTCCTCGGTTGTACTCGCTTTCGCGCAAGTGATTACCTATACGTCATATACCACATACTGTCCCTTTTCCTCCACTATGCATGGGATTGGTACTCCGAGTCGCTTGATTCCTTTGTAAAGACTCTCCTACGTGAAGTTTCTTCGCTTGCCACCTCTTTCTTCTGTTACGCCATTTGAACGCAGTTATGATAACCCATCGAAAACAGGTGGTTAGTGATTTTCCGTTCCACATCACTCCATAGTAGTTGTGTAATGTCCCGGTAACCGCCTATTTAGACCATCTATGAACCTCCCGGTCTGGCAAATGGCGAATTCTCCTTGACCCATTCCTTTATCCTCTTATGCGCATTCCGACGAAGGTGACCGGTGATTCCGTTCATCGTGACCGATTTCCCGAGCTGAGCGCGACTGGTATCTGATTTTTACTTCGATCGGTCGCGATGGTCAATTTTCCCTCATTTGGAGTTTGAGAGATTAGAGAGAGTTTGGCTGATCTATCGGCGCATAGATTCACCCGGTAGCGAGAGTCGGTAAGCGTTGTGGATCAGTCGCTCCAGAATGGCGGCGAGGGTTGCTTCCCCAATGTAAGTCATGCCAGAGGTCGGCGGGAAGTTGACTGGCGACCAGAGTGGAGCGTAGGCCGTGACGATCTTCGATTACCTCCATGAGGTCGGCCCGTTGGGGCGCGGTGATTTTTTGAATACCCCCAATCGTCGAGGAGCAGTATCTTACATTTGGCCAGTTGTGACAGGCGGGCCAATCGTTGGTTTTTCCGCTCCAGGTTCTCCCGTTCGATCAATATTCCGAAACGTTCTTAAAAGGAGAGGTCGGCGTAAGTAGTGGGTCGCTTACACTGAAAAGGGAAAGAGCCGCAGCTATGCCGATCAATTTCAGCGTGTGAAGTTGTTCATGTATCGGAAAAACGAAGAATCCGAGAAATCGAGGTAACGAGGCAGGAGACTTATACCGAAAGGGATTATCGTCGAGGAATGACATCAAAGGCATGGAATTGGCGATTATTTGAACATTTTTCGGCTCATCCGGGTAAAGCATACTTAGTTCTATCTCTGGTTGGTTAGATGAGGCATAGTAGTCGTTCTTAATCTG
>CAZSVE010000157.1:0-1717 GCA_964610175.1 uncultured Thiotrichales bacterium
TTTCTCTTGCTGTTTCGTGGTTTCGGGCCCGCCGGAGGGAGGTAGATCACTTGCGCGCCATCGAACTCGGTATGGTGATGGATCATATCCGTACTATCGATATCAAGAAAGATAGCAGTTTTGCCATGTTGTTGGCGGCCCAGGCCAGAGGATGGCGGTTGTTCCACATGACACTGGATGATCTCGCCATCCGGGATGGGGTGCCCTACGCCCATATGAGGGAGCTGACGGTTCGCGATGATGCAAAGGACTGGTTTACGCTGTCCCAGGCATCCCGAAGGGAGCTGTGTACCTTGGATGTGATTTTGATGCGCAAGGATCCGCCCTTCGACATGGAATATATCTATGTTACCTATTTGTTGGAGCGCGCCGAGGCGTCCGGGGTCCTGGTGGTGAATCGCCCGGGGGGCCTGCGGGATGCCAATGAGAAACTCTACACGGCTTGGTTTCCCCAATGCTGTCCGCCGACCCTGGTTACCCGCCGCGGGGAAGCGCTTCGGGAATTTCTCGTGGAACAAGGGGATATTATCGTGAAACCCCTGGATGGCATGGGAGGTGCCTCGGTATTTCGGATTCGTCGCGATGACCCGAACACCAATGTGATCCTGGAAACCCTGACTGGAAATGGTGACCGTTTTGCCATGGCGCAGCGCTTCATCCCGGAAATCCGGGACGGCGACAAGCGGATCCTTGTCGTCGACGGGGAAGCCATCCCCTATGCCCTGGCCCGCATTCCACCGGCGGGAGAGACGCGTGGCAACCTGGCGGTGGGCGGGCAGGGGATAGGGGTGGCGTTGACGGAGCGGGATAGATGGATATGCGAGCAGGTGGGCCCCGCCTTGCGCGACAAGGGGTTGTTGTTCGTGGGGATCGATGTGATCGGGGATTATCTCACGGAAATCAACGTGACCAGCCCCACCTGCATCCGGGAGCTGGATGCTTGCCACGGACTCGATATCGGTGGGGCACTCATGGATGTCATCGCGAAAAGGCTGCCCTGATGGCTGTCCGTGGGTGATTACGACCTTACCAGGGCGATGATACCGGGCTACCACCATCGTGTGGGTGGTTTGGCCGTTATCCAAAAAATTTATCGAAGAGGCAATTTTTATTTCCACCCGAAGCGCACCCGCATCGGAACGCGCAATTCCGGTTACCACCTACGCGCTTCGAACCCCTCCGGAGCGGTCAACTCGAAGATCTCGTCCCGGATGGCTGCCGTCGAAAATCCCACCTCCCGTGCCTTTTCCGCAATGCCCCGGTCCCAGTCCACACCCGCCAGAATGCCCACCAATCCCTTGTCCCGGTGTTCGGGGTAGAATTCGCGAAACTGTGTCATCAGCTTTCGCAACTGTTCGATGGCGTCGTTCTTTACCCGGCTTTTCACTTCCACCACCACCGCCAGGTCGACATCGTCATTGGCATAGGCCAACACGTCGATTTCGATGGTCTTGCCATCTTTGCGAATGCGCACCCGCGGCATGATGAAGGTCATCTTGAAGCGCTCCATGAGAATACGCTCCATGGAGGGCAGGGCCATGCCTTCGGTGAAGTAACCGAACTTGTCGCCGATGCCGCCGATCTGTTGGCCCTGTTTCTCGATCTGGTAGGTTTGCTTGTCGATCTGACGGCTTTGCTCCCGGACGATATGCTCGAGTTCCTTGAGTCTACGGTCGGTCTCTTTGAATTCCAGAGCGTTTTCCTTGAACTGTCGATC
>CAZSVE010000158.1:0-1682 GCA_964610175.1 uncultured Thiotrichales bacterium
AAGCTGTGTTTGTTTATGTCAAATACCGACCCACAAATTTTTTTGAGGAGGCCAAATTGAAATACCCCGGTTTTAATCTCCCGACTCCTTCCACCTCGAATGCAGACGAACACCATGGCCCCCCGACTTGCCGAACGCATGTACCATGCATTCAATAGAGACAACTGGTATGCCTTGGCCCGGATCGGCGTGCTGGTCGCCGACTATCGCGGCGAATCGATCGAAGGAGAAATTATCGATCTATCTCCCATCGGTGGTGAACATGGTGGTTGCGTGGATTGTCTGCATCCCTGTTCTTCGCGCCACCCGCCAGGGAAAGTGATCTCGCCGGACTTCGCACAATTGGACATGATGAACCTCACCGTACCAGTGTGCGATGTCCTTGGCCAATGACAGATAAACCGGAATCGAAATTCCCGGCCCTGGCCGACCTTCGTGTCACCCTGCAAACCGCTTTGCCCCTTGGTATCGGATATATGGGGTCGATGCTGATTGGCGTAACCGATAGCATCATGTTGGGACATTTCAGCCCGGAAGCCTTGGGTGCCGCGGGACTTGCCCTTTCTATCTGCAATATCATTCTGGTCATCGGATGGGGAATGATATTCCCGATGTTGGTGCTCGTATCTCGCAGGTGTGGTACGGAATGTCCACAGTCGCGGATACCATCGAAAATTATCCGCCAAAACCTGTGGGTGTGCGGTATCCTGTTCGTTCCGGCTTGCGTTGTGTTGTGGAACACCACACCCATCCTTCTTTTGACCGGGCAGGACCCACTCCTGGCGCGGATGGCCGGGCAATACATGGACTATTACCTATGGTCCCTATTCCCCATGTTAGCCAGGTACGGGTTTGCCCTGGCCCTGACCGCCATGCATCGCACCGGGATCATCGCCCTCATCACCTGGCTGGAGGTGGGGCTCAATATCGTTCTGGACTATGGGTTGATCTTCGGGAAGTTCGGTTTCCCCGAACTGGGTATCGCGGGCGCGGGGCTGGCGAGTATTATCGTCTATGGTATCGGGCACACGGTGTTCTTTTTCAGCATCTTCGATTTCCGTCGATTCCCCAGAAGTCTCTTGATCGGGCGTGTCTGGAGGCCGAGCCGGGATATACTCGGGAAATTCCTTCGGATCGGCTGGCCGAAGAGCCTGGAGCTGTTGGTAATCAATACTATTTTTTCCGTTTTTGCCCTGCTCGCCGGTTGGATCGGCATTCAAGCGGTCTAGATCCATGCAATAGCGCTACAAACCATCGTCATGGTGAGTTATACGCTATCGTCGGCAGTGGCGGAGATAGCTACCGTGCGCGTTGCCGTTGCCTCCGCTCGATGTGGCCATCCGGGCATGTGGCGTGCCCTGAACGGCAGTGTCGTGATTCTGTTTCTTTTACTCTTGCCGTTGATTGCGCTCTTTTGGCTGTTTCCGGGGTGGATCGTGGTGTTGTTCGTCGGCTCCGAGACCCGAGAGGCCCGGGCGCTCCTGCCACTGGCATCCCCGCTCATCGTACTGGTCGGCCTTTTCGTCATCGTCGACGGTCTTCGTACGGTGGGGGGCCAGGGGTTGAATGGCCTTTCCGATATGAAGATACCGGCCCTGATTGCCGGGCTGGCCTACTGGGGGATCTCCCTAGTGGGTAAGGGGGAGGCAAAAGCCACCCCCTCCCCGTTGTCGCAATGGGGT
>CAZSVE010000159.1:0-1519 GCA_964610175.1 uncultured Thiotrichales bacterium
AACGGTGATTCCGGTTGCGGCTCAGAAGGTGATTGCTGAGTTGGAGAGGAGGCATGCGTAAGTAAGATGAGAAGACGCCCTTTCCGGCGAGGCTGGGAGGGGTGTTTTTTATGGGGTTTCGCGCTTGGGGGCGTGGGACGGGAGTTGCGGGACGAGGGTAGGGTTTGAACGGTTACGTAGCAAAGAGTATTGTGGCAATCAAATTATCGACATCGGATGAGCTGTACAGAAAGTTGGTGGACGAGTCGGAGGAGCACTGGCTCCTCGGTCTTGTTACATTCGCATCTATTGAAGAACAACGAATCGAATGGACGGGACACCACGAAGATAACAATGGAAAACCACCAAACCCCGATGAAATAAGGAATTGGTACGAGCAGCAAACGGAAAAGACGCTCCTACGTGTCAGGAAAAATGCGGAAAACCGCTTGCGTGAGTATTCGAAAGAGGTTCTTGGATCGATTATCGAAGAACATAAAAAAGAAACCGAGGAAGGTCTCATTATTCGTGAGATCAAGAAATCCAGGCGCTTCTGGCCGCAATTTTGGGTCAATATCGCGGGAGGCACCGCCGGCGCGATGCTGTTTGCAATCCTTTTATCCGCGATTGCTTTTGTTGTATTGAACGACACATCGCCCATGCAACTGGTGGAACACCTGAAAGGCAAAACAGAGATTACCAATAATGACCAGTAATAGAGAGAACACGAGCGAGCTTATTGCATCGGCTGCGTCGAAAGTTCTCAGAGACAGCAGCTTGAGTAAATCAGCGGAAATCGCCGCCGGATCGGCACTATCGCAACGAGCAACGCTCTCAGAGGCGACCTCGCGCCGCGTGGCATTGGCTACATCGAGAGTCCTTCGAGATAGCCGTTACAGCAAATCGGCCCAAACTTCGGCGGGTTCGACGCTGACGCAAAGGCCGGATCACAGTAAATGAAAAGGTCGATCACACTTGGCCAGGATGGCCACGACCGGGGGGGCGCCAAGGTGGTGGTCACCGCCTTCGCGGACCTCGGTTTCGACGGGCAGACATCGGCGCCCTCTTCCAGACCCCGGGTGAGGTAGCGAGACAGGCCGTGGAAAACAACGCCCACATCATCGGCATGAACACCAAAGACCCCGCCACAAAACCCTGTTGCCGGAGTTGGTGAAGGAACTAAAGGGATTGGACAGAGAAGATATCATGGTGGTGATGGGAGGGGTGATCCCCACCCAGGACTATGATTATCTGTGTATAAGCACGGGGCTTCCGCCATCTTCGGACCGGGAACGGTAATCCCGGTGGCGGCCCAGAAGGTGTGATTGCGGAGTTGGATAGGCGGCATACCTGATAAATTCCGGCGGAGCCGGAATTTATAGAGTGCGCCCCCCGATGGGGGGCGCACGGATCATCAGCCATACAGGGAGAAACAATATGCAAACAACAATCAATACAACACTATCCGAACTCCAGCCCGTCTTGAATCGTCTTTCCCTGCCATCGGAAACAAAGCTGCGGATAACCTTCGAAGAAAACG